>DAOUIY010000001.1:0-7695 GCA_034423215.1 Dehalococcoidia bacterium
CCAACTTTCGGGTCCGTAACCGGGCTCTGGGAAGGCTTTTGGATTCTTCACTGAGTTTACCCTGAGCAGGCCGAAGGGTTCAGAATGACAGTTTTGGCCGTTCAGGACGATAATTCGTTAAAACGCGATCGCCCTGCCTAAAACCCGCCATTGCAACGAAATCCGTACCGTGCTATAATCCTCCACGATGTTAGAGAAGATGAGATAGAAGGTTTTGCATTAGTAATGCTGGATGCTGACACCAGGGAACGAATAACGCGGGAATACCGGACCCACCCTAATGACACCGGGTCCACCGAACTGCAGGTCGCCATTCTGACCGAGAGGATTCGGCAGGTGACCGACCACCTCCGCACCCACAAGAAGGACTTCCACTCCCGTCGTGGCCTGGTTACCATGGTGTCGAAACGCCGCAGGCTGCTCAACTACCTCAGTAACGAGGACGTTAACCGCTACCAGAACCTGATCAGCCGGCTGGGGTTGCGCCGCTAGGCCCATTCCGTCCCGGCCCCGGGTCTGCCCATCGCGCGGTTTCGTTACCCCGAGTAAAGCCCGCCCACTGCAAAACGTGCTAGCTTCGCGTTTGTCTCCTCTCCATTTATTTTAATGTGCGAGGTTATGTAATCTTCCTATGCCTGAAGCTACAGTAGTCGAACGAATTATCGGGAACGAAAAGCTGGTTATCGAGTCGGGTGAACTGGCCTTTCAAGCCCACGGTTCCGCCGTCCTCACCTACGGGGATACGGTGGTGCTGGCCACCGCCGTGATGGCGGACAAGCCCCGGGCCGACATTGATTTTCTGCCCCTGACGGTGGAGTTTGAAGAGCGGTTATATTCCGCGGGCAAGATTCCGGGCAGCTTTTTCAGACGGGAAGGCCGCCCCGGACAGGAAGCCATCCTCTCCGCCCGCCTCACCGACCGTTCCATCCGCCCCCTCTTCCCCAAGGGACTGCACAACGAAATCCAGGTAATCCTCACCGTCCTCTCCGCCGACCAGAAGAATCCCCCGGAAATCCTGGGCATGGTCGGCGCTTCGGCAGCCCTGTCCATGTCTCACCTGCCCTTCTCCGGGCCCATCGGCGCCTGCCGGGTTTCCTATAACGACGGCGGATTCATCGTCAACCCAACCTACGCCGAGATTGCCGACGGGCTGTTGAACATGGTGGTAGCCAGCACGCGGGACGCCATAATGATGGTGGAGGCCGGCTCCTACGAGGTTTCGGAAGAGGTCATTCTGGAGGGCATACAAAAGGCCTTCAGCGCCAACCTGCTGACCATTGACCTGATTGACGAACTGGTATCCAAGGTCGGCGCCCCCAAGATCGAAGTTTCCACGGACACGGAAGAGGAAGAGCGGCTGGACTCGCAGATTAAGGCCATCGTAAACGGGCGGGTCACCGAGGTGCTGGAGCGCAACTCCTTCAAGGCGGAAAGGGACGAGAGCCTGGACGCAATAGAGGATGAAGTTGCCGAGCAACTGGTCGAAGAGTACGGCAAGAACAAGGTGGCCGAGGGCTTCAAGAACGTGGTCAAGGGAGAAGTGCGGCGGCGCATCCTGGACCTGGGCGTGCGCCCGGACGGCCGCAGCCTGTCGGAAATCCGGCCCATTACCTGCAAGGTGGGCACCCTGCCCCGCACCCACGGCACGGGCCTGTTTACCCGGGGCCAGACTCAGGTGCTGTCGGTGGCCACCCTGGGGCCGCTGAGCATGAAGCAGAACCTGGACACCCTGTCGCCCGATGACACCAAGCAGTTCATGCACCACTACAACTTCCCGCCCTACTCGGTGGGCGAGGCCCGGCGGGTGGGTTCCCCCGGCCGCCGCGAAATAGGCCACGGAGCCCTGGCGGAACGGGCCATCCTTTCGGCCCTGCCCGCGGAGACGGAGTTCCCCTACACCATACGGGTGGTTTCCGAGGTGCTGAGTTCCAACGGCAGCACATCCATGGGCAGCGTTTGCGGCACCAGCATGGCCCTGATGGACGCCGGCGTCCCCATGAAGGGTCCGGTGGCCGGTATCGCCATGGGCCTGGTGACGGACAACGACGGCCGGTATGCCGTGCTGAGCGACATCCAGGGCATTGAAGACTTCCTGGGCGACATGGACTTCAAGGTGGCCGGCACGGCGGCCGGAATCAACGCCCTGCAAATGGACATCAAGCTCAAGGGGCTGGACGAGGAAATCCTGCGGCAGGCCCTGGAGCAGGCGCGGCTGGGCCGCCTGCACATCCTGGACAAGATGGCCGAGGCCATCACCGAACCGCGCACGGAGATGAGCCCCTACGCTCCGAAGACCATCCGCATCCAGATTCCGGTGGAGAAGATTGGCGCGGTCATCGGCCCAGGCGGCCGGGTCATCCGCGGCATTATCGAGGAGACCGGAGCTTCCATTGACGTGGCCGACGACGGCGGCGTAACCCTCAGCTCCTCGGACCAGACCTCCATTGAGCTGGCCCGCAGCAGAATAGAGGGTCTGACCCGGGAACTGGTGGTGGGAGACATCCTCACCGGCAAGGTGAACCGACTGGCCAGCTTCGGCGCCTTCGTGGAACTGATTCCCGGCAAGGACGGCCTGGTACGCAACGAGGACCTGGGCGACATGGAAGAGGAACTGAAGGTCGGCCAGGAAATTACGGTGATGGTCCAGGAGATTGATTCCATGGGCCGGGTCAACGTGTCCCGCCGCGCCCTGTTCGGCGACGACGGCGGGGAACGCCCGCCCCGACCTGCCCGCCCGCCCCAGGACCGGGGAGGCGACCGGCCGCGAGGCGGCGGCGGATACGGCAACCGGGGTGGCGGCAGTGGCGGCGGCGACCGGGGACGCCGGCCGGGCGGTGGTGGGCCCGGCGGGAACCGCAGCGGCGGTGGCGGCGGCTTCGGCAACCGGGGCGGCCAGGGCGGCGGCAACCGGGGCGGCCAAGGTGGCGGCGGCGTGTCCGACCGGCGTTTCCTGGGCAACAGCGGAGGTCGCCGGGGCCAGGGTTAGCCCGCAGCGCACCAACCCAAACCCGAATCTCCTGAATTAAACGAACCGCTCATTCCGAGCCTGCCGGAAGGTTGCCAGTCTTCCTTCCGACGGTTACGGGATGAGCGGTTCTGTTGCTGCCTCGGCGAGGTTGGCCACGGTCAGGCGGCTGCCCTCACCCCCGGCCCTTCTCCCTGAGGGAGAGGGGAGATGGAACAATGCGGATTGCACCCTGGCATTGGTTTGGTAACATATCCGCTCACCACGAGCGGGCTCCCAGGTTTGCTCATTGATGCAATGCAGGGGCGCATGGCCATGCGTCCCTACGGCCCGGCAGGTTTGAGATGATGCCTAGGCCGGCCCAAACCGTCGTTCCCGCGCCGGCGGAAACCCGGACAGGCCGGAGTTAAGATTCCTGACTTCGCAGGAATGACGGTCCGGTGCATTAGCCTCAGTTCAATCTTGTTGGACTGCCAGGTTGGCCGAGTTGAGGCTTCCGTGTACGGGGACGTTGGGCACTTCAGACCCCTTCAGCGCATCTCACCTATCCAGAATCCTCCACTGATAATTGAAACTGCGTTTCTCCGTCGTTCCGGCGAAGGCCGGAACCCAGGAGCCCTGAAGGTAAGGAACCAGGCCCGGCGCCAACCTTCCTGGATTCTGGCCTGCGCCGGAATGACGGGTTTCGACAGTTACCCGTCAACCCAAAGTGGTTGAACTACCAGGGCCACCGCCCGAAAGTCCTGTGGGTGGGCCGTGCCAGGGACAAAGCAGGCACGGACAAGGGCCGGCTCCCCGGCCTCCGTCTATACGACGCCCGGGGCTCCCTGGCACGAAGTTCAGGCTTCAGCCGCCGGCCTTCAGCAGGGCGGGGAGAATACGGGTGTTCCAGTAATCCTGCTGGTCGGCATGGCGCAGTTCCTCCACCAGCCGTACCGTATCGTCACCCAAGGTCTCGCCCAGTTCGGATGCGCTGCGTTCCCCGGCCAGTTCGGTTACAGCGGCACGCAGTTGCATCACGTACTCGGCAACTTCCAGGGCAGCCCGGTCGGTAGCAGACCTGGACTGCAAAGCCTCCAGCTTTTCCAGCCACTCCAGGCCCCTTTCGGCATCGTCGAACCTGTCATCGGTGGTTGTAGTCATTTGGCATTCTCCACTGTCGCCATACCCTGCCCCGTGTTTCCGTGGCCCGGACCGAGGCAGCAGCGGCGGCTCTTCCGTTACTGTTGTTGTGGGCAGACGCCGGCACATCGCACTGGCCGCCCTTACCGGACTTATGGCTTACATCATACCTTGCATTGTAAGGGTTGATAAAGCGGGTTTGATTTCGGTTGTGGGGGATCGTGTAAACAGGGAAGGGCAGCCACAAGGGATGACCCTGCGTAGTCTTCAAGCAATTCGAGCCGGTTGGTGGGTTGTGATGTGGAGCTTTTCAGAGGGCTAAACGGCGCGGTATCCCCTTTCCCGCCCTACGGTTACGGACTCCAGGCGCTTGCGGCCCATCAGGTCCCGCAGGGCCTGCTGCACCTGGGGGTCGCCGTGGCGGCGGAAGCGGTTCATAACCTTGCGGTGGGACTGGGGACGGACGCAGAATTCCCAGATGCCGTCGGCCAGGTCGTCGCCGGCGGCCGGCAAAGGCCTGAGTGTGGTAATCAGCGTGTGGCCCGGGTTGCCGTCGGCGGCTTCGCCGGTGCGGTAGGACAGCAGGCCGGCCTGGGCCTGCCGGTCCAGGTAGCTGCGCAGGCTGGTGAGGAGGCGGCCTCCCTGGCCGGTGGAGCCATAGCCGTGCACCACCTCCAACTGCACGCCGCCGCCCGGGTGGGCGCGGGCCGCCGCATTGTAGAACTCGCGGAAGTCGGAGAGGGCCTCGGCCCAGGTCTTGCCGTGTAAATCCAGCTTGTGGTCAGCCGTGGCAACAACCAACTAAGGCGGGGCTTCCGCGCGGTCAATCAGTCTTTCCGACATTTTCACGCTACCGCGCCAAGACTCAACGATACCGAAAACGGTCATCAAAGGACGCTGGGTCTCCTGAAGAGTTGGGGTAATGATAGCAGATGCGCCAGTAACCGGGCAGATATGGCGGGAAGTAGCCAGGGCAATCGCATTCTCTCGCCTAACCGGATTCCTGAAGGTTAAGTAGGACTTGAGACATTACTTGCCAGTTTCGAGGTTCCCGATGGCGCGGGAACGAGGGACTCTCCCAAGATTAGAACCCGTTTGCCCTGGCCCGTAGGGGCGATTCGCGAATCGCCCCTACGGGCGCCCTACCAGGTTCCCGCCTTCGCGGGAACGACGGGTTTGGGGGCAGCTTGTTGCCTTTAACTCTGAACAGTGGCTATTTGACGCGTTGCGGTTCGGCCACCGGCTGCTTTGTTATAATGGCTGGTGCCCTAAATCGTCATTCCTGCGAAGGCAGGAATCTAAACTCCAGCCCGTCGAGGTTCCCGCCTGCGCGGGAACGACGAAATGAGACGCTCCGAGAATTCCATTTTCATTTGACCACAACCCTTAGCGACTCGAATGTAGGGAAGGTTATGACCGAGAAAAACGGGGACAGGGACCAACCGGTCCACACGGGAGAAAGCTGGCCCATACTGCGGGCGCAGCCGCGAACCTTTTTCAAGGCGCCGCTATGCGTCAACCTGGACGAACTGGATGCCGACGTGGCGTTCATCGGAATGCCCTTCGACCAGGGAACGCTGGGCCGTCCGGGGGCGCGCTACGGGCCGGACGCCATCAGGGACGCGCCCCGGGCCTACTCCTACTCGGACCCCTTTGGCCGACAGCAGCAGGCGGAAGGCTTTTACAACATCGAGGCCGGCGACGAACTGCTGCGGGGCGTCACCATGGCCGACTGCGGCAACATAACCACCATTCCCTCCAACGTCCACCGCAACTTTGACAAGCTTACAGCGGCGGTGGAAAGGGTGGTGGAACGGGGATCCTTCCCGGTGGTGGTTGGCGGCGACCATGCCATAACCTATCCCGTGGTGCGGGGCCTGGGCAAGTTCCAGCCCCTGAACATTGTCCATTTTGACGCGCACCTGGACTACAGCCACGACTACCAGGGGGAGCTTTATACCCACGGCAGTCCCATTCGCCGCTGCCGCGAGCTGGACTTCGTCAACCACATAACGTCAATAGGAATCCGCACCGCCCGACGCCAGCCCTACGAAGACTCGCAACGGGACGGCAGCCTGATTATCACCACCGGGCAGTTCCGGGACCTGGGGCCGCAAGCCGTTGCGGACCAGGTGCCCCGGGGCGAGAACCTGTACATTACCCTGGACATTGACGTGATGGACCCCAGCCAGGCGCCGGGCACGGGCACCCCTGAGATAGGGGGGCTGTTCTACCACGAACTACGGGACTGCCTTGCCGCCCTGGCCGCCAGCCACAACCTGGTGGCTTTCGACCTGGTGGAGGTGGCACCTCCCTACGATTCATCGGAACTGACCAGCCAGATGGGCGCGGCGCTGATAATTGACCTGCTGGCGGCGCGGTTTCCTTCCAGATAAGGGGAAAGCCAGGTAAGGGAAGGCCAGATTGGGGAAAGCCAGGTAAGGGAAAGGCGAGGCCATGCAGTCGCTCTTTGGTACGGATAAGGCATTTATAGGCGTCATTCACCTGCCGCCGCTGCCCGGCTCGCCCCGTTGGGGCGGTGATTTGTCTGCCGTTCTGGAACAGGCGGAACGGGAGGCGGCAGTCCTGACCGAGGGCGGGGCCAGCGGCATAATAGTGGAGAACTTTGGCGACGCTCCCTTCCGCATCGGCCGGGTGGAGCCGGAAACGGTGGCGGCCATGACCCGGGCGGTGGACCTGGCGTGCCGGACCACGCCCCTGCCGGTGGGAGTCAACATGCTGCGCAGCGACGCCATAGCCGCCCTGGCCGTGGCGCTGGCGGGGGGAGCCCGGTTTATCCGGGTCAACGTCCATTACGGCACCATGGCGGCCGACGAGGGCCTGATTACCGGCGAGGCCTTTGAGACCTTGCGCCGACGCCGCCTCATGGACGCCGGGCATGTGGCCATCATCGCCGACGTGCTGGTGAAACACGCCGTGCCCCTGGGAGAGCCGGACCTGGGCCTGATTGCCCGGGAGACGGCCTACCGGGGCCTGGCCGACGGTCTTATAGTGACCGGACCGGTTACGGGACAGCCGGCCGTGGCCGACGACGTGGCCGTAGTGCGCCGCGCCGTCCCCGACCGGCCCCTGCTGGTGGGCAGCGGCGTGGATGCCGCCAACGCCGCCCAATTTCTGGCCCACGCCGACGGGGCCATAGTGGGCACCAGCCTGAAAAAGGACGGGGTGATTACGAATCCAGTAGATTTGGAGCGGGTGAGGGAGATGGCGGGGGTGTTTGAGGGGATGGGGGCGGGGAGCAGTCAGACGCTCGAATAACCGTTCGCTGGCGGGGAGCAGTCAGACGCTCGAATAACCGTTCGCTATAGAGGTTATGGGTAAACTGACAGCCCGCTCATGGTGAGCTTGTCGAACCATCAAATTGTCTATCTGCGAATGGGCGGCCCTTCGACAATCTCAGGGTGAGCGTAAATACTATCCATCAGTTCAAATAACTTGGACCACTATTAGTTCAACTACTTTGGAATGAAGGGTAACTATCGAAACCCGTCATTCTGGCGCAGGCCAGAATCCAGGAAGGTTAGCGCCGGACATGGTTCCTTACCTTCAGAACTCCTGGGTTCCGGCCTTCGCCGGAACGACGGAGA
>DAOUIY010000002.1:0-40685 GCA_034423215.1 Dehalococcoidia bacterium
TTCCTGCGAAGGCAGGAATCTTAACTACTGCCGGTCGAGGTTCCCGCCTTCGCGGGAACGACGAAAGGGGACGCTAGGAAGCCCCCACATTCAATTTGACGACACCCCCTAGGTTCTTCACTCCGTTCAGAACGACAGTTTTGATCTTTCAGGACGAGAACTCCCCGGGGCGCGATTGCCCACCCCGTTCCTCCCGACCCTGGACTGAGACCATCCTGAACAGTTACCACCCTGAACATCTGCCATTCGAAAGCCCTTGCTGACATCGGCCCCTTGCGTGGTGTAGCATTTGGGAAATCACGGCCGGGCGGCTTTGTCCCCCTGGACCGCCCGCAGGATTGAAACGGTGAAGGATTGAAGCGGTGAAGGATTGAAACGCGCCCTAATAATACGCCATGCCTCCCCCGAGACGTTAGGCTCCAACTTCACCGCAGTCCTGCGCCAGGCCGGATTCGACCTGGCTGCCCTTGACCTCTTCCTGCAGGCCCCGGACTACCTCGACTTTCCCGCGCCCAGCCCCAGCGACGTGGACCTGGTCCTTGCCCTGGGCGGCCCCCTTTCCGCCAATGACGAATACCCCGCCCTCAAAGCCGAAATTGACTACCTGGCCCGGGCCTCCGAGGCCGGCATTCCGATTTTCGCCGTTTGCCTCGGCGCCCAGCTGCTGAGCCGGGCCCTGGGCGGCAGCGTGGAACCCACCGGAGGCTACCAGTTCGGGCTGCGCAAGATTTCCGTAACCGAAGCCGGCGACGGAGACCCCGCTTTTGGAAAAATCCGGGTTCCCCTGGTGCCCACCCTGCATGGCGAGTGCTTCACCGTGCCGCCCGGAGGTACGTCGCTGGCCGAAGGATACATGCTGCTGCGCGATGGCCGCTACCGCCGAATAACCATGGCCTTCCGGCAGGGCAATTCCTACGGCTTCCAGTTCGAACCCCAATTGACTTACCGGGAGCTGGAGGTCTGGAACCGGGAACTGGCCGGCGATTACCTGCTCATGGGCGACCGTTTCGACGCCCAGGAGGAAGCGGCGCGCAACCTGAGGGAGTTTGCCAAGTTCGCCCCGGTCCACGAAGCCCAGATGCGGGATATGCTTCTTGCCTTCCTGTCTCAAGCGGGCTTGTTAGATGACCCTGGTTTGTTGGATACGAACACGGCCAACGAAAAGGAGGTAGGTCGCCCATGAGCAGTATGAGCGGAGCCCGCGCCTTCCTCGAGTTCCTGAAAGCCGAAGGAGTGCGGCACATTTTCGGGAATCCGGGCACCAGCGAAAGCGCCATCATGGCGTTGCTGCCCGAATACCCGGAAATCCAGTACATGCTGGCCACCCAGGAAGGCGTGGCCATGGGCATGGCTGACGGCTACGCCCTGGCTTCCGGCGGGCCGTCGGTGGTCAGCCTGCATATTGAGACCGGTCTGGCCAACGGAATCAGCCTGCTGCACCACGCCATGGACGGCGGCATTCCCCTGGTGCTGACCGCCGGCAACAAGGACGTGCGCAAGCTGGCCGAAGGGCGTACCGACCTGGCCTCCATGGTTGCCCAGTTTACCAAGTGGAGCGCGGAGGTTGGGCACCCCGACCAGATTCCCGGCGTGCTGCGCCGCGCCTTTCAGGAGGCGAAGGCCGCTCCCACCGGACCGGTTTTCGTCGGGTTCGCCGCCAACGCCCTGGACGGCCCCACTTCTATGGACATAATTCCGTCGGGGACGCCGATCCGGGTTCCCGAACCCGACGGCGCGTTACTGGAGCAGGCTGCTGGCCTGCTGTCCGCCGCTGCCAATCCCCTGATGGTCGTGGGGGACCGGCTGGCGCAGTCGGGCGGAATGGCGGCGGCCGTAGAGGTTGCAGAATTGCTTGGCGCCGGCGTATATGCGGCCTCCCTGGCCAGGGCCAATTTTCCTACCGGACACCCTCAATTTCTGGGCCGCATAAATCCCACCATATCCTTCGGCCGCGAACTGCTGGCAGCCGCCGACGTGGTGCTGGCCGTGGGCGCCAACGTCTTTTCGGGCTTCTTCTACACCGACGAGCGGGC
Source organism: Dehalococcoidia bacterium (assembly GCA_034423215.1). GTDB lineage: Bacteria > Chloroflexota > Dehalococcoidia > Lucifugimonadales > UBA3495 > Bin22. The sequence goes on from DAOUIY010000002.1 coordinate 2,034, forward strand.
CCTGCCCCCGGGCGCCCGGCTCATTCACCTTGATTCGGCCCAGCGGGAGCTTGGCAAGTCCGAGCCGGCCGACCTTCCAATTTTCGGCGACCCACGGGCCGGCCTGAATGAACTGGCCCGTCTCCTGAGGCCCAGCCAGCGCCCCAACTCGGACGCAGCCCGGGAAGAAGCAGTCCAGGCCCGTCGGGACCGCCATGTAGCGGCAAAAGCCCTGCGCCAGCAGGAAAGGGAGGCCCGGTTGTCCCGGACCTGGGACAACCGCCCCATGCCGCCCGAACGCATGATGCGCGAGCTTGCCGATGCCCTGCCGGCGGATGCCCTCTTGATTGACGATTCCCTCAGTTCCAAGGATGCCCTGCACGAAGCGGTCAAGTTCAATGAACCCGACAGCATCTATGGCGAGCGCATCGGCGCCATCGGCTGGGGCATGGGCGCGGCCCTCGGCGCAAAGCTGGCCCACCCCGGCCGCCCGGTGCTGGCCGTCGTCGGGGATGGCAGCGCCATGATGACGGTTCAAGCGCTGTGGACGGCGGCTAATTACAATATCCCGGTTGTTTACCTGGTTTGCAACAACCGTTCCTATCGAATCCTGAAGGTGAACATGAACGTCCACCGCCGTGAGATTCTGGGGGAAGAAGTCGGAGAGGGCTTTGAGGGCTACGTGGGGATGGACTTTGACTTGCCGCTGAACCTGGCCGGCATGGCTGAAGCCATCGGAGTGTACGGCCGCACCATCAGCGACCCGGCGGAAATCGGCCCCGAAATTAGGAAAGCTCTGGATTCAGGAAAGCCGGCGGTGCTGGACGTGGTTATTGACGGGCGCCTGTAAGCAGACCAGCAAAACTTCTCGGCAGCATTGACTGGTAGCCCTAAGCCTTAACCTGTCATTCCTGCGAAGGCAGGAATCTTAATCCCACCCTGTCCAGCCCACCGCAGGCAAAAGCATTGGTTCAGATTTTGCTGGTCAGTTTTTCCCGGATCGTAGATGCAAACGGCCCTGCGCCCCCACCCGGTCAACCCACCAAATTTGGCGTAGGCGTCTTGTCCTCAAATTAGCAGTGAACGCAAAAAAACCCGTCATTCCTGCGAAGGCTGGAATCTCAATTCCAGCCTGAAAGGCTCCTGCCTGCGCGGGAACAACGGGTTGGGCCATTCCAATCATAGTTTCAAACTTGCCAAACGACTAACGCCTCTCACGCAGGCGTTCCCGGTCCTCCCTTTCCCTCTGTTTCCGCTCCTCGACCCACCGCTCATGCTCCTTGAGGTCTTTCTTGGCAATCTCAAGGATTTCGCCCAATCTTCGCGCAATGTATTTTTCATTAGGCGTCATGATTTTGCTCCTCTTCCTCAATACCACTGCTGCGCTCTATCTGGTCTAATTCTAACACGAAACGCGCGAATGATGCTGACAGACGCTCAAGTTGCTGCTCTGATTCTCTTGCCTGTTCACTGGCAGCCCTTTTTTCAATGGCCGCAGCGTTGGCCTGGCTCTGCGCCGATTTTAACCGCTCCCGGTTGAAATAAAACCCAAGTATCACCCCCGTAATCCCGGACGTAACTGAGCTTACGGCGGCCAACGAGCCCGGGTCAAACAACACCGCGTAGCCGATAACCACGATTGCCATCAGGCTGAAACCCAGGGCCAGCGTGTTGGCTATAATTTCGGTCCAGTTGGCCTCTCTGGCCAGGAAGTTCCACATACTATACGCCCCATGTACTGAAATTTGGGACGAGTCTATCAATGTGTTCCTGGTTAAGCTACAGGCTACTGTCAGTAATTCTTGTGGTTGACCTTGCCCGCCTGGGCTATAATGGCCTTTCCCTGGCAACGAAACCCGGCCGGAGCCGAGCATGAATGACATTTACCTGGATTACAACGCCACCACTCCCATAGACCCGCAAGTTGCCGAGGCCATGCTCCCCTACGTCCACGGCCTCTTTGGCAACCCCTCCAGCGTCCACTCCTTCGGTTCAGCGGCCCGGGAGGGAGTTGACCTTGCCCGCAGCCAGGTAGCCGGCCTGCTGGGCTGTCATCCCGACGACCTGATTTTCACCAGCGGCGGCACCGAGGCCAATAACCACGCTATCAAGGGAGTCGCCGGCGCATACCAGGCCAGGGGCAACCACATCATCACCTCCGCCATCGAGCATCCCGCCGTGACCGAGGTCTGCCGCTACCTCGAAGACCAGGGTTGCCGAGTCACCTACCTCCCGGTGGACGAACACGGTCTGGTTGACGTCAGGCAGGTAGAGGAAGTCCTTTCCGACGAAACCATCTTGGTTACCATTATGCACGCCAACAACGAGGTTGGCTCCATCCAGCCCATTGCCGAAATTGCGGAAGCCGCCCATCGTTACGGAGCGTTGGTCCACACCGACTGCGCCCAGTCCGTAGGCAAGATGCCCGTTAAGGTGGACGAGTTAGGCGTTGACCTGCTGTCCATCGCCGGCCACAAGCTTTACGCGCCCAAGGGCATCGGCGCCCTCTACATCAGGCCCGGAGTAACTCTGGAGAAATTCATGCACGGCGCCAACCACGAGCAAAACCGCCGCGCCGGCACCGAAAACGTCATTGAGATGGTGGGGCTGGGCCAGGCTTGCCAACTCATTGACCAAAACCTTGGCCGGTATTCGGCCCACATGCAAACCATGCGCGACCGGCTGGAAAGCGGCTTGTTAGAATCAGACGCCGACATTCGCATCAACGGCCACCGGGAGAAGCGCCTGCCCAACACCTCCAGCATCGCCTTCAGGGGTAAGGAAGCCGACCGCATCCTGGCCAACCTGCCCACCGTCGCCGCCTCCGCCGGCGCCGCCTGCCACAGCGACCGGGTAGAGGTCTCCCACGTCCTCGCCGCCATGCAAGTCCCCACCGAATACGCCATGGGAACCATCCGCTTCTCCACAGGCCGCTTCACCACCACAGAGGAAATAGACTGGGCGGTGAAGGAAGTAACCGAGGTCGCTGGTTCGCTGGCTGCAACAGTTCAGAGTTGATGAGTTACCGGCACAGGGAAACCGTCATTCCGGCGAAGGCCGGAATCCAGATTCGTGAAAATTAGTGCCCATTCGTGGACAAACAAGAGTGGACCAAAAAGGAGAATCACCATGACAACACCCGCCAACCCCGGCGCCCTGGACACCGCAACCCTCGCCGACTTCCAGGAATCCTTCCAGTCCCAGCCCGCCCATCAGCTCATGCAGAACGTCGTCACCCAGCACGACGTAAACGACGTGGCCCTCAACCGGAATATAGTCTCCGAAGCCACCCACTCCTTCTCCACGTCCCTCGACGACTGGGGCGTAACCAACCAGGCCCGCTCCGGCCGCTGCTGGATGTTTGCCGGCTTGAACCTGTTCCGCGCCGAGAGCCGCAACCTGCTCAACGTCAAGGAGTTCGAGTTCAGCCAGAGCTACGTCATGTTCTGGGACAAAATGGAGCGGGCCAACTACATCCTCGAAGCCGTAATCGAGACCGCCGACCGGCCCATTGATGACCGCGTGGTGGCCTGGCTCCTCCACCAGCCCCTGGGCGACGGCGGCCAGTGGGATATGTTCGTCAGTCTGGTGCGCAAGCACGGCGTGGTGCCCAAGACCGTGATGCCCGAGACGGAGAGTTCCGGCAATTCCATGCGCATGAACGCCGGCCTCAACTACCAGGTTCGCCAGGGCGCGCGCAACATCCGCCGCATCTACGGCGAGGAAGGCGGTCTCGACGCCATGCGCCAGGCCAAGCAGGAAGCCCTGCAGTCCATCTACCGGATTCTCTCCATCCACCTCGGCACGCCCCCGGACAGCTTCGATTGGCAGTGGAAGGACAAGGACGGCGAGTTCCACCGCGACGGCTCCATGACTCCCCTGGAGTTCGCCGAAAAGTACATTTCAACCCCCATGGAAGAGTACGTGTGCCTGGTCCACGACCCCCGCCAGGCCAATCCCCCTGGGCAGACCTATACGGTGCAGTACCTGGGCAACGTGGTGGACGGCGCCCGCATCAAGTACCTGAACGTAGGCATCGAACTGATGAAGGACATCGCCATGCGGATGCTGCAGGACGGCAAGCCCGTGTGGATGGGCTGTGATACCGGGAAGCAGATGCACCGCGACAAGGGCTTATGGGACGCTGAGCTGTTCGACTACGCCAGCGTCTATAGCGCCGAGTTCGGCATGGACAAGGCCGAGCGGCTGGAGTACCACCAGACGGCCATGACCCACGCCATGCTGTTCACCGGCGTGGACGTTGTGGACGGCAAGCCCCGCCGTTGGCGCGTGGAAAACAGCTGGGACGACAAGGTAGGCGACAAGGGCTTCTTCCTGATGAACGACTCCTGGTTCGCCGAGTACATGTTCGAAATCTCGGCTCCCAAGAGCTACCTGCCGGAAGAACTGCAGAAAGCCCTGGACCTGGAGCCGGTAATCCTGCCTCCCTGGGACCCCATGGGCAGCCTGGCGTAGGTGAATCCCAGAACAGGAAGCGCCAGTTGATAGTGGCGAACACCGAGGTTCCCGCGCAAGTGGGAACCTCAAAACCCCAGTTTCAAGACAGTATTGAAGCTAACAGGTGGGAAATAGAAGAGAGTCGGGTTGACTTGGCTACTCTCGCAGCAGGATAGCGACGACACCGGCTTCATCGGCCTGTTGCCGGTTCCGGTCATCTATCCGTGTCCCGACTACGCTCGCTAAGGTGGGGCATCCGGTTACGGCGGCCAGTATTCTGGCCCGTTCCACCGCGCGGTGGATGTCGTGCTGAGCTATGGTTCTGGAAATTTCGGCGACGGCGTAGGTGAATTCCTGGTTTGCCCGGTTTATGCCCTGCAGGATGACGTCGGCCACTCCCAGGAGATACCCCTCTTCTACGGTGATGGCCTGGCGTTCTTCCGCCTGTTCAATCATTGCCGTTAGTTCCGAGTCGGGGCCAACGTTGTGGCTCTGGAGGACTTTGGCCGCGCTCAAGTTGAGGTCGCGCCGGGCGGTGTTGGGGAAGAATCGGGATACCCGCATTTCGTACTGGGCTCCTTCCAGGTTGCCAATCCGTCCGTCCATCCGTCTTTGCCCTCCTTCCAGCCGGTCCAGCCTTCCTTCCACACGTTCCTGGCCGACCTGGAGATCAGTTACCTTGCTCTCCAGCCCGTCCACCTTGGTTTCCAGCCCGTCCACCTTGCTCTCCAGCCCGTCCACCTTGGTCTCCAGCCTGTCCACCTTGGTCTCCAGCCCGTCCACCTTGGTCTCCAGCCCGTTTACGGAAGTCTGAAGCCCGGTTACATCGGTCTCCAGCCGGTTTACGGAAGTCTGAAGCCCGGCTACGTTAGTTTCCAGCCGGTTTACCGCAGCCGGCATTTGCATGAACTCTTCGCCCAGAATGTGGCCGCGCATAGCGGCCCGCAGCTGGGGGTCCCGCTCCATAGCTTCCAGGATATCTTGAAAAGTGTTGATGCTTGTCATAGTCTGCTTCTCTCTGAGTAACACAATCATTCTATCACTCGGCTGTTTCATTTCACAACGCAGGAGATTGCATCCCCAATTGACACCAATACCCCTCCGTAGTAATCTGCCCGCAAGGGCAAGGAACCACCGCTGTTCCTCGCACATCCAACTCAGGACACAAAAAGAACACTTGGAGGTTATGGTATGCCTTACGAAGGTATGATCGCGGAAACTGTCAACATCAACGGTCACAATGGCGACCAGATTGACGCCTACCTGGCCCGGCCCCTGGGCTCCGGCCCCTTCCCCGGCGTTGTGTTGATTCACCACATGCCCGGCTGGGACGAAGCATCCAAGGAAATGGCTCGCAAGCTGGCCTACAACGGCTACGTCTGCATCTCCCCCAACCTGCACTTCCGCGAAGGCCAGGGCGACCCCACCGCCAACAGCGCCAGCGTCCGCGAGGCCGGCGGTATGCCCGATGACCGGACCCTCGGCGACGTTGCCGCGGCCCGTGACTATCTCCGCGCCCTGCCCTATCACAACGACAAGGTCGGCGTCATCGGCTTCTGCTCCGGAGGCCGCCAGACCTACCTGGTCGCCTGCCGCCTGGACGGCATTGACGCTGCGGTCAACTGCTGGGGTGGCGGCGTAACCACCGTCCCCGAAGGCGAACTGGAGCGCTCCCGCCAGCCCGTAGCCCCCGTGGACTACACCTCCGGTCTCAACTGTCCCCTGCTTGGTCTCTTCGGCAACGAAGACGCCCGACCGTCGCCCCAGGACGTCAACGACCTGGAAGACGCCCTCAAGGCGGCGGGCAAGGACTACGAGTTCTTCCGCTACGACAACGCTGGCCACGGCTTCTTCGCCGTTGACCGGCCCAGCTACCGCCAGGAAGCCGCCGTAGATGGCTGGAAGCAGGTCCTCCGCTTCTACGGAACCCACCTCCAGGCAGGCTCCCGCGAAATGGCCGGCGTAGCCGACAACGACTAGAGCCTCGTTCAAAATCCCTTCCCACTCTATGGGAGAAGGTCAGGATGGGGGTGACAATCCTCACCCCCGCTAGTCCCAAGCCCGTCGAAGGAATACGCAAACACCGGACCTGTAGGGGCGGGTTTGAAACCCGCCCCTGGTTCCGGGTCGCTCCCTTCTCTTTCCCCCAACCCCGCCCTTCCTCATGCCCTGGAATAACCGTCTTCTCCGAGAAACCCCACCCAAAACAAGATCGCCTCTCCTTCGTGCCCCTTCGTGTCCTTCGTGTCCTTCGTGGACCAGGGCTAACGCATGAATGGTTTGGGGCGTACCCGTCGTTCCCGCGCAGGCGGGAACCTCGACAGGCTGGAGTTCAGATTCCAGCCTTCGCAGGAATGACGGTTTAGTGCCTTACCCAACACTTCAAAGCTGTTGAACCACTTAAGCCTCGGTCTGAGACCCTTAGCAAGCGGGAGCGCTTACCTCCCTGAACCCTATGCTAGAAATAAGATTCTGAACTTATTGCGCCCATCCATTTAGCCCTTCATCATTTTCTTCATTAGGGAAAACAGCCGTCCCCAAAGCCGGTTTCCCGAACACAGCCGGATTCAGAATGGGAATTCTCCCTCGAACCTGTATCGTTTCCCTGCCCAACCCCCTCGCCGCCCCACCGCAACCCAATATTTGTGCCCATTAGTGTCCATTAGTGGAAGTAACTTCGTGCCCCTTCGTGTCCTTCGTGGACAGTCCCCCCTTGACACCCCCCATCCCCCACCCTTAAACTAAAACAAATGTTCTCACCCAGCCCCTGCCAAACCCACGATGACTCCCCCACACCCTCCCTCGCCGACATCGTCCGCGAGGAGACCGACAACGGCCGGCTCATCGTCCGCTTCCTCATTAACCTCATGCAGGGCGACCTGGAAACCGCCAAACCCTGCCATCGCCTCGACGCCGCCCGTCAACTCCTTAATCTCGGCTACTCTCCGGCCCAGTCCTTCATCGCCGGCCACGCGCCCGCGGCACGGACGGCCCAAACAAGCCAGCGCCGGACAGCCTCGTCCCAGGCCGCCGACTCGCAGTCCGGCTCGTTCCGCCAGGACCTGGCCGACCTTATTTGCGAGGAAACCGACAACGGCCGCACCGCCGTCCGCTTCCTGGTTGACGTGATGCAGGGCAATCTCCCCGACTTCAAACCCCACCACCGGCTGTCCGCCGCCAGGGAACTCCTGCGCCGCGGCTTCGACGACCCCGCGCTGGATTCGGACCAGGAACCGGAAGACGAAGCTGACTACGACTACGACCGTGAGCACGACGCTTGGCGCCGGCTCCATGACCCGGACGGTAGTTACCGCCGCGGCATGGACGGCAAGTGGTACCGGATCTTTGGCATGTCTCCGCCCCATTCACTTTGCGACCCTTCCAGCCCCTGCAGGGCAGAGACTTCCGCCGCCCCCACCTCATACCCCGACGGCTGCACAGTTGACGAGCAGGAATACGACCCCTTCGATTTCGAGACCGGCGAGGAAGAAGACTGCGAGGAAGAAGACTGCGAGGAAGAAGACTGCGAGGAAGGAACTTGCGAGGAGGAAGACTGCCAGCGCAATTGCCCTCCTGCCCAACCAGCGACCCTGGAGAATTATGAAGAACCTTCCGAAGATCTCCTGGAAGACTCTTCGGATGCTCAGCCCCCGGAGCGTCCACCCCCGTCTGGACTTCCGTCAGGCGCCTTGAGGATTAGCCTCGACAGTATTGCCGTGGACATCCTGAACCCCGGCCTGTACTTCTCATCCGAGACTCTGCCTGTCCCTGGATAACTCTGCGTCCGTCAGCGCCCCCGCGGTGACTGGAAGGAAGTTGCGACTAGTTCGTTATTGGTCTGGAAATTCTGCCAAAAGGTGTTGACAGGCGAATTGACCCTGTGCTAACTTTCACGAGCCAATAGCTATGATGGAGACGAGTAGGCAGGGCACGGCGCTCAGCGAGCCTGGTACGGTGTGAGCAGGTACGCCAACCTTGTTGAAAATCCCTCCGGAGCTGCCAGCCCAACGGCGTTAGTCCCGTAGGTGGATGCCAGCCTAGTAAGCCAGGCCGAGGTTCGTCGCTCGTTACCCGTGACGGGGCATGTTAGTGCCTGCTTGGAGAGGTCCGGTTCGCCGGATAAATAGGGTGGTACCGCGGGAATGAATTTATCCCGTCCCTATGTTGGGGACGGGCTTTTTTATTGCCCCTCGGGCGGCTTTCCCGATACCTTTCTCGGCGGGAGAAGGCTGAAGTATTGGATGGAGGCTGCTGTGCAACTTAAAGGTTCGGAGATTATCTGTGAAAGTCTGCTCCGGGAAGGGGTTGACGTGATTTTCGGGCATCCCGGCGGGGCCATTCTCCCCTTCTACGATGCCCTCTGGAGCTATCCCCAGCTGCGCCACATTCTGGTGCGCCACGAGCAGTCGGCCTCCCACGCCGCCGACGGCTACGCCCGGGTGACCGGCAGGCCCGGCGTTTGCGTCGCCACCTCCGGCCCCGGCGCCACCAACCTGGTCACCGGCCTCATGGGCGCCAAGGCCGATTCGGTCCCCATCGTCGCCATCACCGGCCAGGTGGCCCGCACCGCCCTCGGTTCCGAGGCCTTCCAGGAGTGCGACATCTGCTCCATCGCCTCGGTCTGCACCAAGCGCACCTACCTGGTCATGTCCGCCGCCGACCTGCCGCGTACCATCCGGGAGGCCTTTGAGGTCGCCCAGGAAGGACGCCCGGGTCCGGTCCTGATTGACGTGCCCCGGGACGTGCAGCTTGAGCTTGCCGAGTTTGACTATCCCGACATACCGCAGCCGGCGCCGGCGCCCCTGTCCGATGAGACCGCCGCCGGAGTGGAGAAGGCCGCCCGCCTGATTAACGAGTCCGAGCGGCCCGTGCTCATCGCAGGCCACGGCGTCCTGGCTTCCCACGCCTGGGACGAGTTGATGGAATTGGCCGAGGTCACCGGCATTCCCGTTATCAATACCCTGCTGGGGCTGAGCAGCTTCCCCCGCAACCACCCCTTGAGCCTGGGTATGCTGGGCATGCACGGCATGTACTGGTCCAACCTGTTGGTGGACGAGGCCGACCTGGTGGTGGGTCTGGGCATGCGCTTCGACGACCGAGTGACCGGCAAGGCTTCCACCTTCGCCCCCCACGCGCGCATCATTCACCTGGACATTGAGCCCAGCCAGGTGGGCCGCAACGTGCCCGTCGAGGTGCCGCTGGTGGGCGATGCCAAGGCTGTCATGCAGGCGCTGATCCCCCGGGTCAAGCGGGTTGAGCGTCCTGATTGGATGGGGCACATCGAGGACCTGAAGCGGGACCATCCGTCGCTGGCCATTCCCAAGACCGATTCCCTCCTGGCCCAGCACGTCATGGCCGAAATGAACGAGTTGCTCCAGGAAAACCCCGATACCGTGGTGGTTACCGGCGTGGGCCAGCACCAGATGTGGGCGGCCCAGTTCCTATTCTTCAACGGCTTCAATACCTTTGTGTCCTCCGGCGGCCTGGGAGCCATGGGCTTCGAGCTGCCCGCGGCCATGGGCGCCCAGGTGGGACAACCGGGCGCGCCGGTCTGGAGCATTGCCGGCGATGGCGGCATCCAGATGACTTCGCAGGAGTTGGCAACCATCGCCCAGGAGCGGCTGCCGGTGAAGATTGCCCTGATTAACAACGGCTACCTGGGCATGGTGCGCCAGTGGCAGGAGATGTTCTTCGAGAACCATCTGAAAGAGGTGCCCATTCCGGGCCCTGAGTTTGTGGAACTGGCCGGCGCTTACAGCATTCCCGCCATGCGGGTGGCCCACCAGGAAGACGTGATGCCGGCCCTGCGCAAGGCCCAGGCCCACGATGGCCCGTACCTGATCGAGTTTGTCGTGGACCCGTCGGTCAACCTGTACCCCATGGTGCCGCCGGGCGGTTCGTTAGGCGATACCATGGAAGATCCCTTGACTGCGGTCGCCAAGGGCGCTTAGGCCCGGGGATGGGCACACCAAAAAAGGCGTAATATCCTCGAGGGGGCAGCTGACTTGGAAGAAGTGACTATTCAGGAAGCGTCGCGGCGTTTGAACGTCTCCCAGGACGTGATTCGCCGCTACATTCGGGAAGGACGCCTGAACGCCCGCCGCCAGACCGGCGACGAGGGCCGTTCCTGGGTGGTGGAACTGCCCGAGGACGGCTGGCAGGATGACGACAAGGACCACATCAACAGCCTGGCCCAGCAGTTGACCCCCTGGTGGTGGCCCAACCCCTACCGTCACGGAGAAGTCCATTACGTGGACAGCCTCGGCATTGAAGAAGTTGCGCCCATCTACCTGTGCGGCATGACTTCCGAGGACTTCTGGCCCGCGGTCGGCCACTCGGAAGAGCAGCGCTGTCCCATCTGCGTGTCCGAGGTAAAGTACCGCGGCCTGCCCATGGAAACCCGGGAGTAGAGGAAAGTCCGGTGTCGGACCCGGACGGCCAAAACTGTCATTCTGAACGGAGTGAAGAATCTAAACTCCATCCCACCGACTACTCTCGGACCCACAACAGCGCTGAAGGGCAGGATTTTAGACCATTCGGCAAGGTCAGGGTGACATGACCTCTGAAAATCATCGGGGCTATGACTGGAAGCGACTCAGTGGTCGCCTCTAGCCATAGCCCCGGTTGCTCTCCGTTTTGGCCATGCGGGAAAGTCAGTTAACCTGGAACACCCATACCTGGTGCAGGACTTCTGGCTCGCCCTTGGGCAAGGGATGATAGGTGTCGGTCACCTCGACCAGCTTCCAGAGGCCCCCGGCTTCCAGGGCGTCCATCTTGTCTTTGAAACCGTTTTCCAGGTAGGTGTCCGTTCTCAGGCTGAAGCCAATATGGCCGCCGGGCTTGACCACGCGCACCAGTTCGTCCAGGGAGCTTGCCGGAGCGTGTCCCTGGGTGAACACGCCTACGATAACGGAGGCGTCGAACTGGTCGGTTTCGTAGCCAAGGGTCTCACCCATGGTCATCTGGTCGAGACCCACGTAGATGTTCTTCCGGCGGGCCACTTCCAGCATTCCCACGGAGAGGTCCATGGCGGTCATGTTGGTGTATCCCATCTGGTGCAGGCATTCGCCCACCAGACCGGTGCCGGCCCCGGCGTCCAGAATGGAGTCCGCCTTGCCGACGTATTTGGCCAGGGTCTCCGAAGTACGCTGGGGTGAAATCCAGCCGTACTCAGACTCCAGGTCTGCGTCGTACTCTTCGGCCCACTGGTCGTAGCGTTCTTCCAGTTCCTGTTCGTTCTGGGAGGAATACACCCACTGAACGCGATTATTCTGTGTCATTCTCGTCCTCGAATCTCTAGCCACCCGGCCGGATAAAGATGTCCGCGTGCCCCATTTACTTGCGGCACACGAACATCGCCCAGCCCAGTTCCTTGTTGTCCACGGCCGCGGCGGTTTCCCGGTACGCTTCGGCCAGGAACGCGAAACGCTCCCGGTGTTCCTCGTTGCCCCGGGAGGCTGCGTCGCTGAGCATCAGGTAGCTGGTCTTGAGGTGACGGGAAATGTCATCCGCGACCTGTACCGTGAACCCGGCGGCGCTGAGCGCTTCCTGGTAGGACTCGAAGCTGAAATCCGTGTCGTAAAGGAGTCGGTCGTAAACGAACTTCCTGGCCTTTTCGCTGATGTTCGGCTGGGGCTTTATCAGGTCGTCAAAGACGAAGATGCCGCCGGGCTTCAACACCCGGTAAACCTCTTCCAGCACCTTTATCTTGTCGGGTACGTGGTAGATGGTCGCCTGGCTCCACGCGTGGGTGAAGGACTCGTCATTGATAGGCAACTCCGTGGCAGAGCCTTTCTTGAAGTCCAACTTTTCCCGGACGGACGCGGGTTGTTCGTCCAGGGAATCAATGGCGTTGGCGATGCGAACGCCACTGAGGTCCACGCCCGTGACCCGGCAACCGTATTCCTTGCAGAGGGCGACCGCGGTGGTGCCGCTGCCGCAACCGACGTCAATGACGTCGGCTGCCGGGTCCAGGCCCCCCCGCTGGGCCATTACCTTGTTGAGGTTGGCCCCGGCTTCCAGGAAGGTCATGTTGGCGCCGTCTTCGAACAGGCCCCAGTGGACGCTGCCATCCTTGTCCCAGAGGGCGCGGTAAACCGCATCCTCATGGTCGTAATACTGTTCGGTTTCGGCTTCGCTATACGGCGATGGCATTTTCAATCTCCGTAAGATAGTAGGCAAATTCGTTGGTTTCGGTAACCATGACAGCCTTGGGCCTGACCGGGTCGTCGGTGACTTCAAAAGCCATGATGATGACCTTGTGACCGGGGTTGGTCAGCTTGGCCGCGGCGCCCTGCACCGAGACGATACCGCTGCCGCGCTCGCCGGAAATGGCGTAGGTCTCAAACCGGGAGCCGTTATTGATGTCGCACACCAGGACTTTCTCGTACTCCCAGATGTCCGACTTGTCCATCAGGTTCTGGTCAATAACGATGCTGCCGATATAGTCTTCGTCACAATTGGTCACCGTAGCCCGGTGAATCTTGGACCTCATGAGTTGTCGCATGTATTGTCTCCTCCTGGTATTTTCGAAAATCACCTCATTTTGTTAAAGGGGGCTAAAAGGGCGCACAAGTTTCTCCGGCCAGGGCTCAAAGAGCTTCCGGAAAAGAGTCATTTCACATCAAATGAATACGTTGCGCCAGAAGTTCAGCGACTAAGTATCATCCCCACCTACCCAACACGGACTCTTTTGTGTCGGCAGCTGAAGAAGCTAAGGCTCGCAGGGGAGTTGGCGGCTGGGAAGAGAGGCGGTGTTGCCGAAGTAACGGAAACTGGGTCCGGAATAACCGCTGCGCCGGGTTTTCGCCAAAGCATCGGGAAGCCCTATGGGCTCCGTACTCTCAGGTTTGGCGTGGCGCTTTCGTGATAAACTTACACGCATCCTTTGTTACCCCCTTTGACGCTTAGGGTGCGTTGTCCGGGCATATTACAGGCATACCCCAAGGATGTCAAATTCTTACCGGAACATTTTTGACCGTGCTTGAATGGCGGCGCCCGGAAATAAATATCCCTTGTGTCTTTTATAACGTAGTAGTTTGACCATATAACGTAGTAGTTTGACCACTTGGGATTGATGGGTAAACCGGGAATCCGCTCATGGTGAGGCTGTCGAGCCATGAAATTGTCAAGCTGCGAATGGGCGGCCCTTCGACAGGCTCAGGGTGAGCGGAAATGCCATCCATCAGTTCAAATGGGTTGATCCGCTGGTATTTTGACAGCTTTAAAATTATGGGTGAAGTTGCTTCTCTCCCTCGTTCCGGCGAAGGCCGGAACCCAGGAGTTCTGAAGGTAAGGAACCATGTCCGGCGCTGACCTTATTGGATTCTGATTGGATTCTGGCCTGCGCCAGAATGACGGGCTACTATAGTTGCCCGTCATTCCAAAGTGGTTGAACCACTAGAGTCGCGACCGGAATTGTAGCCTTAACATCGTAGCTTTGAATCCTAGCTTTGAATCGCAGCCGCAGGGCGGTCCGGCCTGCCTCAGGCCCGACTTCCAGCCCTGCCAATAATGTGGGGATGTGTTGATGTTTGATTTGTTGATTGACCGGGGTCGCATAGTTGACGGGACCGGGCAGACCTGGTTCCGGGGCAGCGTGGGTGTGAGCGGCAACACTCTCACGGTACTGCGGGGCGACACCTCTTCCGTAGCCGCGGACCGGGTAATTGACGCAGGGGACAAGGTTATTTGCCCAGGCTTCATAGATATGCATTCCCATTCGGACCTGATGCTGCTGACCGACCCGTTCAACGAGGCCAAGCTGCGCCAGGGGGTAACCACCGACGCCCTGGGCATGGACGGCCTGTCCTACTCCCCCACGTCACCCGCCCGGTTGGAAGAGTTGCTGACCTACCTGGCGGCGCTCAACGGCCTTCCGCCGCCGGGGGTGCGCTGGAGCCGGGTCAGCGAGTTTCTCGACCTGCTGGACTCCAGAACGGCCTGCAACGTCCTCTATTTTGTGCCCCATGCCGCCATCCGGGTGGAGGCGATGGGCTGGGCGGACCGGTTGCCCACCGAGGCGGAGTTGGGCCGGATGCAGGAACTGGCCCGACAGGGCATGCGCGACGGCGCCTTTGGGTTCTCAACCGGCCTGACCTATCCACCCGGGGCCTACAGCGATACGGACGAACTGGTTTCCATTTGCGACGCCATCAGCGAGTTTGGCGGCTTCTACATGACCCACGCCCGCTACAGCCTGGGAGACCGCCTGCTGGACCCCTTCCGCGAGGCGATTAACATCGGGCAGCGGAGCGGGGTTCCCGTCCACATCTCCCACTACCACAGCCCGGTTGACGGCCTGGGCCAGCGGATGGTCTCCCTGGTGGATGAGGGCAGAGACGCCGGAATAGACGTTACCTTCGACCAGTATCCCTACCCGGCGGCCAGCACCCTGTTACATTCGCTGCTGCCCTACTGGGTACACGCCGGGGGGCCTTCCCTGCTCTTCCGCCGCATCCACGAGCAAAGCGTCCGCGACGAGATTGGCGATTCCATTGAGCCGCAATGGGGTTTGAGCCTGGACCACTACATTTTCAGCCACATCGGGTCTGGCAGGAACCGGGAATGGGAAGGGCGTTCGCTGGTGGACCTGGCCGAACACCAGGGCAAGCGGATGGTGGACGCCGTTTGCGACCTGCTCATTGAAGAGAATCTGGAGGTGGCCTTCGTGGCCCGGACGGGGAACCCGGAGAACATCAGGAACATTGCCCGGCACCCGGCCCAGATGGTGGGTTCCGACGGCCTGCTGACGGGAGACCACCCCAATCCCCGCAGCTACGGCACCTTCCCTTACGTCCTGGGCCAGTTGGCGCGGGATGAGGGGCTGTTCCCGATGGAGGAGGGGGTGCGCAAAATGACTTCATACCCGGCGCAGAGGCTGGGCCTGAAGGACCGGGGAATTATCCGGGACGGCATGAAGGCTGACCTGGTGGTCTTCGACCCGGAAACGGTGGAGGCGAAGGCCACTTTTGACGACCCCAAGCAATACCCGGTGGGGATTGAGTACGTTGTGGTGAACGGGCGGGTGGTTATAGACAAGGGCGTCCACACCAGGGAATTGCCCGGCCGGGCGCTGCGCTCTCAGTAGGCAACTATTGGACGCTATCGGGCCCCGGTAGGCATTGCCGGAAGTCGTAAGAACAAGTCGGTACAATGCGAAACGGCCCAGAGCTCTCAAATCCCCTGGCCGTTATTTGCCGCTTGCCGGATAGGCTTGTCCAGCGGTCTATTGCTTTTGAACTAATGGGGAGGTTTTCGCTCACCCCGAGGTTGCCGAAGGGCCGCCCGTTCGTGGTTCAACAAGCCCGCCATGAGCGCACTTCCGGGTTTACCCGTTGAAACAACCTAGTAGTTCAACCACTTTGGAATGACGGGTAACTATCGAAACCCGTCATTCTGGCGCAGGCCAGAATCCAATCAGAATCCAGGAAGGTTACCGCCGGAAATGGTGCCTTAACTTCAGGACTCCTGGGTTCCGGCCTTCGCCGGAACGACGGAGAGAAGCAGTTTCACCCATCATTTCAAAGTGGTCAAACTACCAGGGCCTGATAGGTTTGTAGTCTTGATCGTTCCGGTCTAACCCGTCGTTCCCGCGTTGGCGGGAACCTCGACGGGCCGGAGTTAAGATTCCTGCCTTCGCAGGAATGACGGGGTTTTTGACGGTACGCCGCAGTCAGGGATTGGGGGCCTCACTCACGCCCGGCCCCTCTCCCAGAGGGAGAGGGGAGATGGAACTGTGGCTATTTCGCCCTGGTATTGGCCTATTTTGCCCTGGTATGGTATTGGCTTAGCGGCCCTGCCAGACCGGGGCCCGCTTTTCGGCGAAGGCCCGGACGCCTTCCCGTGCGTCCTCGGTCTCGAGAATTTCGTCCCGCTTTTGCTGGGCAAAGGCCACCCGGTCTTCCATGCCCATTTCCGAGCCCTTGACCGATGCTTCCTTGATTGCCGCTAACGACAGCGGTGCGTTGGCGGTAATCATGCGGGCCATTTCCTCGGCCCGGGGCATTACCTCTTCGGGCGCCACCACGTAATTCACCAGCATCAGGTCCAGGGCGCGCTGGGCGTCAACAAACTCCCCGGTAAACAGGAACTCGAAGGCGATGTTGCGGGGCACTACCTGGGACAGGAGCGCCGGGCCGCTGACCGAGGAAATGCCGCGCTTGGCCTGGGGCCATCCGAAGCGGGCTTCGGTGGAGGCTATGCGAATGTCGCTGCCCAGGGCAATGCCGCAGCCCTGGGCCAGGCAGATGCCGTTGATGGCCGAGATGATGGGCTTGTAAATCCTGGACTGCTCGACGTACAGGTCGCCGGTGGTTACGCCTTCGTTGGCCTGGTCGTTGGCCATGGCCACCAGGTCGTGGCCGGTGGAAAAGGCGCGGCCCCGCCCGGTAACGATGGCGCACCGGACTTCGGGGTTGTTCTTCACGTCCTGGAAGGATTCCCACAGCAGTTGACGCATGGGCGGGTCTATGGCGTTCAGCTTTTCGGGACGGTTCATCGTAATGTAGGCGATGCCGTCCTTGATTTCGTAAATGGCTTCGGGTTCGGTCTGGGTGGTCAAGACGTTTCCTCCTTCTAGTAAATACTCAATCCATATAGCGAGATCAGGCCTGGGACGGCCAAGTGTTGTGGACTAGCCTTAATTCACTCAGCCAGAAATCCAGGTCTTCCTCACCTTTTTGCTTTGAAAGTCGTTTGGCTAAACTGAAAAAACCATTCCCGGGCATATTTTTGTCCTTGAGCAAGACAACCGCTGACAACAACGGATTGCCCCTGGCATGCTCGAAATTGCTGATCGAATCTAAAATTGTCGCGATTTCGTTTCGGTCAGCAGGGGAGTTCATGTCTAAGCCAATCAGTACTCCAACATCAGTATAGTTCGTAGTAGAGCCTGACATAGCCACTCTCTTTAATTCCTCGTAGATAACCTGAGTACGGTTGTCCATTCTAATCGTGTCCTGCTATTGGCCCATCAGTATAGAAATGATGGATAAGCTGAGAGTCCGCTCGTGGTGAGCTTGTGGAACCATGAACGGACGGCCCTTCGACAAGCTCAGGGTGAGCGGAAATTTTATCCATCAGTTCAAACAAGTCGAACCACTAGATTATCCGCGATCCGGTGGGCTTGGTGCCGGTGACACCCTCAGTTTCCAGGGCGTCTATGTGGGCATCGGCCAGGCCCAGCAGTTCACGGTAGATTTGGCGGTTGTGCTGTCCCAGGGTGGGTGAGGGCCAGTGGACCTGGCCGGGGGTGCCGGACATCTGCCAGGCAAAACCCTGGTACCACTTGGGGCCCACCCGGGGGTGGTCAACATAATTGAAGGTGCCCCGGTCGGTGTAGTGGGGATTGTCCAGCAGGTCGGGGCCGCGCAGGACCGGTCCCGACGGGACGCCCTTGCCCTGGAGTTGGCTGGTTATCTCCCACATATCCTGGTCTCGGGTCCAGTCGCCGATGATGCGGTCCAGTTCCGGGCGGTGCTGCAGGCGGGCCTGGTTGGTGGCGAACCGCTCGTCGTCGGCCAGGTCGGGCTGGCCCATGGCCAGGGCCAATTGGCGCCACTGTTCGTCGTTGGTGGCGGCGATGGTGACCCAGCGGTCTTCGCCGGCGCAGGGGTAGGCGTTCTGGGGCGCGAACCAGGGTGAATGGTTGCCCATGCGCTCGGGTTCCTGGCCGGAAATCTGGTAGGCCACCACTTCGCCGCCAATCAGGGCCACCGCCGATTCCTGCTGGGAAACGTCAACGAACATTCCCTTGCCGGTGCGCTTGCGGTAACGGAGGGCGGCCAGCAGCACGCCGGCGGCGTGGGAGCCGGTGATGGGGTCGCCGTGATTTATGCCCGACTTCATGGGCCCGTCATTGAGGTAACCGGTCATGTGGGCCATGCCCGAGAGCTGCTCCTGGCCGATGCCGTAGGCCACGTAGTTGAGCCAGGGGCCGCTGTTGCCAAAGGCGGGCATGGAGGCGTAAATCAGGTCCGGCCGTATGTTCTTCAGGGCCTGGTAATCGTACCCCAGCCGGGCCAGGCTGCCCTGTCGAAAGTTCTCGACAATCACGTCGCTGACGGCAACCAACTCTTCGAAGACCTGCCTGCCCTTCTCTTCGGTCAACTCCAGGGTAATGCCGTACTTGCTCATGTGCAGGCAATTGAACCAGCCGTTGCGGTTCCAGGCTTCGTCGCCGGGGTCGGAACCGGGGTAGGCGGCAATGCCCGGGGCCGGGCTGACGGGGCCGCGGTGCGAGTCATAAACCCGCATGGACTCCAGCTTGATGACCTCGGCGCCCATGTCCGCCAGCAGCTTGGTGCAGTAGGGCCCGGCCCAGATGCGGGAAAGGTCGAGGATGCGGTAATTCTTCAGAGGTTGGGCCGCGCTCATTCAGATGACTCCTTGGGCGAAGAGACGCTCGACGTCCTGGCTGGAGTAACCCAGTTCGCCCAGCACCTCCAGGTTGTGCTCGGCCAGCAGGGGCGCCCGCCGGTAAACCCAGGACTGCACCACGTTGGGGTCCGGGCTGATGGGAGGGCCGGGATAGCGGTACGAGCCGGCAATGGGATGGTCCAGTTCTACGAAGTAGTCGCGGGCCACCAGTTGCTCCATTTCCAGGATGTCTTCCATGCCGGCGACGTAGGAGAAACCCAGGCCGTGGTCCTGGCCGGCCTTGAAGATGTCCACCTTGTCGTGTTCGAGCAGCCAGGGGAGCATCAGGGCATCCACTTCGTCGGCGTTCAGCAGCCGGCCCTGGCGGGAGGCGAACCTGGGGTCGGCCAGTTCCTCGCACTCCATTATATTAGCCACCTCGGGCCAGTTCTGGTCTGGCCCGGCGATGATGCCGACAAAGCCGTCCTGGCAGGGGTAAATGCCCCAGGCGGCCCGGCCGTAGCCCCGGTTGCCCACCCGGGTAAACTCAACGCCGGAGTAGCTGTATTGCATCAGGGCGTTTTCCAGCACGTTGGTGCCGTACTCGGCAATGGACAGGTCAATGTGCTGGCCCTCGCCGGTGTCTTCGGCGTGCATGAGGGCGGTCATGCTGGCGACGAAGCCGTTCTGTCCGGCGCCCAGCTGAGCCAGGGGCGCGCCCTCCTTCAACGGAGGCTCCGACGGTTCGCCGGTGATGTTCATCAGGCCGCCGGTGGCGTACAGGTTAATTTCCGACGCCCTCCAGTCGCGGTAGGGGCCGGTCTGGCCGTAGTTGGAGATGGAGGTCATAACCACCGCGGGGTTGAAGCCCCGGAGCGATTCGTAGTCCAGCCCCAGTCGCTGCATGACGCCGGGGGCGAAATTCTCCACCACTATGTCAGCCTTTGCCACCAGGTCCCGGGCGATGGCATGTCCCTGCTCCGACTTGAGGTTCAGGGTGACGCTCTTCTTGGAGGTATTCAGGTAGAGAAACCAGGCCCCGCTCTCGCCGGGGAGGCGTTGGCTGGCAAAGGGAGGGATGGACCGCACCGGGTCGCCGGCGCCGGGCCGCTCTATCTTTATCACATCGGCGCCGAGGGTTGCCAGCAGCTTGGTGCAATAGGGGCCGGCAAAGTAGTGGCTGAAGTCCACCACCTTGACGCCTTCCAGCAGTCCGGGCATTCAAGGTCTCCTGGGCAGCCTGGCGGGTTCCGTAGAATCTAGGCCTGAAAAGACCCATTATGGAATCGCCAAACTGCGAAATTCAGCCTGCATTGTTGCATTGGCCTGCGCCAATTGCAAGACCGCCGGCCAGGTGGGGCAGCAACGGCCCAGGAGTGGAGGGAAGCAACAGTGCAATGACCGTCGTTCCCGCGAAGGGGGGAACCTCGAGCATCCAGTGCGAGATTCCCGCCTGCGGGGGAATGAGGGGTTCTGAATGACGGCTTTTGAATGAGGGGTTCGGAATGACGCGTTCGGGCGGAGGCTTCTGCCGTCGAGGGAAGGACGGGTTTGGGGGCAAGCTGTTCCCTTCAGCTGCGAGCAGTTGCCTGCGGTGCAGCGGGGTACTGTGCGGCAGGGGTTTTGTGCTATTCTGCCACTACCAGCATCTTAGGTGAAGGAAGCAATCTATGGAGCGACCCATATTTCAGCCCATTGGTGCGCCCGCGGAGGCCCTGGACACACCGGCCCTGGTGGTGGACCTGGACGTAATGGAAAGCAACATTGACACGGTGCACGGGTATTTCCGCCGGGTAAATCCCGATGGGGTCACCCTGGAGACAGAAGCCTGCGTGCGGCCCCACGTTTCCTGCCACGGCTGCCCCGAAATTATGCAGCGGCAGTTGAGCGCCGACGAGGGCCGTTTCGATGAGCCGGCCAGTTGCGCCGGGGGCGTGGCGGTGTCCAGCCTGGGCGAGGCCGAAGTAGTCGTCGGGGCCGGAATCAATGACGTGCTGATTGCCGGCCGGGTGGTGACCAGGCCAAAGATTGCCAGGCTGGTTGCGCTGGCGCGGGATAACTGGCTGTTCGTTGCGGTGGATAACCTGCGAAACGTCCAGGATATTTCGGAGGCCGCCACGGCTGCCGACGGCATAGTGGGTATACTGGTGGACGTGGACACGGGATACGGGCGCGGCGGCGTTTCTCCCGGGGATGATGCCTTGAAGCTGGCGCGGGCGGTGGAAGAGGCCCCGGGCCTGGCACTCATGGGGCTAACGTCCTACGAGGGCCCCCTGCCAATCATTGAACGCGCCGAACTGGAAGCCCAGTCCCGGCAGCGGTTGCAGCGGCTGGTTGATACCCGGGAGTTGCTGGAGCAGGATGGGCTGGACGTGCAGATTGTCAGCGCGGGCAGCACCCATAACTACGACGTCGCCGCCGACATTTCGGGTATCAGCGAAGTGCTGGCCGGCGTCTATCCGCTGATGGACGTGGAGACGGCCAGGGTGCGCCCGGAGTTGCAGGCCGCCGCCAGGATACTGGCTACCGTCATAAGCCACCCGGTGGCCGGGCGGGCCGTGGTGGATGCCGGGCACAAGACGGTGGGGCCGGACTTTGGCGTCCCCGAACTGGGGGGCTACCCCGGCGCTACCGCCACCAGGTTCAGCGCCGAGCACGGCATTCTGGACCTGGAGGGCGATGCGACCGGCCAACTGCAGCCCAATGACAAGGTGTGGCTGACCCCCTACAACCTGGCCCTTTGCTTCAACCAGTTTGACTACGTGAGGGCGGTGAGGGATGGCAAGCTGGTGGGCTACTGGCCCATTTCGGGGCGGGGGAGGCTGGACTAAGCTGAAGCCAAAAGGGGATGAACATTTTTTCCCGGCAAGTTCCAGTCGAGGTTAGGCGGTTGCCCTCACCCCCGGCCCCTCTCCCATAGGGAGAGGGGAGATGGCGTATTGTGCGTTCTCCTTGGTATTGGTTTGATTGCCGTTTTGGAGGGCCGAGGCTGTACTTGAGAGGGGAGTGAGGAATTTGAGCTTCATCCCAGAGACGGGCTTTCGAGCCCGTAGCCGGACTAAGGGGCAGGATTTAAGGCCCTTCGGCGGGCTCAGGGCGACATGGCTTTGGGTTTAGGGTTTCGGCGCAAGTCGAGATTAGATTGGCTTGTGGGCGGCCCTTCGCCAGGCTCAGGGCGAGCGGACATTTTGTCCAGCAGTTCGAACAAGCCGAATGCTAACAGGCTGCCATACTTGACATGATGATTGAACCGGACTAACCCGTCATTCCTGCCTTCGCTGGAACCACGGGTTGGGGCATCGGCCCTCAGTTCTGAACGGTTGACCTAATGGCTAAGCTGCGATTCTGGACTTCCATCTCGTTAAACAGGGTTCTTCTCAACCCGGGAAAGACCTTTGGAGGATTTTTATATGTATGACCTCTATCGTCCCCAGCCAGGCACCCGGGTGGAAGACCTGGATACTCCCTGCCTGATACTGGACATGGATGCCCTGGACCACAACATGGACGTGATGGCGGGCTTCTATGGAGACCGTCACAGCAAGCTGCGGGGCCACAGCAAGAACCACAAGACGCCGGCCATTGCCCTGAGGCAGATCCGGCGGGGCGGCACGGTGGGCGGGGTGTGCGCCGCCAAGGTGTCCGAGGCCGAGGTGATGGTGCACGGCGGCGTGCCCAGCGTATTCGTAACCAGCGAGGTCGTTGACCCGGCCAAGATTCGGCGGCTGTGCAACCTGGCCAGGGATGCGGAAATTTTGGTGGCCTGCGACAGTGAGGCCAACGCCCGGGACATTTCCGGCGCCGCGCAGGATTTGGGCGTAAACGTGGGCGTGGTCATCGAGCAGGAAACGGGTCTGGTCCGGTGCGGCGTCCAGGAAGCCGGCCCCGGCGTGGCCCTGGCCCAGCTAATTCACTCGCTTCCCGGCGTTTCCTTCAAGGGCATAATGAGCCACCAGATGATGTCGGAGCCCTCCTCGGACCGTGAGGACCGGGTAACCGAAGCTCACCGCCTCATCCAGCCGGTCTTGGACCTGCGGGAGGCTGCGCTGGCCGCCGGGTTGCCGGTGGAGATTATCTCTACCGGCGAGACCTGGAGCTACGACGTGGCGGGTGAGATGCCGGAGGTAACGGAAATCCAGGGAGGGAGCTACCTGGTAATGGAGACGGGCTACGAATATATGCCCGATTTCCAGTTCGCCGGCAAGGTGCTGAGTACCGTCATCAGCGTGCCAAGCCCTGGAGTAGCGGTGGGAGATGCGGGGGCCAAGGCCGTGGGCGGGCTGAAGGGACTGCCCAGGGTTGAGGGACGCCCGGGCGTGGCGGCCGTTGACATGGATGTTGACCGCACCGTCTATCGGGTGGAAGAGGGCGCCTCCCTGGAACTGGGCGACCAGTTGACGCTCATTCCTGGCCAGCAGGATGCCATGGTCAGCCGCTGGGACCGCTTTATCGGCGTGAGAAACGGGGTGGTGGAAGTGGTGTGGGACATCCAGGCCCGGGGATGCCATAACTGAAGAGTCTTCTGAGAGGGAGTGCAAAAGGGCCCGGCTTGCCATGACATGCCGGGCCCTTTTGCATGGGGCAGACGGTTTCCTTTCGTTGCTGGCACTTCAGCAGTCTTGAAGTGAAGGCAATTGCGCTGAATCATCAATTCCCAGTTGGCGGGAATCTGAACTCCCGCCGGTCGAGGTTCCCGCCGGGGGCGGGAACTACGGGTTGGGATGTTCGGAGACTTCCACCTTCCATCCGACGACACGCCTTAATCGTTAAGGCCCGGCCAGACAGGGACCGATAGCAAGTCCTTAAGCTTGTTGGCGCTGCTGTGGGGCCCCGATAGGACCGGCACCGGGCAGGTGGCTTGCAGGCGGTTCAGGGCGGTGGCCATGGAGAACTGGCCCAGGAGAACCGCGTCCACCCTTTCGGCCAGGTCGGTCACCAGTTCCTCCAGGCGGCGATTGAAGGCATCCTCTCCCTGGGTGCGAATCAGGGGAATCAGTTCTTCCGCAAAGCAAAGCTCGGTTTCGATAGTCCGGCCCTGTTCCTCGGCGGAGCGGTGCAGGTAGTACTCCGAGTCCCTCAGGGTGGCTTCAACGGAGGCGATTATGCCAATCTTCCTGCCAGCCCGGACCGCCTCTTCCATTACGGGGCTGTAGGAGGAGACCAGGGGTATGTCCACCAAGTCTTTGGCCGTTTCGACCACCGGGGCGTAAACGGAGCAGGCCAGGCCGATGGCGTCGGCTCCATGTTCCTGGCAATAGCAGATGAGCTGGCTCATGCGCCGGCGCAGTTGGGGGGTAATCTGGCCCTTGAAGTCTATAAAAAGGGCCTCGTCCAGCAGGTTAATGACCTCGGCCTCCGGGAAGACCTCGGCAAAGGCCACCTTGACGGGAGGCACCGACTCGGCCAGGGCATGAATCATGACAACGCGCATGGCAAATCCTTAATGATTCCAGTGAAGATGTGGGCAGAATTCGTAATACAGTGAGACCTATTTTAGCAGAGGAACAGCCGAAATATCCACGAAGGACACGAAGGGGCACGAAGATACGGGAACAGGTCGGCCGGCAACGTTGCCGGAGACTGTTCCCTTCTTGCAAATTACTCCTGGCTTTTGGCTTCCAGCAGAACACGCAGCTCTTCCTTGGCCTTCCGTATTTCGGCCACCTTGGCTGAGATAGCGTCGAAGAGGGGTTCGCGGGACTTGATGCCCTCGGAAATGAGGTAGGCAGCGGCTTCGGAGCGACTGCCGGCCAGTTCGGCCTCAACCAGTTCGTCCATCTTGTCCAGGCTGTCCTTATCCACGCGGACCATGACCACGTTGTCCCTGGCGCCGCGGTCTCCCGCCGTCTTGCTCTTTATGGTGTCCTTGATGTTCTCCGCCATGGTCAGGGCTTCGTCGGTGCCCTTGACGACGGCGTCGGTTACGGTGCGGCCCACGTCCCGAATGACTCGTTCCCTGCGGGTGGTTTCGTTTTCCTGCATTTCGCTTCTCCTTTCGAGTAATGTAATTACCACTTACGTGTAAGATTACAGGATGGGTTACGGTATGTCAACCTTTCTTTAGATCGGCTTTGGCGGGTCTGGTCTAAAAGTAAGACCCGGACTTGCAGGTCCGGGTCTTTCAGCGGGTCCGTTCGGTGCGGCCGGTTTTGGACTATTAGTCCGACAACTTTGGAATGATAGGTGAAATTGCTTCTCTCCGTCGTTCCGGCGAAGGCCGGACCCCAGGAGTCCTGAAGGTAAGGAACCATGTCCGGCAGTAACCTTCCTGGATTCTGGCCTGCGCCAGAATGACGGGTTTCGATAGTTACCCGTCATTCCAAAGTGGTTGAACTACTAGGACAGGCCGACTACTTCCCCGTCGGGCGCTACGTCCATGTCCATGGCCCGGGGGCGGGTGGGCAGGCCCGGCAGCGTCTCAATGCGGCCGGCCAGGGCGTACAGGAAGCCGGCCCCGACGGAAGCGCGGATGTCGGCGATGGGGAAGGCGTAGCCGGAAGGACTGCCCCGCCTGGTGGGGTCGTGGGACGTGGACAAGTGGGTCTTGGCCATGCAGATGGGCAGGTTGCCCCAGCCCTGGGCTTCAAACTGGCGGAGCCGGCGGCGGGCGTCAACCGACCAACTCACCGAGTCGGCGTGATAGACCTGCTGGGCCAGGGACAGCACCTTCTGCTCCACGGAGTCGTCCAGGCTATAGGCGTAGGTAATGTCGGGGACATTTTCGGTGGCCTCGACCACGGCCTGGGCCAGGTCGGTCATGCCATCTCCGCCCCGTGCGAAACCGTCGGCCTCCACGGCGGCGTCGGCGCCGGCTTCCATGGCGATGGCACGCACGGCGTCCAGTTCCTCGGGGCTGTCGGTGCCGAAGCGGTTGATGGCGACCACGCAGGGCAGGCCGAAGCCCTTAACGATGCCGATGTGGTGCACCAGGTTGGAACCGCCGGCGGTGACGGCCTCCGGGTTGGGGACGGCCAGATCCCGGCGGTTGGCGCCGCCGTGCCACTTCAGGGCCCGGACGGAAGCCACCAGCACCGCGGCGTTGGGCTGTAGGCCGCTCTGGCGCGTCTTGATGTGCATGAATTTCTCGAATCCCAGGTCCGAACCGAAGCCCGCCTCGGTAATCACGTAGTCGGAGTAGGCCAGGGCCACCTTGTCGCCGATGATGGAACTGCAGCCGTGGGCGATGTTCCCGAAGGGCCCGGCGTGAATCAGGGAAGGCTGCCCTTCCAGGGTCTGCACCATGTTGGGCATGGTGGTGTGCCGGAGCAGGGTCATCAGGGAGCCGACTACACCCAGGTCATCCACCGACACCGGGTCTCTGCCGACGGTGAAGCCAACGACAATCCGCGACAGCCGGCTTCTCAGGTCAGCCGGGTCGGCGGCCAGGGCCAGGACGGCCATGATTTCGGAGGCGGAAACGATGTCGAACCGGGTTTCGCGCAGGGGACTGTTGTTGCTGCCGCCCAGGCCGGTGACGATGCTGCGCAGGGCCCGGTCGGAGGCGTCGGTTACGCGGGACCACTGGATGCCGGTGGGGTGGAAGCCGGGAACCTGGCCTCGAAAGACGGCGTTATCCACCAGGGCGGCCAGCAGGTTGTGGGCCGAAGCAACGGCGTGGGCGTCGCCGGTGAAGTGGATGTTTATCTCGTCCTCTGGGACCACCCGGGCCAGGCCGCCGCCCGTGCCGCCGCCCTTGATTCCGAAGATGGGGCCCAGGGTAGGTTCCCGCAGGGTTACCACAGCCTTGTGGCCGAGCTTGCCCATGCCCTGGGTGAGGCCCACCGACGTGGTGGTCTTGCCCTCGCCGGCCGGGGTGGGGGTAATGCCGGTGACTACCACCAGCTTGCCCTGCCGTCCGTCCCTGCCCTCCAGGGCGTCCAGGGAGATTTTAGCCTTGTCGCGGCCGTAGGGGATGAGGTGCTCCTGGGCGATGCCCAGTTGTGCTGCTACCTGGGTGATGGGAAGCATGGTGGGTTGCTCCTTTTGTGATGCTCGGAATTGGGGATATTCACGAAGAGGGCCCCGCAATTGACGGGGCCCGGATGGTCAGCCTGGATGGAAGGGTCCCTCTGACTATTATAAGGGAACCTCTGGATGAGTGGTTGTTTCTGTAAGGTTGCAGGTTTGCGCCGTGCGCGGGCGGGTTACAAACCCGCCCCTACGTGACACCCGTTGCTTGGCCCTTGATTCTGCCAAAGGGGGAAGGGACTTATTCGGACGTTCCTAGCTCTTTGGCTCCGTTTCACCCTCCAACCGCTCAATGTCCCGCTCGTCGAGGTTGAAGTATTTGGCTTCCGGGTGGTGGAAGACGACGGCGGATACGGAGCCTTCCGGGTCCATCATGTAGCCTTCGGTTAGCTCTACGCCGATGTTGGATGTTACGTCCAGCAGGCGGAAGAGCTGTTCCTGGTCCTCCAGGCGGGGGCAGGCAGGGTAGCCGAAGGAGAAGCGGCGGCCCCGGTACTGGGTGCGGAACAGGTCCTGGTAGGAGAGGACCGCCGGGTCGCCAATGCCCCACATCTGCCGAATCTGCTTGTGGAGCAACTCGGCAAAGGCTTCGGCGGATTCCAGGGCCAATACCTGGAGGATGTGGGAGTCGAGGAAATCGCCCCGGTTCCGCATCTCGTCGGCAAGTTGCCTGATGGCCGGGCCGACGGTGGTGGTGAACATGGCGACGTAGTCGGGCTGGCCGGAGCCTACGGGCCGGGCGTAGTCCGAAAGGCACAGTCCTTCGCGCTGGGACTGGCGGCCAAAGTGGAAACGCTCCAGCACCGTCTCGCCGTCCGGGGCGTAAATCAGCAGGTCCTGGCCGTCGGAACGGCAGGGGAAGAACTTGAACACGGCGTTGGCCCGGACATCCGGGTGGGCCAGCATGATGTCTTCCACCTTGCGGACCGACTCCCGCAGTTCCAGGGCGTCGGACTCTTCCCGCTGCAACGCATCGGCGAACCGGCCCTTGTAGCCCAGGTGCCGGACATAGAGCATCTGCGGGTTGATGTAGGGGAAGATTTCGTTCAGGTCGTAGTCCTGTACGACGTGCAGCCGCAGGTCCGGCGGGTTGGGCACGTCGAAGTCGTGGCTCACCTGGGCCGGGGCCACGTCAGCCGGCGCCTGGGCCGGTGCCGCGCTTTCGGCGGCCTGGCTGGCCCGGAGCATTTCATCGGTTTCCAGTTCTATGTCCGCGGCCAGCTTCTGCCTTTCGTCGGCGTCCTGCAGGGTGTTGGCCAGGGCCAGGCCGCTCATGGCGTCCTGGGCGTAGGCCACCAGCCCGTCGTACTCCGGGCCAATCCGCAGGCGGGTAAAGCGGTTGGAAAGGGCGGCGCCGCCCACCAGGATGGGCGGTTCGACGCCGGCCTGCCGGAAATCGCGCACGGTTTCCACCATCATCTGGGCCGACTTAACCAGGAGCCCGGAGAGACCGACGATGTCCGGCTTATGCTCCTGGCAGGCTTCGATGAGGTCCTGGGGGGGCACCTTGATGCCCAGGTTTATGACCTGGTAGCCGTTGTTGGAGAGAATGATGTCCACCAGGTTCTTGCCGATGTCGTGGACATCGCCCTTGACGGTGGCGAGGATTACCTTGCCCTTGGTGGCCGAATCGGCGCGCTCCATGTGGGGTTCCAGGTGGGCCACGGCGAACTTCATGGCCTCGGCAGACTGGAGCACCTCGGCGACGATAAGCTGGTTGGCGTTGAACTGGCGCCCCACCTCGTCCATGCCGGCCATCAGCGGGCCGTTGATTACCTCCAGGGGAGCGCGCCCCTGCAGGGCCTCGTCCAGGTCTTCGGCCAGCCCTTCCTTGCTTCCTTCAATGATGGCCAGGGCCAGCCGCTCGTCCAGGGGCAGGCTGCGGCGTTCCTCGGTGGTGGACTTGGGGGCCTTGTCCCGGAAGTGGGCGGCAAATGCGGCCACCGGGTCATCGCCCCGGTGCCAGATGAGGTCTTCGGAAAGCTGTCGCTCCTCTTCCGGGATGGAGG
Source organism: Dehalococcoidia bacterium (assembly GCA_034423215.1). Lineage (GTDB taxonomy): Bacteria > Chloroflexota > Dehalococcoidia > Lucifugimonadales > UBA3495 > Bin22. The sequence goes on from DAOUIY010000002.1 coordinate 30,806, forward strand.
TGTACCGCTGCATCATCTCGGAGTTGACGATGGCCATGTCCAGCCCGGCCTGGACGCAGTGGTACAGGAACACGGAGTTGAACACCTCGCGGCCGGCCGGGGGCAAGCCGAAGGAGACGTTGGAAATGCCCAGGATGGTCTTGGTGCTGGGCAGGGCTTCCTTGATGAGGCGGACGCCCTCGATGGTCTCGGCGGCGGAGCCCACGTAGTTTTCGTCGCCGGTACCGGCGGGGAAGACCAGGGGGTCAAAGATCAGGTCTTCCTCGGGGATGCCGTACTTTTCGGTCAGCAGTTGGTGGGAGCGGAGGGCAATTTCCAGCTTGCGCTGCCGGGTAATGGCCTGGGCCTGCTCCTTGTCGTCATCAATGCAGCCGACCACCAGGGCGGCGCCGTAGGCGCGGGCCAGGGGAGCCACGGCCTGGAATCGGGCCTCGCCATCCTCCAGGTTTACCGAGTTGATGATGGACTTTCCCTGGAGCCGCTTGAGGGACTCCTCGATGACGGCGGCGTCGGTGGAGTCAATCATTATGGGGCTCTTCACCTTGCGGGTAACCAGGTCCAGGAAGGTGGTGATGTCGGACAGTTCGTCCCGGTCCGGGTCCTGGAGACAGACGTCGAGAACGTGGGCGCCGTTTCTGACCTGGCGCCGCCCGACTTCGGCAGCCTCCTCAAAGGAGCCGCGGCCAATGAGCCGGCGGAACCGGCGGCTGCCCAGCACGTTGGTGCGCTCGCCAACGATGGCAGGGCGGGTGTCTTCGTCCACCACCAGGGCCTCGATGCCGGACATCCGAGATTCCTTGAGGTGGACGGTCTGCCGGGGGGCCGCGCCGTCGGCCTTTTCGCCCAGCAGGCGAATATGCTCGGGGCCGGTGCCGCAGCAGCCGCCAATTACGTTCACCCAACCGGACTGGATAAACCGGCCCAGGGCTGTCGCCAGCATCTCGGGGGTCTCGTTGTACTGGCCGTCCTCGTCGGGCAGGCCGGCATTGGGCAGGCAGGCCACCGGGAAGCGGGAGAGCCCGGAAAGGGTGCGGATGTGGTCGGTCATGAAGTCCGGGCCGGTGGCGCAGTTAAAGCCAATCCAGAGCAGGTCACGATGGGCCAGAGAGGTGTAGAAGGCTTCCGCATCCTGCCCGGCCAGCAGGGTGCCCATGGGCTCAATGGTGCCCTGGATGGCGACGGGAATCTCGTAGCCCAACTCCGCAAAGGCCTGGTCAATGCCAATAAGGCCGGCCTTGACGTTGATGGTGTCCTGGGTGGTCTCCAATAGCAGTACGTCAGCGCCGCCCTGGACAAGTCCCAGGGCCTGCTCGCGGTAGGCCTCGGCCAGTTCATCGAAAGTTATGCCGCCGGTAACGGAGATGGTCTTGGTGGTGGGCCCCATGGAGCCGGCCACGAAGCGTGGCTTTTCCGGAGTGGAGGCGGCGTCGGCGGCCTGACGGGCCAGTTCGGCGGCGACCCGGTTTATGCGCAGGGCTTCGTGGGAGAGGTCGTATTCGGCCAGGACCACCGAGGTGGCGCCGAAGGTATTGGTCTCCAGTATGTCGGCCCCGGCATCCAGGTAGGCCCGGTGAATATCCACGATTACGTCGGGCCTGGTCAGGCACAGGTATTCGTTGCACCCCTCGTAGTCCTCGCCGCCGAAGTCCTCCGGCCCGAGGTCCTTGCCTTGAATCGAGGTGCCCATGGCGCCGTCAACGACCATAATTCGTTGACATAACTGCGATTTCAGTAGATTAATACGGTCAAAATTATGCATAGTTTCACAATGGTAAATCCTTTTTGGTTAAGGCCAAGCCTATAGGCCGGGGGGGTTGGTGTCAAATCTGGGGGTGGATTCAGCCTTCCCTACGTTTCCGAGTGAGCGGAACCAAGTTACCATAAGTGAGACGGGAACGCGGGTTCCGGGAGCACAGGTTCCGGGAGCACAGGTAATTGCAACAACAGATTGCCTGAGCCGGATTTTGCCGGAAAGGCACGAGGTGGAAATGATTGGACAGAATGGATTGGTGTCCCATGCGCCCAACGTGGCAGGTCTTTTGAACTCTTACGCTGGCAAGGGAAGGGCGCTGGAAGACCGCGCCAGGGGTGTTTTGCTCGGGCTGGCTGCGGGAAATCTCCTGGGCTTGCCGGTAGAGGGGCTGCCGGCGAAGGACATTGCCCGGCTATTCCCCGCCGGAGTCACTGAAATAGACCCGGCGGAACTGCACAGAGACCTGGACGACGACCTGGCGCAGGCGGCAGAACTGGCCGAGGCATTGGTGTCCGGCGGAGACTACGTGGCAGAATTGGCCCAGCGCCTGGTGCGCTGGCGCAGGGAGAACGGCCGAGGGATCGGGCATACGACGACAGCGGTGATTGACCTGCTTGAAGGGGGACACGCGCCCCCGGAAGCTGGCAGGATTATCTACGAAGAAATGGGCCGGATCGCTCCCAACGGCGGTATCATGCGCTGCGCTCCGGTGGCCCTTTTCCGCCACTCGGACCCGGTGGGCCTGGTCAGGGACAGCGCCGCAACCTGCGTCGTGACTCACTTTGCCCCGGCCTGCCAGTGGTCTTGCATATTGTTGAATGCTGCGATATCGCTCCTGGTCAGGGACGTTGAGCCGCCGGTGGACGAACTGGTTGCCGCCGCCCTCGCCGATGGAGCCCCGGCCGAATTGGGAGAGAGGGCAGAACAGGTAGGCAGCGAAGGTTCCCTGCCCGCCCTGGATGAAGGCCATATCGGTCACACGCTGCTCTGCCTGCAAGCCGGCCTGTGGGCGCTGGGCACGTCACTGGAGTTTGAACCCGCCATGGTTGAAGTCGTCAACGCCGGCGGAGATACCGATACCAACGGGGCTGTGGCCGGGGCCGTCCTGGGGGCTCGTTATGGGGTGCAAGGAATACCGGGGAGATGGCTCGACTGCATTCCCCAGCGGATGAGGTTGGAAGGGCTGGCCGATGAATTGCTGGCCGGCGGTGAATAGTTCAGTGAGCGGTTTCAGGGAGGCGCCGCAGCTTTGTGACGTACAAACGTAGGAAGGTTGCGGCGTTGCATTATCTTTGACTTAGAGACTATCTCGAAATGGGCAGAAGGTTTGCGTTTGCCCCGGGAGTGAACTGAAATGTAGCCGTTACCCCCATCCTAACCTTCCCCCGTCGAGGGGGAAGGGACTTTCGAGATAGATACTTAACGAGCCCTGTTCAGGCCAGTTGCTGTTCTTTCACGGACGTTAGGTTAGTGCGGGTGAAGCGCCCCCGCAAGAATTCACCCCGAGCGGGGTTGCTGCCAGGTTCGGGGTTCCCGCCTTCGGGGGAAAGACGGAATTTGAGTGGTTGGAGTTTATTGGGGGATGAGGGCGGGTTGGAAACCCGCCCCTACGGAGTACGACCTAGCGAGGTGTGTACCAAATTACGACCATCAATCCCGACGAGCCCAACGGGGGTGCCGGGACTTTTGGCTGACTTTAGCCAAAGTAGCCGGCCAGTTCCCCACGGTTCAGTTCCAGCCAGCGGGAGTTGAGGCGAATTTTCTCCAGCGACTGTCGGATGGTCCGCTCGCCGGCGGGGGCCGGGTGTTCCTGGAAGAAGGCTTCAATTTCGGGAATTTTGGCGGCATCCACGAAGTTGCCGCAGACGGAAACCAGGCGCATCAGGCCGAAGCCGCCATCGCCGTACCTGCGGTCAAACTCGCCCCAGTTGTCCTGGACGAACTGCCACGCCAGCTGCCGCCCCTTCAGGTTGCCAGCCACCGCGGTCACCACCGATATGGTGTCCTGGGAACGGACGTCGTCAGTCAGGGTGCGGCGCAGGGTTTCCTGCAGCAGTTCGGGCTGGGAGAAACGGCTAACGGCCAGCAGCAGGCGTATCTTCTCTTCCTGCAGGTCGGTTTCTCTTTCCAGGTCCCAAAGCTTGTTGTAGGTGTCCTCGTCGCCGCCCTGGGCTGCCAGGCTGAACACCAGCCCGCGCAGGTCCGGGTGCAATGTGCCGGCATCCCGCAGGTAGGCCGCAAACCTCTCCTGGGCCTGGTCGAGAAATTCCTGGTCGCCGTAGCCGCCGGCCTGGCTGAGTACCGTGGAGCGGAGCAGGGCGTCCAGGTGGCCCTCGCCTTCCCGGGCGTCCCAGCCAATGCGCCGGGCGGCGGGGCCGAAAAGGTCGCGGGCGAAGGCGCGGAAGTTGTCATAGCAGGGTTCTTCCGACACCAGGAACTCAACGTCCCGCAGGTTGCTGGCCAGGTCGCTCCAGACCGAGGCATCAGTCTCGTTCCGGTAGGCGCCGGCGATGTCGAGGAACTGGGTTACCGGCAGCAGCCCGGCCTTGGAGAGGGCGTAGGCATCGTTCTGGATACCCAACCGGTCGGTGGCGGACAGGGTCATGGCCGCGATGGCCGGAATCAGCCGCTGCCAGTCTTCCTCCGAGTAGTTGACCCGGAAAAAACCGGTCTGGGAGGGGTTGACCTTGAACCACCCGTCGGCCCGGGATGGGCTGGGGATGGTTACCCGGGCCTGCGGCGAGTCCATGACCAAGGATGCGCCTTCTCCCCCGTCGCTCTGGGACACGCCCACCGGAACCTGCCAGACCAGGCCGTCGGGTTCCGATTCGCCCAGCACGTTGTCGTAAACAAACCGTTCCTGGGACAGGGACAGTTCCAGTTCCTCGCCGGCGCTGGCCGTTTCCACTCGCAGCACCGGGTAGCCCATCTGGCCGGTCCAGGTGTTCATAATGGCGGTGACGGGCAGCCGGGACTCGTTCTCCAGGGCTGCCCAAAGGTCCTCGGTGCGGGCGTTGCCGTACTGGTTGGCGTCCAGGTACTGGTGCAGGCCCTGCCGGAAAACCTCGGGGGTCAGGAACTGCTCTAACATCCGGATAACGGAGGCGCCCTTGCTGTAGCTGATGGCGTCGAAAAGCTGGCTTATCTCCGCCGGGTCCTTCACTTCCTGCTCGATGGGATGGGAGTTTTTCAGGCCGTCGAGGCTGAGGGCCCGGTTGGTATCCATGTTGACGAACTGGGTCCACATTTCCCACTCCGGGAAGGCCCAGTCCACCGCCTTGGTGCCCATCCATGACGCGAAGCTCTCGTTGAGCCAAAGGTCATCCCACCAGTCCATGGTAACCAGGTCACCGAACCACATGTGGGCCATCTCGTGGGCGACTACTTCCGCCACCCGCTGCCGGGTTCCGGCGGAGGAGTTGGCCTGGTCCACCAGCAGGGCGGTTTCCCGGTAGGTTATGCAGCCCCAGTTTTCCATGGCGCCGGCGGCGAAATCCGGTATGGCGATGTGGTCCAGCTTTTCCAGCGGGTAGGGAATGCCGAAGTAGTCGTTGAAGAAGGAGAGCATCCGGGCCGAGGTTTCCAGGGCAAAGCGGCCCTGCTCCTCCTTGCCCCGGGTGGTCCAGACGCCGACAGTTGTGTTGTTGACCGCCTCCTGCTGGATGTAGCTGAGGTCTCCGATGACGAAGGCCATCAGGTAGGTGGACATAATGGGGGTGCGGCCAAACATTATGGACTTGAAACCGGCGTCCAGACCGGCCTGCTCCAGTATCGGCGTGTTTGAGACGGCCACCATGTTGGCGGGTATGTTGAGGGTCAACTGGAAGGTGGCCTTGCAGGCCGGTTCGTCCCAGCAGGGGAAGGCTCGTCGGGCGTCGGTGGCCTCAAACTGGGTGGTGGCCAGGTAGCTGACCTCGCCCTCCGGGTTGACGTACTGGCTGCGGTAGAAGCCGTGCAGCTTGTCGTTAAGCTCGCCTACAAAACGCAGGTCCAGTTGGGCGGGACCAGGGGGCACGGGTTCGGCAAAGGACACGGTGACCGTCTGGGTCTCCTCGTCCAGGGTTATGGACTGGGCATAGGTCCACTGGCCGTCCCTGATAAGCATGGCCGACGGCACTCGCAGGTCGGCGGCATTCAGGACAATCTCGGAAGTTGCTTCCTTGATGTCAATGTCAATTACTTCCAGCCCGTCAAAGGTGAAATTGACCATATCGGGCTGCAGGGTAATCTGGTAGTGAACGGGCCGGACATTTTCCGGCAGAACAACGGCGTCTGCGCTGGGCATGGGAGAGCCTCCGTATTCCGGAATATTTTCTATGATTGGCGCATGGGAATTGTATCCGGGAGTGATTGATGGGGCTAGTTTAGCATAACGGGGGCAGGAGATTCGCAGAGGGGAAACCGGCGGTGGGGAGATTGAGTCTTAACCAGTTTTGTCTTGAACGTCAAAGACTGTCATTCGGAACGGGGTGATGAATCTGTAATCCAGCCCACTAACCGACTCTCGGAACCGTAACCGGGCTACGGGGCAGGATTTCAGGCCCTGCGGCAGGCTCGGGGCTACATTCATTTCCTGTTCATTCACTTCCTGTTGAAGAAGCTGGCGCAAGTTACGACAAGCCTTTCAGCGCAGTTGCCTTGACGTGCCTTTGGCGTGAGAGGCGACTCCGAGGGTTTCACTTGCGGCTACGGGTGGCTGCCCGGGTCGCGAGGCTCGTTGCCGGGTTCGGCTGGCGGTTCGGAGTGGGGCGCTTCGATAAACTCCGACTCCACGTAAACCCGGATTATGGTTGCCCTGGAAATTACCGAGTGGGTTAATGGGCCCAAGATGAGGGCCACTACCAGACTGGTCCATATTGGCTGAAAGACCAGGAGTTCAACCTGCGGCGACAGACTGGCATCGGGCGAAAGGGACCCCAGTTCGGGCAGAAGCTCCAGGAAGGCCAGCCCCATGCGGAAGGCGAAGATTCCGAGGAACCACAACCCGGCCAGCAGGATGGACGCCAGGACATCAAAGCCGCTGAAGTTCGTTTCGATGAAGTATCCCCCTATTCTAATGCCCACACCATCCTCCTACCCCTGGGCACGCCCGGTACTATGACTATAGTAGAGACCCACAAGCTGTTGAACGAATTTGAGGGAAAAGCGGTTGGCTGTCAACCTCAAGCCGTAATGATATAATGGCCCACGTTCAGGAAGGGCCCCAATTGAGTAAGGCAGGCCTTGATTTTAAGGAACGGGGGGAGACTTTTCTATGGCGCCAAAGACGATGTTCGAGAAGATTTGGGACTCCCATGTGGTCCACGAGGAGCCAGGGCAGCCCTCAGTATTGTACATAGACCTGCACCTGATTCACGAGGTTACGACACCCCAGGCCTTCGAGGGGCTGAGAATGGCGGGGCGCAAGGTGCGGCGTCCGGACCTGACCGTCGCCACGGTTGACCATAATACCCCCACCTGGGACCTGTCGCTGCCCATTACGGATGAGATATCCAAGAATCAGCTGGACGCCATGGTGGAGAATACCCGCGAGTTTGGCCTTACCCTGTTTGACCGGTTCAGTCCCTACCAGGGCATCGTCCACGTAATCGGCCCGGACCTGGGCTACACCCTGCCCGGCAAGACGGTAGTTTGCGGCGACAGCCACACTTCCACCCACGGCGCGTTGGGCTGCTTCGCCCTGGGCATTGGCACTTCCGAGGTCGAGCACGTGCTGGCCACCCAGACCCTTCGCCAGTTCAAGCCCAATACCATGGAAGTTCGGGTGAACGGGCAGTTGCCCCCCGGGGTCGTGGCAAAAGACGTGATTCTCGGCATCATCGGCCGCATTGGCGTCAACGGCGGGGTGGGGCACGTTATTGAGTACACCGGCGAGGCCATCCGCTCCCTGTCCATGGACGGCCGCATGACCGTCTGCAACATGAGCATAGAAGGCGGCGCCAGGGCTGGCATGATCGCGCCGGACGAGACCACCTTTGAATACATCACGGGCCGCCAGTTTGCGCCCAAGGGGGAGGAGCTGGAAAAGGCTATAGAGGAATGGCGCCGGCTGCCCACCGACGAGGGCGCCGCGTTCGACCGGCTGGTGGAGATAGACGCCGCTTCGCTGGAACCCTACGTTACCTGGGGCACCAACCCGGGCATGGTGGCCAAGGTAACCGACCGCGTACCCGACCCGGCGTCATTCGACGAGCCGGCCCAGAGGGAGGCCGCCGAGCGGGCCCTGGCCTACATGGACCTGGAACCCGATACGCCCATTTCGGAAATCAAGCTGGACCGGGTTTTCATTGGAGCCTGCACCAATTCCCGGCTGGAGGACCTGCGGGCCGCCGCCGAAGTGGTGAAGGGCCGCAAAGTACATCCCGACGTTTACGCCATGGTGGTGCCCGGCTCGGCGCTGGTGAAGGCGCAGGCCGAGGCCGAGGGCCTGGACCGGATATTTACCGACGCCGGCCTGGACTGGCGGGTGGCCGGTTGCTCCATGTGCCTGGGCATGAACCCGGACATCCTGTCCCCTGGCGAGAGGTGCGCCTCGACTTCCAACAGGAACTTTGAGGGCCGGCAGGGCAAGGGCGGCCGCACCCACCTGGTGAGCCCGGCCATGGCCGCCGCCGCCGCCATAACCGGCCACTTTGTTGATATTCGGGAGTGGTAGAAACAATCCTGGGCATCAAAAGGTAGGGCAAAGATGCAACCGGCGGTAAGAATTACCGAAACCGAACATCAGACCTTTGAGCCTGACCCGGCAGTGACCTGGGCGGGAGTGCCGTATCCCCTGTTGCTGGACCTGAGCTCACTCCAGTTGACCGACCGGCAGTTGGAGCAGATATGCGCCGACAATGGCAACCTGCAGCTGGAGCTGACCGCGAAAGGGGAATTGGTGATTATGCCGCCAACGGGATACCCCGGGATGGAAGAGGAAATGGAAATGGCACGGCAGGTGGCGAACTGGGCCAGGGAGGATGGCACGGGCGTCGCTTCCGGCCCATCGGGCGGTTTTCGCCTGCCCAACGGGGCGCTTTTGGCGCCGGATGCGGCGTGGACGGTGCGGGCGCGCGTGCAAGAGTGGGTTGCCCAACGGGATTCCCTGCCCAGGTCGCAGAGACGCTCTTTTCCAGCGCTGTGCCCCGACTTCGTGCTAGAACTGCGTTCGCCCGGGGACAGGTTGGCCAACGTCCAACGCAAGATGGAAGAATACCTGGAGAATGGCGCCCGCCTGGGCTGGCTGATAGACCCAATAAATAAACAGGTGCATGTTTACCGGCCGGGCGTTCCGGTTGAGATTCTGGATAGCCCGGCGACGATTTCCGGCGACCCGGAGTTGCCGGGGTTTGAATTGAACATGGTCGAGATTTGGTGACTGGGAGTAGATGATGGAACCTTTCGTAAAAATTGACGGCGTTGCCGCTCCCCTGGACCGGGTCAACGTAGATACTGACGCGATAATTCCCGCAATTCACCTGAAGAGCATCCGGCGGACCGGGTATGGTCAGTTCCTTTTCGAGCGTTGGCGGTTCAATGAGGATGGCAGCCAGCGGCCCGAGTTTGTGCTGAACCAGCCCGACTACGCCAACTCCAGCATTCTCATTGCCGGGCGCAATTTCGGTTGCGGGTCGTCGAGGGAGCACGCTCCCTGGGCCCTGGGCGAGTACGGCATTCGGTGCGTCATTGCGCCCAGCTTTGCCGACATTTTCTTCAACAACTGTTTCCAGAACGGCCTGCTGCCCATAAGGCTGCCCGAAGAAACGGTGCAGCAGTTCATGGAACTGGCCCAGAACAACCCCGGCATTCGGCTGCACGTGGACCTGGAGGCGCAGCGAATCTGGGACGACAACGAAGAGTTGGTGGTTGACTTTGACGTGGACTCCTTCCGGCGTTACTGCCTGCTGAACGGGCTGGACGATATTGGCCTGACCCTGCAGCAGGAGGACAAGATTGCCGCCTTTGAGGCGGGCCGGGGTTAAGCGGTTTGGCAGGTTGCCTAGTGGTTCAACATATTTGAAATGATAGTTGAAACTGCTTTTCTCCGTCGTTCCGGCGAAGGCCGGAACCCAGAAGTCCTGAAGGTAAGGAACCATGTCCGGCGCTAACCTTCCTGGATTCTGGCCTGCGCCAGAATGACGGGTT
>DAOUIY010000003.1:0-19239 GCA_034423215.1 Dehalococcoidia bacterium
GGAACCCAGGAGTCCTGAAGGTAAGGAACCATGTCCGGCGCTAACCTTCCTGGATTCTGGCCTGCGCCAGAATGACGGGTTTCGATAGTTACCCGTCATTCCAAAGTGGTTGACCTACTAGTGGCCCAACGCTATTGGAATGATGGATAACCTGAGAGTCCGCTCGTGGTGAGCCTGTCGAACCATCAAATTATCAATCTGCGAATGGGCGGCCCTTCGACAGGCTCAGGGTGAGCGGGGGCTAGCAACTTGTCTCCCGGTCGAGGTTCCCGCCTTCGCAGGAATGACGGTTAATCCTCAACCAATCACTTCAAATCGGTTGAGTCGCTAGTTCCACGACCAGAAGGCTACGTTGCCCTGGGCTATTTCGGCGGGGGGAGTGTCTCCGATGGCGTCCAGGACGTAGATGCGGGAGCCGGTCGGGGTGTGCCCGTTGCGCCGCTCCGCCACGGGGCCCTCGGACCCGGCTACCACCAGCCGGGTGCCGTCGGGCGACCAGGGGGAATGGGAGTAGGCGTACTGGTCGAAGAAACTGAGCATGGTGAAGACTTCGCCGCTGGGCCTGAACCGGAAAATCTCCCGGGCATCTACCCCTGCGCCCTCATTCCCTGCGCCCTCATTCCCGCTGCCGGTCGCAGCGGGGGGGTCGGGCGGCACGGGCGCTACTTTCCAATGGAAGACCTGGTCTTCCGCGTCAACGCCCACCCAGGCCAGACGCTCGCCGGTGGGCGCCCAGTAGAAGGCAATCAGCGGCTCCTCGGCCAGGGTGCGAACCTGGGCGCCGTCGGCGGACACTATCCGGATGCGCTGGAAAATGCGGCCCCGGGGGTCGGGATTATCGGCCACGGCCAGGCTGCGGCCGTCGGGCGACCACATGAAGGCCACCAGGGAGCCGGTATCCAGCAGGCGCGTCGGAGTCGCCGGGGCGGACCGGTTGCTCAAGCTGATGAAGCTGTCGGCGGGGTCGCCGGAGGCCAGGGCCCAACTCCCGCCGTCGGGAGCCAGGGCGGGAGTGCGAAAGCCGGCGGAGTTGGCCACCAGCACCGACCTCTCCGGGCTCAGGGGCCGGTCCAGCAGCTTGACTTCTTCCCGGGAGTGAATAATCAGCGACTGCCCGCCACCGTCCCAGCTGAAGTACAGGGGCGCTCCCCGCTCCAGGACTACTGCGCCTTCGTTGCTGCCGGGGTTTACGGCAAACAGGGTAAGTCCCTGGCGGGTGGTGGCCAGAAAGGACAAATACTCGCCATCGGGAGACCAGTACAGGTAGTGGGGGGCGCCGTCGGCAACCAGGGCGGGCACGTCGTTCTGGTAAACAACCCGGTTGACCCCGGTGGCGGCATCAATCACCTGCACCGAAACATCCAGGGAACGGTTGGGAGTAAGCTGGACCCGGGACACGGCCAGTTGCGAGCCGTCGGGCGACCAGGTGGGCCAGGCATGGGTCTCGCTGAAGTCCAGGTCCTGGACGGTGTGGAAGGCGGCGTCGCCTGGGCGGGCCGACGGGTCGGACCCTTCGCCGGGTTCAGCGGGCGCCGACCGGACTCGGCTGATTCCGGTAAGCCGCCGCTGCTGGCCGCCGTCCGGGCTGATTGTGAACAGATCACCGTAGGGGCCGATATAGGCGATGCGATCAACGCTCACGTTATTCACGCTGGAAGAGACTCCTGGGCCCGGCTGTGATTGTGCAGAGGGCAGGGTGGGTGCGGCAGAAACGGCGGGTACGCGGGAGCCATCGGCGGCCCGGGCGGCAGCCGCAGTAGCTGCAGTACCGTGACCGAGGGTAGGCTCCGGGTTGAGGGAGGGCAGGTTGCCGCAGCCGGCCAGGGCAACGAACAGCCCCGCCGCCGCAAGAAGCGCCAGCCAGGTTGAAGGACTTGCCGGGTTAGCTGCGAACCGTCCAAGAAAATAGGCCACCACCACCGCCGTTGCCAGTTTTTCCAGAATAACATTCTTGCCCACGGGTATCAACGGCGGGCGGCGCGGCGCGGCTGTGCAGGGTTATGCGGGCTGCCCTCACCCCCGGCCCCTCTCCCAGAGAGAGAGGGGAGATGGACTAATGCGCATTAGGCCCTGGTATTGGTTTAGGGCCTGCCGTTAGATTTAGGGTAAAAGTCTTAGGACGTACCATTTCGTCTTTCCCGAGAAGGTGGGAAGGTGGACCGGCTGGGGTCGAGATTCCTGCCTTCGCAGGAAAGACGGCGCTTTTGACGACACGCCCTGGTGGTTCAACCACTTAGGAATGACGGGTAACTATCGAAACCCGTCATTCTGGCGAAGGCCAGAGTCCAATCAGAATCCAATAAGGTTAGCGCCGGACCTGGTTCCTTACCTTCAGGACTCCTGGGTTCCGGCCTTCGCCGGAACGACGGGGAAAAGCAATTTCACCCATCATTTCAAAGTTGTCGGACCACTAGGGCGGCTGCCCTCACCCCCGGCCCCTCTCCCAGAGGGAGAGGGGAGATGGACTAATGCGCATTACGCCCTGGTATTGGGGCAGATACGGGCCTTCGCCGGGAAGACGGCTGCGGAGCGGGCCTGCTCCTTTTAACTTTGAACGGTTGTCGCTTTACCCGTTGCATCGTGGGGCCGGCCTTGAAATAATTGTTGGCAGCTTTGGATTGCCCGAAAAGGAACTTGCAGATGTTCAACCGGCCTCGGCGCCAGCGTTCACAAGCAGCCCCGGACTACCGGGCCGGGGCCGGCGCCGAGGCTGCGGCCGGGGTGACGGGCAGGGTTGCAGTCCCGCTTGTTGGCGGGGTTGCCGCCGCCAGCGGGGGGAATGATCCGGCCGACGGTCCTTTGCGGCGGGTGCGGGCGGGCGATTCCTGGATTGAATACCGGGTACGACGCAGCCGGCGGCGCCGGAAGACGTACCAGATTTCCGTCAAATCGGGCCTGGTGCTGGTGGCCGTGCCTTACCGCACCACCAACCGGCAGGCCGAGGAGATGGTGCTGCAAAAGGCGGCATGGATACTCTCCAAGCTGAGCCTGGAGCCGCAAGAGCCTACCGCTCCCAGCCTGCTATCGGGTGAAAAACTGCCCTATCTCGGCGGCGCGGTGACCCTGTGGGTGCAGGGAGTCGTCGCGACTCCCACGGGTTCGCCCGAGCTGGCGCTGGAGCGGGGCACCTTGAAAATCGCGATGCCAATGGGCCTGCCGGAAGGGGAGCAGCATGACCGGTTGGGCAAGGCGGTGGCCGACTGGTACGGCGAGCGGGCCGAGGAGCAGGTGTGGGCGCATATCGGCCGTTGGTGGCCCGTCCTGGGCAGGGGAGGAGCTCCCACGGTGCGGATTCGCAACCAGAGGCGGCGATGGGGAAGCTGTTCCAGCGACGGGGTTTTGCGCTTCAACTGGCGGCTGGCGATGCTGGAACCGGCTTTGACCGAGTACGTGGTGGTACACGAACTGGCCCACCTGACCCACATGAACCACTCGGCCGACTTCTGGGGGCTGGTGGAGGAACACCTGCCCGACGTGAAGGAGAGACGCCGCAGGCTGCGGGAGGCGGGGCCAACGCTGCCGGAGCTTTAGGGACGGCGCCCTTCCGCCAGTGAATCTTCTTTTCGGCCCGCACCCTTTGCACGGGACCCTTTAGACCGTCCCCTTCAGACCGTCCCTAAATGGGACGGTCTGAACAAGTCCTTTCCCCCTCGGTGGAGCGAGGTTAGGATGGTGGGACACTCGCCCACCGTAGGGGCGATTCGCGAATCGCCCCTACCCAACGCAGGAAATTCCTCCCAGCGACGAGGCGGCGGCCGGAGGGCCCGACTATTGCGCCACGAAGGTCTCCCTTTCCTCTCCATTCACCCGGACGGTGTACTCCTGCCCCGGTTCAAAGTCGAATCCCAGCGGTACCGTAACCTGCCCGGTGGGGTAGTCGGCGGTGCAGGCGATGGCCTCTTCTCCCGGCACCACGCCGTGGTAGGTGAGTTGTATGTCTATGGTGTCGCCATCGGCCAGCCTGGAGGAATAGCCATTCTCCCTTGAGCACCCGCTTCCCGAAGGTATGCCGTAGGAAATCAGCAGGCTGTAGCGGGGCGGAGAACTCTCCATCACCTGGAGTTCCACCTCAGGCACGTCGGTCGGGAACAGGGCGGAGAAGGGAAAGTCGGGATGGGGCCTGCTGAAGGTGGAGGTCACCCGGTCGTTGACCAGGACCCGGTACACTTCGCCCCGGGTCAATTGCCCGGTCAGGTCAATGAACTCGTCCAGTTCAACCAGTTGTTCATCGCAGGGGACCGCCCAGGGCGCTGGCGGCGGGACATTGTGGGTAAGACTGACCCGGATATCGTTCCCGTCAATCTCAAAGGAATGTTCACGGAGCCTGGAGCAGTTTTCCAGGTTGGACTGCAGGAAGAAGACCCGCAGGAAATCACCCTCGTGGGGCGGCAGCATTTCGGCTCCCGTGATGGGATACGGGGCGGCTACCCAGTCGTTGGGGTCCACCGCCTCCTGGCCCGCGGCGGGCGGCGGGGGCTGGACCATAACCAGGACCATGTCCACCTCGCGCGGGTTGCCGCCGGTAATGACATCATAGGCCGTGTCGTTGATGAAGGCCAGCCGCCCGTCGGACTCGATGATGCTTGACTGGATGGAGTAGATGCTGCGAGGGTCTATGTCGTCCTTGTTGTACTCAACCTTGAATTTAATGGGCACCTGGCCCGGATTCTCGATTACCTGTCGGGCGATGAGGGGCGCGGCCGCATCCTGGTAGGAGGTATCCCGCAGTTCCACCTCCAGCCTGGCCCCGGGGGAAAGGGCCAGCCGCTCGCGGTAGGTGACGGAGCCGGACACCGCGGCGTTGGGCCTGGCGCCCGATACCACCTCCGTCGTAACGGTGGCGTTGGGCGCATCCGTTGAAGCGCCGGAGCCTCCCTGGCAGGCCGCCAGCGCCGCCATGCAGCCCAACAGGGCAAACCCAACCAGCCATTTGCCAACAATCGTGTATTTCACACCGGCGCCTCCTCGTCAAAAATCAAATAAGGGATATGCAATGCCATTTAATTATATTGACGACCCGGCAGCCGGAAAGGTTCCCAAAGGATGCGGGATTTTCGGGGATTAGGGGGGCTATTGCAGGACGATTGCATTATAGAGAAATGTCATGCTGAGCGAAGCCGAAGCATCTAAACTCCTGCCCAGCCCCCCAACCGTGGAGCCTGGTTTCGGTTTCCGGGTCTTGGTTTCCTGCCAGGACTTTAGACCCTTCGGCAAGCTCAGGGTGACATCCATTTCCAGTTGAAGAACCTTGCGCATGTTACGACAAGCTTTTAGGGGGTGTCGTCAAATTGAATGTGGGGGCTTCCTAGCATCCCCTTTCGTCGTTCCCGCGAAGGCGGGAACCTCGACCGGCAGTAGTTGAGATTCCTGCCTTCGCAGGAATGACGGTGCATTTGACGACACGCCCTAGTGCAATTGCCCAGGGGGACTATGGAAAATCATTGAAGGCGCCGCGGGGCGGGTAAAGCCTAACCCGCATTGGCAGGCACGCCCGGCGGCGGACGGAGGGGAGTGAAGGCCAGGATGGCCGCGCCGGCCACCCACAGCACGGCGGCATAGATGAATACAGACCCGATGCCGTAATTGTTGACCACCACGGCCGCCAACAGGGGGGCAACCCCGCTGAGGACGCTGTTAGCCCCCATGACGATGCCCATGGTCACTCCCTCGGTGCCCCGGCCAATCTGGTCCAGCACCGTGGCCTGGAGTATCTGGTTCATGGAGGAACTGAAGAGCCCGATGGCCAGGACTATGACAATCAAGAGAAGGCCCGCCCCCACCGGCTCGATGGCCAGCGACAACAACCCCACCGCAGTAAGGCAGGGAATGAGTATCAGCTTGCGGCCAAACCGGTCGGAGAGCAGGCCGGCAATGGGAGACGACACCACGCCCAGGACCAGCAGCAAGGTGAGGTGAAGCCCCACCATGAAGGAGGAGAATTCCAGCCCGCCGTCGGCGACAGGGTCGTGCAGGTACTTGGCCAGCCAGAACATGAGGGTGCTGGCGCCCATGTCCCTCAGGCTGCTTACCAGCACCAGGGAAAGGATGGCGGGATTGCGCAGCAACCGGCCAGCATCCCGGAACCTTTGTCCAATCAGGGTGTTCTGTCCTGCCTCCTGGGCATCGCCGCCGAGGCGGTACAGGGACCAGAAAACCACGGCGGTCATCAGGAGGGCGGGGAATACATAGACGAGGGCCACGGGTCGCCAGGCTCCCGCAAATACGGTGAGGAGGGCGCCGACAATCAGGGGGCCGATGCTGTCGCCAACCTGGCCGCCGACGCCGTGGATGGACAGGCCGAAGCCTCGCCGCAGGGGAAACCGCTGGGAGATGGCGGCAATGGCGGGCATGTGCCACACGGTGCCGGAAAGGGGCAGCAGCAGGAAGGCCACCGCCAGCAGCAGGAACCCGGGCGATACGGCCACAAGCCCGTAGCCCAGGGCGGCGACCACCATGCAGGCGACCAGCAGCATTCCCCAACTGCGGCGGAAAATGTCTACCACAAATCCGGTGGGGATGTTGGCGATGCCGGCGCTGACGTTGAGGATGGCAATCAGCGCGCCAAACTGGAAGTTGGTAAGGGCCAGGGATGCCTGGATTACCGGCAGCAGAACGACAACGCTCTGCCCGTACCAGTGGGTGAAACCATGGCCGATGGACAGGTTGGCCAGGATGAAGGGGCCGCCCCGCCGGTAGCCGGGTTGGCTGCCGCCCAGGCCGCTTGCCGTGTTAACTGCCAATGAATCGCTCCAGTGTCTGTTCCAAATTCAGGTAAGCCCCGGTACGGGTACCCAGGATAATGAGTCCACCCACGCCCAGGACGACGGCAGCCACAAAAACACAGCCGGCCAGGCCGAGGAGGAAGCGGCGCGCCTGGAATTTGGGTGCTTCGGCGGACATTTCGGCCTTAACCTTCGCCCCGCAATTGGCGGATTTCCGACTCCAGCTCTCGCACCCGGGACTCGGCAGCCTCCCGCTGTTGCCGCTCCTGGTCAGCCCGGACCTCGGCAGCTTGTCGGTACTCCCGCTCGACTGCCGCCGTCGCAATATATGCCTGCCCCTCCGGGTCGTACCATTGCAGCGTTCCTTGTTCCCACCGCAGGCACAGGTTCAGCGCCGGACTATATCCCTCCAGCACGCCCCCTTCCAGCGGCACAACCTCCAGCGGAGTGTACTCCCCGTTCTCCAACCTCTCGCCCGCCAGCTTCACCGACGCCTGGGAATCCTCCTCGTCAAACCGCCAGTATTCCAGCACGCCCAGGCTGGCGTAGAAGCGGCGCTTCTCGCCATTGTCATTTTCGCGAGTGGTGGGCGAGGCTATTTCCAATACAAACTCCGGCGCCTTTCCCTGTGCGGACACCACGTAGCCGTTGTTGCTCTTGTACAGGTCCGGGTTGGCATTGAAGGCAATCAGCAGGTCGGGGAACCGCCGCTCACCGGCCGGCAGGTTGGGCAGGGCGGCGATGAACCGTTCTCCTTCGATCAACAGGTCCGGCGGATTGCCGAAGTGCAGCATCAGAGGCTCGATTATGCCGGTCTTTGCCAGGTGGGTAAAGCTGGTCATGTCTTCCGGGTTGCGATCCGGCGGCTCCGGTATATCCGGGAACCGGTAGGAATCGGGCCTTGTGGCGGCAACTGTACTGCGTTTCCTGGTGGTCATTTGGTGCCCTGCTCCTATGAGATAATCTCAAGAGGTGGTTCAACAAGCTCACCACGGGCGATATTAACTGGAAAATCCGCTAATCCCGAACCTGTCGAGAGGGTTTTGGTACTAATGGAGCACGTTTTGAGACATTTCCAAAAGACGCCCGGCGGTCTCCATCTGCTTCCATTTCCTGAGCCAAGAGACTACCTTAACACATTTATACGGCTAACCTTATTTAAACCCGGAATAACGGCAGGGCAATTGCGCCTTAACGAAATGTTGCCTTGAACGGCCATAACTGTCATTCTGAACGGAGTGAAGAACCTAAACTCGCTCCCATAAACCAACATTCGGACCCGCAACCGGGCTTGGGGGATGGATTTCAGGCCCTTCGGCAAAGTTTATCTTGAGCAAAGCCGAAGGGCTCGGGGCGACATGATTTTTGGCTAGGGTGTACAGCTTCAATTGAGACGCAACTGCCCTGGGATTAACGGTTATCGAGTCTCCTGCCCATCAATTCCTTTTTGACCCGTCTTTCCGGCAGCCACCGACAAGCTGATGGATCCTAGACCAATTCAGGACTCCACAAGTCAATAGCCGGAACGGTACACCATAACTTCCTCCCCTACGTCAGTTTCCCATAAACCGTTTCCGGGGTTACCAGGATGGCTACTGAGTCCTGTTTTACCATGGCCTCGTCGTACTCCTCCCAGTCGGGGTGCTCGCTGCCGCTGCAGGCCCGGAATATGTCGCGCAGCAGCAGGCGCAGTTCCTCGGCGTCGGTGTTGAAGGCTCCTTTCAGCTCGGCCTTGCCCTCCACCACCACGTAGGTGCGCCAGTCGGGGGTTATGCACAGGACGGTACACTGGGGATTGCGGCGCAGGTTGCGGACCTTCTGCGAGCGGGGATAGACCGACGCCAGGGCCATGTAGCCCTGGTAGGCCCCGCACACCACCGCGCTGGCGTGGACCGCGCCGCGGGGGCGGATGGTCTGCACAATGGCCCGGTGGTTGGTTTCCAGGAAGGAACGAATGTCTTCAAATTCCATGGTTGCACCTCTTTGTCCCTCGTATAGTTGCTCTTTGGGACTGGGCAACCACAAGGGTTGCCCCTACCTTGTTTGTGCGGCTAGAAGGGTCTTCGGTGGGAAACGTCGGTTTCCACGGCGGTAATGAACTCCAACAGGACGGACTCGCCCTCCTCGGTCTTGCGGCGGGCGCGCTGGAAGGCGGGGACGATTTCCGCCGGGTCTTCGATGCGCTCGCTATAGCCGCCCATTTCGCGGCCCATGCCGGCGTAGTTGCCGCCCAGGTCCCGGGTGTTGTAAAGCTCGTGGGATGCGGCCATGGCCGTTACCTCGGCGCCCATGCTGGAGTTGTTGAGCACTACGGTAATGATGGGCAGGTTGCTGCGCACCGCCGTCTCAAAGTCCAGGCCCGTCATGCCGAAGGCGGCGTCGCCCATGAAGTTGACGCACACCTTGTCGGGTTGGGCCAGCTTGGCGCCGATAATCAGGCCCAGGCCGGTACCGAGGCCGTGGGACTTGCCCCAGCCCAGGTAGCTGCCGGGGCCGTTGGAACGGTAGAAGGGCAGCAGTTCGTCCCGCGGGCTGCCCGAATCGTGGGTTACTATGGCGTCCTCGGGCGGAATGGCCTTCATGAAGTCCCAGAAGACCCGGTAGGGATTGATGGGCCGCTGCTCGCTGGTCAGCTTGGGAATCCACGGGCGCAGCCAAACGTCGCGTTCGTTCATTATGGCCGTTGCGGTGGACGGGTCATCCTTGCGGGAGTCGCCCACGATGTCGCGGCAGGCTTCGATTAACTGGCGCAGGGCCAGCCTGGCGTCGGCCATGATGGGAATGTCCACCTGGTAGTCCTTGTTCAGGTCGCGGGGGTCGTTGGTTATCTGGATGATGGTCTTGCCGGCGGGGATGTTGATGTAGCGGACGTGCTTGGTGAAGCTGCACCCCACGCCCAGCACCAGGTCGGCCCGGCGCATGTAGTTATGGACGGGACCGGACATTACGCCGCTGGCGCTGCCCAGGGCCAGGGGATGCACCTCGGGGAAGACGCTCTTGCCGGCCAGGCTGCTCATAACCGGAACCTGGAGCAATTCGGCCAGTTCCAGCAACTCCCCTGATGCCCCGGCGTAGAGGACACCCTGGCCGGCGTGAATCACCGGCGCGGTAGCGTTGCACAGGGCACGGGCCGCCGCTTCAATGTCGGCCGGGTTGCCCGGGAAGGGCAGGGGTTTCAAGGGACTGTAGGCGGCAGCCGACTCGTCCACCTCGCCCAGGGCCACGTCGCTGGGGATTTCCACCAGCACCGGACCCGGGCGGCCCTGGCGCAGGGCGGCGAAGGCCCGCCGCATGGTCTCAGCGGTGCGGTTGGGACTGTTCAGCTGCTCGATGTACTTGGTAACGGCGGCAAAGCTGGTCATGGAGCTGAACAGGGGCAGGATTCCCTGCCGGTCCATGGGGTGGCCCGAGGCCAGGATGAGGATGGGCGTGGAGTCGGAGTAGGCGGTGGCGACGCCGGAAAAGGCGTTTTCGGCGCCGGGGCCGTACTGCATGGCGAATACGCCCATGGGGTTGCCGTAGGTGACGCGGCTGTAGCCATCGGCGATGCCCACGCCCACCCGCTCCTGGCGGCTGATGACGGGCCGGATGCCGGCCACGGCCGAGGCCTCCAGCACAGGGGTTGTGGGAAAGCAGCAAAGGTTCTGCACGCCCTCCCGCTTGAGAATGTCGGCAATAAGGTCAACAGTACGCATGGGGACACCTCCGGGGGAATTATTCACCGTCCAAGATAGCAAAGACTTCTGGGGCCATATAGACACGGTCTCTTCTCCGGCCCGTTGCTTCTCTTACTATTCCTGCCTCTTCCAGTCTCTCGATGGCTCTCTGCGCGCTAACTGGCGTAACTTCCAGCACCCGGCGTACATGAGACGCAGTGATGGCCGGCGTAGCAAAAAGCTCGTCAACCAATCGGAAGGAAGTAGCGGACGTGCGGCCACCTTTCATTCGGTCACGGTATTCCTGCCTCAGGGCGAGGAGCCTTTGGGAACGGGCAATGGCATCCAGGGATTGCTCAGCTACTCCCTCCAGAAAGAAATCTATCCAGGATTTCCAGTCCCCCTGTTGGCTGACCCTGAGCAGGAGTTCCATGTATTCGCCACGGTTCTTCTCGAAGAATGAACTGAGATACAAAAGCGGTTGGAAAAGATACCGGCGTTCGCAGAGTAACATTGATATCATCAGGCGTCCAACTCTGCCATTGCCATCTACGAAGGGATGGATCGCCTCGAATTGATAATGGGCGAGGGCCAGCCGTATGAGGAATGGAGTATTGTCAGAGGCTTGAATGAATTCCTCGAAGTCAGCAAGGGCTGGGTGCATACCGGATACCGGTGTAGGAACATACCTGGAATCAGCAAATGATTGCCCACGCCGGCCGATGCGGTTCTGTACCGTTCGGAATTGACCTGGATGGGTTTCTTGTCCCCGAACTCCGCTAAACAAGTACTCGTGAACCTGGCATAGCAAACGGAGGGATACTGGCGAGGTTTTCAGTTGTTCTAATCCATATTCCAGGGCTCGAACATAGTTTACGACTTCCTGGGCGTCGGGGGTTGCAAACTGGTTCGTTGGTGAGGCTTCGAATAGCAATAATTGTCCAAAATCCGTAACTGTGCCTTCTATGCGGCTGGACGAAACAGCCTCGCGCCTAAGGAACGGACCCGTCAACAAGTGAGGGTTGGGCAACATTTGACCTATGCCGTTCAATTCCCCCAGTGCGCGCTCGGCTGAAGAGAGGCGGTTAACCGTCTCAATGTCAAAATCCAGGGGAGGCGGCAAGGGATCGGGCACAAAGGCCCAGAACTCACCAGCCAGGCTATCCCTCACCTGCACCAACTGACCTGGATAATCGTCGCTGAAGTCCTCAGGCCGCAACCGAAACTCCTTCGCTAATATACTAAAGTATATTAACAACTTGCATTATTATACTATAGAGCCAAAAAGTATATTAGCGTAAGGGAGGCAAACCTGGTTGGCGCCAAGCCAATACGGGTTACGCGGAAGTGCTTCCTAAGACTTGCGGCTATACCCATACATGATTCGGGCCACCCCCCGATGTTGGGGAGTGGCCCGAAACCTGGCCTGTTGGTATTCGACCCGATTAGCGAAATTAAATTCCGCCAGGCACTCCCATGGTCTGGCCGGCGTTGCCGGTGTCGTCCATGTGGGCGGGGTCTATCCACATGTGCATGAACTTACGGTAGGAGCCGAAGGGCGCGGGGAAGTGGGCATAGCCCCTGACCTCGGGCCAGAAGGCTGCCGCTTCCTGCTCCCAGTAAACCGGGAAGGAGCTGTACTGCTTCATAGCAGCCAGTTCAATCTGGTGGGCCAGGTCCAACCGCTTATCGTGGTCCAGTTCAACCTGGGCCTGGTCCAGCAGGGCAACTATGCTCTCGTCACAGGGCCCGTTAGGAGTCCAGTGGTTGCCGGTGGAGTCGCAGCGCAAGAAAGTCGCCACGCCGGCGTTGGGGTCGTCATTGGTCACCGTGCTGTTGCCGGGCTTGAAAGTGCCCCAGGTGCCGCTTTGTTCCTGTTCGCGGTATGCTATGGTCTCGACCAGGTCGAAGTCGGTCTTGATCCCCATCAGGCGCAATTGTTCCTGCAGGAAGGTGGCCCTCGCCTGCACCTGGGCGTCCGACTCCACGGTGAAGAGGTAGGTCTGCTCAAAGTCAAAGCCAGCCTCCTCCAGGATAGCCTTGGCTTCGGCGCGGGTGGCTTCCATGTCGTCGGAGACGCACCAGCCGGGAACGGAGCAAAGCTGTTCCTGCGGAAGTTCCCAGGGGCTGCCGGGGGCGTAGCCGAACCCGCCCCACGCTCCGTGCCCATCCTGGAGAACCGTGATAGCAGCGTTCCGGTCAATACCCATCACGATGGCCTGGCGCACATTCACGTTGTCGAAGGGGGCGGTGCGGGCGTTAATCCACAGGCGGAAGTTGCCCCGGGTGGCCCGGATGACGGTGATAATCTGGTCGTGGTCCACGTAGGCCTGGTACTGGCCCCAGTTCCGGACCCAGTGCCAGTCGGTCTGGTGGGCCAACTGGGTGGCCTGCTGGGTGGACTCGTCCAGGATTCCGAAGATAACCAGTTCATCCACGTAGGGCAGTTCGGGGATAAAGTAGTCGTCGTTCCTCTCGAAGTGCTGCTCGTCATGGCCGACGGTCTGCCCTTCCATCCACTTGTAGGGGCCAATGCCCATGGTTACATCCTGGAACATGGCCTCTTCGCCACCGGCCTCGAACCAGGCCTTATTGAATACTATGGCCCGGCGATTGGAGATATTGAGCAAGGGGATGCCGGTGGGGCCGCTGAAGTTGATTTCGAGGGTCATATCGTCCAGGCACGACATTTCATCGAGAACCAGGTTAGCCAAGCGGCTCTTCATGTAGCTGGCGGTGAGGCCCTCTCCGGTGCCCATGGTCTCGAAGGAGAAGCGGGCGTCCTCGCAAACGAAGGGCTCGCCGTTATGCCAGTTGGTGCCTTCGCGGAAGTAGAAGGTTACCCCGTCCAGACCTTCGTGGACATCCCAGTGGCTGGCCAGGTCGGGTATTACCGGCGCGCCGGCGTCGTAGGGGTTTTCCATTACCAGCACGGCGCCGGTGGGGCCGCGGTACCGGGAGGAAGCGCCGGTGGCGGCGCCCCAGTCGTTGGCGTGCTCCAGCGGGTCTTCGTAGTTGACGCGGAGAACGCCGCCGTAAACGGGGTCGCCGTAGTAGTCAGTGGGGGGTTTCCAGTAATCGGCAAAGGCCATGGCGCCCGTTTCGGGCTTGGCCATCATCTCATCGGCCGGCTGCGCCATAGCTTCGGGCACGGCGGTAGGCTCTGCCATGGCCGGGGGCGGTTCGGCAGTGGGAGCCGGCGCAGCGGTGGGAGCCGGGGTGGCGGTGGCCGCGGCGCCGCAGGCTACGGCAGCCAGCAGCAAGACCAATAGCACCGGCACGTACAAGAGCATCCTGGGTTCCTTAAGGGATGGGTTCCACCTGTGGTAGGACATGGTTTCATCCTCCAGGTTCAAACTTTCAAGATAAAGGTACGAATGTCCCCATAGTGGGTCCCAGGTTTTGACAGAAACCGTCCAGTCAGTACACCTCCTTGCGTTTAATGCGGTAACCGGGTGTGAAAGCAAAAGGGCAACAATGGGAGGCAATTATCGAGGGAATATATGCCTTATAAGCCAAAATTGTCAATATATGCAATAAAATAGGGTTCAGAGCAGCACTTTTCGTATAAATTGCGGTTCACGGAAACCGCAACACAATCCTGGCAATAACTGGACAACTTGATTGCTTGTCAGAAATAGACCAAGTTTGCCCTGATGTTCCATTTCGCTTGATTGCGGGAAAATGAGGCTATTGCTAGACTTGGAAGAGCCTCCCAATCATTCTCGCTACCTGGTCGGGATCAAAGGGGCCAATATGTCTGCAAAACCCTCTGAAAAAACACTGCACCTCCCCGCCCTGGCCATTCAGGGCTTTCGCGGTATCAAGAACCTTACAATCCCCAGATTGGGCCGGGTAACCTTGCTGGCCGGGGAGAACGGGGTGGGCAAGTCCTCCGTGCTAGACGCTGCCCGCCTTTATGCCGCTCAGAGCAATTGCTATCCAATTATCCGGCGACTGTTGCAGGACAGGGATGAGAGAACTGTTATCAGCGACGATGACGATAGCCCAGTTTCTATGCCGGATTTCGAGGCCCTGTTTTTCGGCAGGCAGCCCAAGTCCGGTTCCTCCTTGGTCATATCTCCAGGAGAGGCCAGTCCCGGCCTCTGCATTAAGCCTGGTCCCGGGTTGTCTAGGCAACGTTGGTCAGAAAGCGACCTGTCTGTAGAAGATGGCGAGGTTTTGCTTAAGGTGTCTCTGCCTGACTTTGCCGGAAAGGTAGAGATGGACTTCCGTTCGGGAAAGGGGCGTCCTGCATTTCGGAAGCTGGCGCATAGGGAATCGGAGAATGCGGCGGAAATCCCCTGCCATATTCTTGGGCCAACTGTGCCCGGCAACGCAACTCTAGCCGATTTCTGGAGCAGCATAGCTCTTACCGAAGCCGAAACCGGCGCCCTGCAAGCGTTGCGTCTGATTTACGGTGATTCGGTGGAACAAGCCGTAGTGGTGGATGACCCGGCTTCCGGAGGTCGCACCGGGCGACGTATGTTGGTTAGGGTAAAAGGGTTGGGCGACCGCATTCCTCTGCGGAGCCTGGGTGAAGGCGCGGTGCGGATGTACTGCGTGGCATTGGCTCTGGCCAATAGTTCAGACGGACTGCTACTGTTGGACGAGGTGGAAAACGGCATCCACTACCGCCGGCAGCATGACTTCTGGAAAATGGTTATCCAGACTGCCCAAAAAAACGACGTCCAGGTCATCGCCACCACCCACAGCTGGGATTGCATAGTCGGGTTCAGTCAAGCAACGACTGAGTCAGAAGAAGCGGAGGGAGTTCTTTATCGCATCGATCGGAATGGCGACCACCTGCGCGCCGTGGAATATACAGAGAAAAGCATGCAGGTCGCAGCCCGCCAGAGAATCGAGGTGAGGTAGAGTGGTGGAATCTGCCCAGGACTTCAATAGAATTCTCTTGGTTGAGGGGCAGGACGACAAGCACGTCATTTCTAACATATGTCGACGGGCCCCCGCGCTCTTTTCGGTTCACCAATCAGATTACATCATAAACGTTTCCTTGAAACTACAAGGAACAACATTTCTGGTTTCGGAAAAGGGAAACTTCACCCAAGTAAGGGACGCCATTGAAACGGAACTACGTGGTTCGGGGAGGGAGGTCGTGGGCATTCTTGTGGATGCCGACAGCGGCTCGGAAGACCGATGGAACGAATTAAGGGATGCATTTCCTACTGAAATCCAAGTTCCCGCGTCTCCCAAGCCTGACGGTACCATCATAGAAACGGAAGATTGGCCTCGCACCGGAATCTGGGTTATGCCTGACAACGCATCGCCCGGAGAACTTGAGGACTTTGTACTGCAAATGATGCCCGACGAAGATTCTATCTGGCCGTCATCCCAAAGCTACATCGAAAGTATCTCGACGCCAGACAGAAAGTTCTCGCCGGAAAAGACAGACAAGGCCAAGCTCTACGCTTGGCTGGCAACCAGGAGGGAGCCTTCCAGGATGGGTGCGGCCATAAACGCAAATGACCTGGAACCCACCGGCCCCCTTTGCCAATCCTTCGTCAATTGGTTGGCAAAGCTATTCGCCTAACCCTCTACACCACCGCAACCTGCTCATAGTTGCCGCCTACCACCGTTTTCGCGTCCAGGCCCAGCCAGCGTTCTACCAGGGTGGCGTAGAGGCCGCGGTAGTCGTAGTTGAAGTGCAGGTCTCCTTCCAGCAGGTCTTCCTCGCGCAGGGAGGGGAGTTCGTTGTACTGGCCTCCCTTGACCGGGGCGCCCATGACCATGGACAGGCCGCCGGAACCGTGGTCGCTGCCGGAGCCGTTGTCCTTCACCCGCCGGCCGAACTCGGTGAAGACCAGCATCACCACCCGGTCTTCCACCTGGTGTTCCCGCAGGTCGGCGAAGAAGCAGGAAATGGCGCCGGATAGGTCGGTCCACAACTGGGTGTGGACGGCCATCTCGGCGGCGTGGGTGTCGTAGCCGCCGTGCTGGGTATAGAAAACCCGCGTCCCCACGTCGGCCAGCAGCACCTGGGAAATGGCCTTCAGGTTCTGGGCGATGGCGCTCTCGCCGTATTCCACCGTTGACTGGTAGTTTTCCGGCGCGGTGCGGAGGATGTCCGCGCCCTTCAGGGCGTCCAGCCCCGTCTGGCCCAGGTAGTCCATGGTGGGGCCGGTACCCATGGCCGGCGCGTACATGCGGGCAAAGACGTCCAGGGCCCGGGCGCGGGCCTCCTGCTGGGGGATGGAGGTGAGCAGGCCGTAACCTTCCAGGGCCGCCACCGACGCCACCGGCACGCCGGGCAGGGCCATGGCCCGGGGCAGGCCGCGGCCAAAGTTAACGCCGGTGAGCACGTTTTCGCTGCGGGGGTCCAGGTCGCGGATGACCTTGCCAAGCCAGCCCTCGGTGCCAATCTTGTCGGGCTCGCAGGTGTGCCAGATGTCCATGGAGCGGAAGTGGGAGCGGTTGGGGTTGGCGTAGCCCACGCCGTGGACCACGGCCACGTCGCCCCGGTCGTACAGCTCCTTGACGGGCGCCAGGGCCGGATTGAAGCCCACGCTGTCATCCAGCGGCAGGACACTTTCCGGGGATACGTTAACGGTGGGGCGGTTATCGTAGTAGAGGGGATTGCCATAGGGTACGACGGTGTTCAGGTAGTCGTTGCCGCCGGTAAGCTGAAGGACAACCAGGACGGGGTCTTTGCTGGTGGAGGTCATGGCATCCGCTCCTTAAAACTGTTTATCCACGAATAAGCACGAATGTCCACTAATATCTACCGGCCAAGTCGGCCATTAGTGAAGATTCGTGCCTATTCGTGGACAGGGTCCGGTGGGATTGGGACTAAACGCTGAAGGAGGTGCCGCAGCCGCAGGCTTTCTTGGCGTTGGGGTTTTCGAATACGAAGCCCTTGCCGTTGAGGCCGTCGGAGAAGTCCAGCTCGGTGCCCACCAGGTAGATGTAGCTCTTCTTGTCCACCATTACCTTGACGCCGTACTGCTCGACAACCTTGTCGGTTTCCAGTTGCTCGTTGGTAATCTTGAGGTCGTAGGTCAGGCCGGAGCAGCCGCCGCCCTTGACGGCCACGCGCAGGCCGACGCCATCGAGGACGCCTTCCTTTTCGGCGAAATACTTAATCTTCTCGGCGGCCTTCTCGGTGATTGCTACGCCGAGTTCTACGCCGTCCATGGTTATTGCCATACAGGTACCTCCCGTGGGGAAGCGAATTTCTTATGTATTGTCAACGCCATTTTACGGTTAACGGTTGGGGGGAGTCAATGGGGGGTGAGGCCAGGGCAAACGCATTCTCCTGCCTAACCGGACTCCCGGAGGTTAACTGGGAACTGAGACATTGCTTGCCAGGTTCGAGGTTCCCGCCTTCGCGGGAACGACGGACACACCCAAATTTAGAAGGCGTTTGCCCTGGGGGTGAGCCAGGTTCCACTTCCTCACCCCTCAAAAATGTCCAACGGCAGGAAGGCCGACACCACGAAGTTGGGTACGTCCACCACCTCGCTTACCTTCAGGTCCACGGCTACGCTGCAGATGCAGTAGGCTTGCTCGCGGCTCCAGCCCCGTTCCATCAGCAGGTGAATCATGTTCAGCAGGGCCTGGCGGGAGGCCAGGGTTGCGTGCTCCGATTCGTTGGCGCCGCCGGCGATGCACATGCCGGTGGAGGCCAGGAACCGGCGGGGTGCGGCCATTTCCGGGGCGGTGAAGTAGTCGTCGCGCTCGAAGTAGGGGAAGTTAATGCCGCGGCTGTCGGCTTCGCCCTTCCGTACCTGGAAGCTGACGTGCAGGGTGCAGTCCATTTCAACGGCGGTGCCGCAGCACTCGGAATCGCCCTGGGCGTAGTGGGCGTCGCCGGCGGAGAAGAGAGCGCCCTCGGTAAAGACGGGCAGGAACAGGCGGGTGCCGCCGGTCAACTGCTTGATGTCCACGTTGCCGCCGTTTTCCCGGGGCGGAATGGTGCGCAGCCCCTCGGTGGCAAAGGGTTCGTGGGCGGGGACGGCGCCGGCGGGAGTAGGCCCAACCACCATGCCGCCCCGCCGGAGCAGTTCGTCCTCTCGGAGCAGGATTTCCTGGCGCAGGGCACGGGAGGGGGCCACGCCGATGGTGCCCATGAAGGATGCCTCGGGCACCCGCACCCCGGGCAACTGCTCCGACTGGGCGAAGCCGTCGCGCATCTCCCAGTGGACGATGTAGGGTTCGGTGTAGAGGTCGCGCAGGAAGCCAAAGCCGGGGAGGATGGTGGTGAAACCCCAGGAGGCCGGCTCGATGTTCTGGATGTTCACTTCCAGCAGATCGCCGGGCTCGGCGCCGTTAACGTACACCGGTCCGGTCAGGGGGTGGACCAGGTTGAGGTCGGCGTTCAGCAGGTCCAGGGGCTGGGTCGAGGGGTTGATCTGCATATCGAAGGCGTTGCGGGTCTGCATCACCACCTCTTCGCCGGGGTCCGCGGTGACGGCCGGCGGTATGTCCGGGTGCCAGCGGTTGTGGCCCTTGCCGGGTTCGTCGCCGCACTGCCTGGTGTAGTCCAGTTCTATGGTTTTCATAGCCATCCTCCTGGATTGAAAGGGTTGGGGTTGGCGGTATTATAAACTTACGGACGGACAGGAGGGCGGGGCAAGGGGAAAACGGCCAAGGGCCAACGGATTCTCTGACCTAAACGGCTTCCCAAAGGCTAAATGGGACCTGCGGCATTACTCGCCAGGTTCGAGGTTCCCGCCTTCGCGGGAACGACGTACTCTCCCAAATTAAGAATGCGTTTGCCCTGCCCCTCATCCTAGGGGGTGTCGTCAAATTGAATGTGGGGGCTTCCTAGCGTCCCCTTTCGTCGTTCCCGCGAAGGCGGGAACCTCGACCGGCAGTAGTTAAGATTCCTGCCTTCGCAGGAA
>DAOUIY010000004.1:0-101465 GCA_034423215.1 Dehalococcoidia bacterium
CTAGGGCGTGTCGTCAAATGCACCGTCATTCCTGCGAAGGCCGTCTATACAACACCGAAGGCTTAACTACTGCCGGTCGAGGTTCCCGCCTTCGCGGGAACGACGAAAGGGGAGGCTAGGAAGCCCCCACATTCAATTTGACGACACCCCCTGGAGAGCCAGGTTTCATGGCCCGGCCGGCCCCCCTGGAATCGCTGGTTCCGCAATGTGAGCGTTAACGGCAAGAGGCAAAGATGATGGGCGCGTTTTTGAGCGTGGTTCTGCTGTCCGTTGGCCTCCATCACGGAGAGGCCGACCCCACGCTGCTGGATTGGATCATGACCGCCCTGAGCCACATTCTGCTGGGCACACTGGGGTTCACCGAGCTCACGGTGGTCATCATCATCGGGATCATCATCCTCGCGATGCCGGCGCTGATCGTAGCCGCCTACTGGGCCAACACGCGAGGCAGCCGCTCGGCGCCGGCGCCGGTCAACGAACCGGCGCGAGGGGCAGAGGCAGAGGAATAGCCACGATTCCCAAGCCGCGCCGCCACGACGGCCCGACCGCTCGACGGCTGCACCAAGCCGTTATTGACGGGTCCCAGCGCCTTTCCAGAGTCGCCACACATCCCGCATGTCCGGTCGCGTCCACTATGAGGCTCCCGCCGGTTTAGCGGGGGCTTCACTTCTGTCGTGGGGAGCGTCATACCCCCGCAGCTACTGCGGCGCGAGGCTGACGGCGAAGGTCCCGCTGTCCGCGCCCACCGCCTCCACCGTGTAGGTGGTCCCGGCCTCCAGCGTCAGCGTTACCGTGTTGCCGCCGCCTCCCGTCTCCGCCGCGTGGGGGCCGTCGTGGAGCAGCTTGCCGTTGTCCCGGCGCACCTGCCGGCGCTGCTCGTGGGTGCCGCCCGGCGCCGCGCCCCAGCCGTTGTTGGGCGTGTCCCTGGACACGTACAGCGTCCCCGCCGTCAGGTGGACGGTCACCTGGACAGTTGCCGCGCCGTCGGCCGGCGGGGTGAAGTGGAAGTACCGGGCCCGGCCGTCCTGGTGGTGGGACGCGCACTCGGCATCGTCCCAGGCCCCGGCGTAGGAAACCGCCGCCGGCAGCGTTTCCACCGTGGTCCGGCAGGCCGTTACCGGCGTTTCGGCCACGTCGGTCAGGTTCACCGTTACGGCGACGCTGTCCGACAGGCCGCCGGCGTCGGTGGCCTGCACCGTCAGCGAGTAGGCGGATTTGGCCTCGAAGTCGTAGGTTACGCCGGCCTTGGTGGCAAGCTGGCCGGTGGAGTCTATGGCAAAGGAAGCGGCGTCAGTACCCGACAGGGAGTAGGTCAGCGTGTCGCCGGCGTCGGGGTCGGCGGCGGCGACGGCCGCGCCCACGTTGGTTCCCGGCGGGCTGTTCTCGGCCACCGCCAGGGTGATGGACGCTCCGGGGAAGGCCGGCTGCTCGTTCACGTTGTCCAGGTTCACCGCCACCGACGTGGCGATTGACAGGCCCCGGCCGTCGGAGGCCGTCACCGACAGCGAGTAGGACGGCTTGGCCTCGTAGTCGTAGGCCACGCCGGCCCTGGCGGTTATCTGGCCGGTGGCCGCGTCTATGGCGAAGGAGGCGGCGTCGGCGCCGGACAGGGAGTAGGCCAGCGGGTCCTCGTCCGGGTCGGTGGCCGTGATGGGGCCGCCGACGTTGGTTCCCGGCGGGCTGTTCTCGGCCAGCGCCAGCGTGGTTTCCACATCGGGGTCGAAGGACGGGGCGCGGTTCTTTTTGACCGGCGGCGACTGCTGGGGCCCCGTGGGGCCGCTGTCGCCCGTAACGCCGTTGTCGGAGCCGTCGTCGCCGGTAACGTCGGGGGCGGAGTCATCGGCCTCGCTGACTTTCACGGTGACGTTGATGCCCGACAGGTAGCCTTCAACGGTGCCCTGCTCCTCCACGATTACCATGAACTTGTAGGAGGCCTTGGCGCTGCGGTCGTAGGTCTGGCCGGCCTTGGTGGTCAGTTGGCCCGTTTCCTTGTCCAGGGCGAAGGCTGCGCCGTCCGCGCCGTCCAGGGCGATGTAGCGCAGCGGGTCGCCCTCCGGGTCGGTGGCGGTGACGGGGGAGCCCACCTTGGTTCCCGCCGGGCTTTTCTCGGCGACTTCCAGGGTTGTAACCGTCGTGTCGGGGAAAACCGGCGCTTCGTTGACGTTGACCAGGTCCACCGTTATGGAAATGCTGTCCATGCCGTGCCGGTTATCTATGACCTCCACCACCAGCGAGTAGGACTGCTTGCTCTCGTAGTCGTAGTCAACGCCCTCCCTGGTATAGAGGTGCAGATTCGAGCCCAGGGTGAAGGCGGCGGCGTCCTCCCCCCTCAGGAAGTAGGTCAAAAGGTCCCCGTCGGGGTCAGTGGCCGTTATGGGCGAACCAACCCGGGTTCCCGCCGGGGTGTTCTCGGCCAGTTTCATGGTCGTAGCCACCGTGGAGTCAAAGGCCGGTGAGCCGGTGGCCGTTTGCGCCTCGCTATAGGCCGGGACGACGCCGTCGCTTTCTCCCACTACGCCCTGTCCTTCGGCGCCCTGTCCCACGACGCCGGCGGGACAGTCCGCGCCCTCCGCCGTGGTCCAACTGAACCGCGCCTTATGGTAGATGACCTTCCGGAACTGGGGATGGTCCGAATCGGTGAGATAGGGCTTGACCCGCAGCCGGTAATCCCCCGGCGCCAGGCACTGGTTCACCGCCACCCCCGGCCCGTCATCCTTCCGGGCGATCAGCTCCCCCAGCTCCCGGCTGTAGCGCGGGTTATGCCCGGCCACCGGCTGGGGATCCCCGGACAGCTTGTACAGGACCATGTCCTCCGGGCCGTTGCCGCCGGAGTAGGGGATGTTCAGAAACTCCACCCGCGGGCTCTTGGCCGCCTCCAGCGAGAAGCGGTACTCCACCCCTTCCCGGTAGTTCACGCCCTGGGCCTGGAACTGCGCCAGCGGCGGGTTCTTCCAGTTGCCCGGCGGGAGTTGGCCGGCGCTCTCATCTCCGTAACAATACTGCAGAACCGGTTGCCCGGTTTGCCACTCCACTTCGATGTACTGGTATTTCTCGCTGATGTCGGTGTAGCCGTCGTCCCGGCGGGGCAGGGAACGGTAGCAGACACCGCCGTCGGGCAGGCGGAAGGCGTTGATTTTCTCTGGCTCCATGGCCGGCGCCACCGGCTTGCGGAGTTCCAGCTTGAAACTGTTGTTGTCCGGCTGGAAGTCGTACACGTTGCCGGTGTGGCAGTTGGAACCGCTGGCCGCCTCGTCGGGCTCTATCTTCAGGCATAGGCTGTTGGGATTGGCAGGTTCATCCCGTGCCACGTAGTCGCCGGCGTTGACGATGTCGCCGGAGAGGATAAGGGTGCCGATGTCGGCCCGGGCCGGGTCGATCTTCAGCAGCAGCGTCAGGGTGGCTCCCTCATCACCGTAAACGCCGCGGCAGTGGTCCCGGGGGCACATCCCCCGCTGCTCGTTGCCCGAGACGTCCCGTCGCACGATCCTCCGGTCGTCGTCCAGCTTCCAGGTATTGGTGGAGCGGTCGAAGGTTCCGCCTGCGGCGCCGCCCGGCGTCGCCTGGGCCACCGACACGCCGTCCGGCAGGGTCAGGCGCACCTCGGGGTCGATGGCGTGGTCGGGACCGTTGTTCGCCGCGGTCAGGGTGACCTCCAAGCCATTGGCGCTCTCGCCGGTCACTGCCGCGGAGAGCTCCAGGTCGGCGATGGGGCCGACGTGAAAGGTGTACGTTTCCGTGTCGGAGTACAGGTCATCTGGATCAACTGCGGGTATTGAGTCGTCAGGGTCCGAATCATAGAGAGCACCCATTGTCAAGCCAAGGGAATATGTGCCTAGTCTGTCAAATCTGAAGAGCACACCCGGTTTTGAGGAAAAATCATTAGGGCCATATGATAGACGAGGTTCTGCTGTGTCGAAAAATTTGATGGCATAATTGGACGCGAACCCGATAATCACCTGCCCCCTGTTGCTTCCTTCCCCTGGAGTATTGGGTACGAGAGACGCCCTGAGTTTGCTGTAATGGTCAGTGCCGATCAACGAGCGTTCAAACTTCGCGACTACTCCGGGACGAATGCCGGCGCCGTGAGGAGAATTGTCTGTGTCGTGTCCGTTGCTCCACGATATGTTCCCACTTGAGCTGTACCTTCTTTCTGGATGGTCAGGGATATGCACCACCACATTCTCCGGCTCGAAAACTGGATAGGGAACCCCAGCGTTAGCGGCAGCGCTTGATCCGTTTACAGCTAAAACGACGGAGTCACTGTCGTCGCAAGGGAAAGTCGTCACTCCCACACATGGGTATAATGCCCACAGATCTGCCGTTCCGTCGCTAAATACTACTTTCTCGTCGGGTGCCCCATGCAGACAGACCCTTGCCACGTTGTCCGATATGTCATCGTCAAAGGGGCCGCTGCCTGGTGGGGGGTTCCCAGTCAGCGTCGCCGTCAGGCACTGTTCACCCCCGTCGTCGGCTGGCACCGTGATTGGCAGGGTCACGGAATTTTTCCTCCTATCATTTCTTAGTAGGGTTCCAACAGTGAACACGCCATTGCCGTAGCTCACCGAATCCGGCTTGTCATTACCAGACGGGTGATAAGTTGGCGCACCGGTAACGGACAAACCTCCGGTTAGTTCAACGGCAACCTTCAGGTGAATCGGCGGCGATTTTATCCCACCTGTTCTTGGGTCTTCCTTGTGTGCGGTGACGGTGAAATCGACGGTGTCCCCCGGCGAAGGGTTCGGATCGTCCACGTCCACATTGACCAAATAATTCCCAACCGGCTCTCTCCACCTGGTTCCAACTCCATCTTGATGCCTGTATGTCCAGATACGATCCGTGTCGTTTTGCTCATCACTATCGAATGATTCTGTGGTCACATCTGCGGAGACTTCATGCGGGTACGACGAATTACCAACATGTTGGCTGGCTACTAATCTACTATGCGCTACCTCCGCCGCGAGTTCTACACGTTGCCATCTCCCGAGCGCGGGAATGGTCCAGTGGAGGGCCGTTCCATCCAGATACAGCGCCCCGACAGGCGCATCAGATCTTCCGCTCAGGCGGAAACCGCTTTTGTAATCCGTATCTCCGAGTATTATATTGGGGTACACCACATCCGCTACGACTTTTACGTCATAAGCGGTCTTGGTCCCATGGTTCACAACGACAATGTTTACCGGGAAACTAGTTGGCTCTCCACCATGGGGAATTTCCAAAGTTAAACCCACGTCCACGTAATCGGGTTCCGCTTCCTCCTGGGCCTGGGCCGGCGCGGCTACGGCAAAAGCCACCACCAAGGCCGCGAGCAGGCAGGCGCAGAGGACCAGCCGCAGCGGGCCCCGGCGGAGAGAGCGGGGGCAAAGGCAGGGGCGGGGGGTAATCATGGGGCAGGCCCGGGCCGGTGGCCGCCAGGGGTTGGGCCGGCTGCGGCCGGGATTGTAGTTAAACTGGGTATCAATAAGAACTGTCCGCCAATAGGAATAATATGAGATATAATATCTGTTAGCGGGAATAATAATGCGCCGGTATGGGGCATGTCAAGAGCCGGGGAGTTTTTTCTCACAGAAGGAGGGGAGGGCATTCCCAGGTGAACCTTCGCGCCCCTTCGTGGATTAACTCTTGGACCAGTTCGCTAATCTGGATTTAGGGGCGGAGGTCGGTGTAGTTGGCGGTGTCGCCCATGAGTTGGCGGCCGTGGGTCTTGAAGCCCCCGTGGACCCCGTCGGCGGCGTAGAAGTACAGGTTGCCCACGTTGTAAACCAAACATTGCCGGACTGAGCCGCGTTTCAATGGGCTACTTGAGGCCATTCGGGAAGGCAAGGGGTGAGCAAACAGATACGATAATGGGGCAAGGAATGGGGCAAGGCAGGTGAAAAGGGCGTCGGAGCTAAATGAGGTGGTGGCGGAGGGAGTGTCTTTGGATTAACTAGGTTCACAGGTTCAAACTAGCCGAAATTTTGGAGGTTCTAGCAGTCCGTGTACCTTTTTGTGTACCTATTTGTAGGGGACTTCCTAGGAACTTCACGGAGCTAACCATCAGTTTGTAATCGGATAGAAGTTCTCTTTGGTGGTAAGGGATATTCGGAGGCCTTATATGCACCTTTACCTTGGTATTGAGGGAGTTGCTAGAGCCCGACTTGGGGGAGCTTTGCTGTTTAACGGTGCGATTATGTTCGCTTTGAAGGTCACAGCGGTTCAGATAATAGGAACCTGGACCATGCACACGGAAGAGAGAATAAAATGGAGAGATATGGTGCAGTCCGTGCCAATCAGTGTTATCGAGAACAACACTGTGCTCCCTGCGTTGTCCTGTTAACTTTGGGCAGCAGCGGCGGCGGTATTAGCCACTGGGGATGTCGAACCCACATGGATGGAACATTGGGTAGTCATCGCGCTAGGCTCCGAAATCTGGAACCAACCTAATGAGCTTCAGCAAAAATAATTCGTGACCGTCAAACCTGCATCTGACACAGGGAAATTATCTTACAGTAGAGAGCTGTAGGGTCGTGTTGTGTGGTTGGTCACCCCCTTTACTTAAGTCTTTTTCCAGGGCCAGATGCCGGCTTTGCTGGAAGGTCTCCCAGGGGGTCTTGCCGTAGCAGTAGCGTCCTGAGTGGAATCTCTCCCTGTTGTACTTCTCCAGCCGGGCGTCCAGGTCCACCTGCAACTCCTCCAAAGCCAGGTACAGCCTCGGGGGCACCCCGGCTCCAACATCAAAGGAATGTAGTTTTAGGCTGATTCCTGAAGGTCTCTGACGTGGCGCAGCCACTTCGAGCGCACCTCACCAGGAGAGGTTATGACACCTTCCTTGCACCGTTCGTCGGCCTCCCGCAACTTTCCGTTGGCGGAGAACCCCACCAACTCCGGCGCCCCGTTGGTGAGCAGCAGCTTCTTGCAGGTATCTCGCATATGGCTGCATCGCCAACGTTCTCGTAGGGTTCCTTGTGCCGGTGGAAGGTGTCTCCGCTGTAACCCATGATCTGGCAAGCCTAGGACACCCTGCCGATTGACGGCCCAGATCCAGCCGGCCCAGTTTGGGCTTCAATGACTTTAATTGTCTTGCAGCCTTCTGTCCCTCCTTCCCATATAAAAGGGATGCTTAAGAGAATTGTTCATTGAATGAGAAATTAAATCCTAACCACTACAGCTATGGGCCGTGTTTCAGATGCGGGCTTGACCTTCACACATAAACTGTGGCTGGCATTTCGGGTAAAACTTTTGAGTACTGCCAGCATTTCCTCGCTGAAAGCCACTTCCTCTAAAATGAATAGTCCGGAACGTTACCTTGCTATTGGCAACAAAGTTCGGTTTCTGTGCACTGCTAAAGTGATTACCAATTTATCCCCAGATCTTCTTGCCTTTTTTGCCCAGGACTGGACTCATTCCGTTATGAAGCTCATCTGACTGTACTGAAAGAGCGTTGTACTGATGCCAGTCAGCATGAATACCTTGCCAAATAAGCAGCCCTCGGAACTTCACCGAGAATTGCTGCCTCTTCCATATTGGGCTTGCCATTACCTCCAGTTCTCTTCCGTCGCCGGTGGCCTGCTGTCAAGCCATTCCTCGATTTCCGCCTGATGCCAGGCCACAGCCCTTTGACCTATTCGAACTGGACGTGGAAACTCATTCCGGTGGACCATATCGTAGACCACGCTCTTCGACAGTCCAGTGATTTCCAGGACCTCCTTTAAACGTACTACTCTCCGCTCTAAACTCATAGCATTACGTCTCCTGTTTTGTGTTTAGCCTACCAATTCGCAACCGTAAAGTGATGGTCTTTCTGGTGTTCCGGGGAGCTTTCCTGCAAAAGGGTCAACTCCCGCAGAAGTTGGCCCCTTGGAGGACCGCGGACACTAATGTTAGCCTCTGAACACATGCTCTTCATTTGTTTACCCCCTGGAATGTCAAGTCGCCGCCGATTCCCCTACGAACCGAGAAAGTGTAATTACAATCTTCGTCCAAGCATTGGTGTAACGATGGAGAGCTAAATGTTGCAAGCCCCTTACCTGTACACTATCCGACCGACCAAATATTGGGTTCCCGATCAATTTTCATTAGGCTGGTCCCTTAGATTCGATAATCCGAAGGGTCAGGTTGGTTAGTCGCTAGAAGCTACATCCTTGCTGACGGCAGCAACTGTGGGTCAGAGTCCCGACCGATTTGTCAAACCTGTGGAGAAGGTCAGTGCAATCCCCCGCTCCAATTCCTGCCGGACGAGGAAATTAGCAGCCGTCGCCTGATGGGATTGTCAACCGCCTTTTCCCTCTCTTCCTGCCCCTGGATTGTCACTCCCGTACCCATTCTTCGATTCTGAGAAAGCCGTCGTCACTGTGTCAAGGACCCAAAAGTTCGGCGGTCTAGACCGCCGCAGACCCTGTCAAAAGCCCTATATAAGGAGTTGACGGTGGGATATCATCATTAACAGAAAATGTTTGTCGCGCTGCCGACACACACACACTTTTCAGATAGGAAACGGGCCAAATCAGAAAAAATGTGTTTGCTGAATTTGACCCCTAAATCAGCCTCAACAACCCTTCAAACAGGGATACTAAATGCTTTTTTTGGCAAACGGTATCCCATTCCAGGCCTGCGTCTTGGTACAGGAGAGTGGAAGCGATTTGTAAATGCGGGGAATAACTGCTCTTAACTGAAAGAGCGCTCCGTCCACCTTTTCGATTGAGCACAACCACTGGACTCTTCGGCTGCTGTCGGACCGGATGGTCGAGTTGGGGGGTGGTGGAGTCGCTAGCCACGGACACGGTGCGGTTGCAGATGAAAAAACGCGCTCAAGCCGTGGCGAAAAAAAGAGTGGTGCATCCCCAGGGTGAGCGCCGACTTTGTGGCCCATATGGAGGACGTGCTGGACCCCTATGCTGAACCCTATGCCCCCCAACGGCCTCTGGTCTGCTTTGACGAGAGTTCCACTCAGTTGCTGGCTGATACCAGGGATCCCATGCCGGTAATGCCCGGGCGTCCGAAACTCCAGGACTATGAGCACCAGCGAGAGGGGACCCGCAAATTGTTCCTGGCCTGTGAGCCCAAGACGGTCTGGCGCCACCTGGCCATCACGGAATGGCGTACAAAGGAGGACTTTGCTTACCCAGATGCGGTGGCTGGTGGATGAGGCCTACCCCGATGTTCCCGTGGTACGTCTCGTTCTGGACAACTTGAACACCCACCGGACAGCTTCCCCTTACGAGACCTTCAGGCGGGAGGTGGCCCGGCGCATCGCCAAGAAGCCGGAGTTTCACTACACGCCAAAGCACGGCAGTTGGTTGAATACGGCGGAGAGCGAATTCAGCGTCTTCTCCCGCGGTTGCCTCAGGCAGCGTCTACCCGACGAGGAGTATCTTTGTCGACAGGTTCAAGCCTTGGAGCAGGATCGGATCTGGGCTCAAGCCCGTATTAGCGGGCAGTCCACTGCCCGGGACGAAAGAGGTAAACTGCGTCGTCTCTATCCCTGCCTTTCCCTGATTGGTTTCGGTACTAGATAGTCACCTTGGTTGTTCGGCCGCAATTTGGACTGCGGTCCGGGCCTCGGTCTTGTCCCGTTCCTTGACGCCGAGTGGTCTTGTAGGAGGACTTTCAGTTTTACGTACTTGCCCACGGTGCCGCGGGACAGGATCAGGAGCGTGGCTATGGCCCGCAGGGACGATTTCTGCTCCCTGGCAGGCTGCTTGGTCTCCCATCGTGCCCGCTGGGTGGAAGCCACATTGCGCGAAACCCCGTTCACTCTTGAACCAAGTCCGTGTTCGCTCCGCCCATTCCCAGGCTACTGATGATGCATACTGGCTCGCCAACCTAGGATGGCTTTAATGGCACGTCGGCAAGGGAAGCGATCTTGGAGGAAATCGAGAGTAATGGGCTACTTGGAGCAGCCGTCTCGAATGGAACGCCTGGCGCGTAGGGGACTCGACGCCACGGTCCACGCCACTGGTCGAGAGGTACCCTACTCTGAGCCAGCAGTCGTCGAATATGTCTCCAACAAAGAGACCTTCGTCCGCCGCCGGACCCGTCACGCCCTGACCAATACCACCCGCGGCAACCCCGCCTTTTCCTACGGTTATGCCCACGGTGGTTCCGGTGGTAACCGCCGCAAGGACGGTGGGGCCGATCCACACTTCCCTGGGCCAGTTTGCTGACATTGCAGTTGAAGGCTTCTTCTACAACCGGCGCCGCTTTGACCCATTGGTTGATGTAATCAACCAGGAAGACCGGTTGCTCGGCATCCGTTTCCAGGGCCCAAAGAGAACATGCGCAGGGTAAGCCAGCTGCCCAGCAATTTTTGCGGACATATCCGGCCTTGTGCGAACCAACTGAAGGTCAAGGGTGTCAGGGGGCGATGTCGGGTCCATGGAAACTGAAACTAGCGGAACTTGTGACTGCGGGCCTATTGTGGCGATAGGCCAGACCGCCTTCGAGGTGTGGCTGGACTCTCCGCGACCCTAGGCACGGGGCTCCAGCCGAGCAGTCCGAGCCTCGTCGCGTGTCCCCGGCCAATCAAATGCACCAGCCAACTGAACGACGACAGGTCCAAAGACCGACACCTGTGTCGGCTGTGGATACGTTGGCTGGGACCCGCCCATAAAGTACAAGAAACCCAGGTACGGAACGGAATAAGGTGAAGGTTAAGTCTGTTCCTCCCCATCTTCATACATCCGGCTTTTCAGTAAGATTGCTTGGAACTTTCCCACTCCGGCTCCGTTATATCCCTCCCAGCACACATTCCCCCAAGGGGCAAAAACGGGCCTCTTACATCTTCAACTTCTTTGGATTTATCACCAGATGTGCGGAGTATCCAATTTGCCGGTCGACTTCATTTTCTGAGTCCCCTGAATCTTCCTCAATATACTTTCGTCACTTGCGGAGCCTCCTCCATTCCCGCCGACAAAGCGAGAGAATGGTCAACCTTGCTCTCAGGTTCAGTAGTCAGGTGAAATGGCGGAGTCCTCTGGTTCGATACTTGATGGTTACCGTCGCGTCTTTCTAGTCATTTCCGATCCGCTTGACGATATCAAGCGCTATTGGTAAGATTAGATTACCACTTGTAAGAGGTAGCTAATGGATAGGGATGACATAGTACATCAGGTAATCCAGGCTGTAACCAAAGTCCAGGAAACCAGCGGTAGAAGTGTTAAGGGCATTGGCCCGGATACTCGTCCTTTGAAGGAACTCCAGGATTTCGACAGCCTGTGTGGAGTGGAGGCGACCGTATTGCTTTCCGAGGCTGTGGGGCGAGATCTCCCGGATAGCGTGTTCGTCGCGAGAGAAGGTAGTCGCGTGCTCTCAGTCAAAGAAATCGCGGAAAGGGTACTCGACTGCATGAGTTCCGTTCAGGTGTCCTGGTGAGCAGTCAAGATTCCCTCCGCAGAGACTTGGCGACTCGCCTGAAGTTGGCCCGCGAGAGTGCTGGTCTTACCCAAGGTCAAGTAGCCGGTCAACTTGGCTGGCACCGGCCAACAGTTTCTGAGATAGAGGCCGGTCGACGAAGAGTGCTTGCCGAGGAATTGAAGACCCTTGCCGAACTCTACGGGGTTAACATCCCGTGGCTTATGGGGGAGGCAGACGGTGACGGCATCAGTGACCGGGCTAAACTGGCGGCTCGACAATTGGGTAGGCTAAGCGATGGTGACCTTGACCGCCTGCTTTTGCTCATCAGGTCTCTGAAAAGTTCGGATGGTGATTAGGGATTGACTGAACGCAAGAGAATGGCCCAGGCTGCCTTTGCAGGCGCCCTCAGGCTTCGAAAGAAGGCCGGTTACGAGTTGGAGGAGGCTATCTGCGTATATGACTTTTGTGAACGGCTCGGCATTGAAGTCAGATTTGTTGACATTCCTTCCCTAGAAGGGATGCTCTACTGCAATCACGAACCGACCATCATCGTGTCGTCCCATCGACCTGCCGTCCGGCAGGCTTTCACTTGCGCCCATGAACTCGGACATCTCTACTCTGGGGATGGAACTACCATAGATGACCTTGTAGGAAAGTCGCATAAGTTCACATCCGACCCCAAGGAGTTTATGGCTGATTGTTTTGCTGGGGCGCTCTTGATGCCCAAAATGGCGGTTCAGCGAGCTTTTGCCGTTCGCAGTTGGTCAATTGGAGGCTCGACCCCGGGCCAAATCTACACCGTGTCTGGGTATTTTGGAGTCGGTTATGCCACGTTGGTGCATCACCTGTGGAATAGCCTAAAACTCATTCAGGGCTCCCACGCCGAAGGTCTGCTGAAAGTAGGTCGCCGGAATGCGCAAGCCCAAGCTTTGGGCTGGGACTCGGCGGGTACAGTCCGGATAGTGGACCCATATTGGAATTGCCGGGCAATTGACTTGGAGGTGGGGGAATTCGTGCAGGTGCAGGTAGATACGGCCTGCGAAGGAAATTGCTTTAATGAGGTGTGTGTCTCCGGGTCGGGTCGTCTGTATCGCGCCAGCCAACCAGGGATCGGCCGACT
This sequence comes from Dehalococcoidia bacterium, assembly GCA_034423215.1. Classification (GTDB taxonomy): domain Bacteria; phylum Chloroflexota; class Dehalococcoidia; order Lucifugimonadales; family UBA3495; genus Bin22. The sequence continues at coordinate 12,452 of DAOUIY010000004.1, forward strand.
TAGTTCAGCGTCGGGATGGGCGGGATATGTGAGGGTTTCCAGGAAGAAATTCGTTGGGCGTAGCATATTTCGCCATCTGGCCGAGGAAGGTGGTGAATAGCCGGATGTTGGTTGAAGAAAATAACCTGTCAGTGGCTTGGGCCAAGGTGTTCCTTAAAGTTCTCAAAGAGAATGAAGTTTCACCGGTTGTAGTCGTGGTAAGGGACATTGGTCATTCCGGCCCCGCAGAGCTACCTGAAGTCCGTGGTGCGCTTGACGAATTTTTGCAAGGAGACGGAAAGGGCCTCTCCTGCAATACAGTTGCCAACACAATCTTTCCATCTATTTGGAATCCCCGGGTGGATAGACAGGAACTCTATGACCGCTATAACCGAATTTTGCCAAGGCTCCGCAAAGACCCAAGGAACAAATACGGTCTGTATTTCCAGCGCCTGACATCCTTTGGCGCCAACGGCGACGGCAAGGGCGGGGTCAATCAACTGGAAAAAATCCTCCAAACATGGCACAAGGGCAACCATAGGCGTACAGCATTACAGGCTGGACTGTTTGACCCCTTTAAGGATCATACGCACCAACCGGTACGTGGATTTCCGTGCTTACAGCAGGTCTCCTTCGCCCCTTGTGGCGATGGTGGACTGTCGATAACCGGATACTATGCCACTCAATATGTGGTAGGACGAGCATACGGAAACTACCTGGGACTGTGCCGCCTCGGGCTGTTCATGGCTCACGAGATGGGGCTGAGATTCGACCAAATGACCTGTATTGCGACGCCCGTAAAGCTGGAGCGAACCAAGAAAGCTGTGAAGGGAATTTCTGAGATGGTGAGGCAGGCCTTAATCGACTTCGAAGACGAGGGCCTGGATGGTTAGGTCCAACGCATGCGGCGGATCCCCAAGTCCACATGTTCAACTAGCCATGTCAACTGAAAGTGGAAAAGGTCCACTAGTATTCCAGAGCCTTTCCCCCGCCCGTACTACGGTTGTCTATGAAACATTCTGGCAGTTCGCTACTGAAAGACAGGAGGTCTTCTTTCGGAAGCTGGAGGGAAGGGAGCCTCCCTGGACCAACGATCCCATAATAGCTCGCTACAAGTTCACCAACGCCTATCGGGCCTCCGATCGGGTGAGCCAATATCTAATTCAAAATGTAATTTACGGAGGATCCCAATCTGTTCCTGAGGTCTTCTTCCGCACCATCCTCTTCAAACTCTTCAATAAGATAGAAACCTGGGAACTACTGTGTTACAAGTTGGGCGAGGTTGCCTGGGAAGAGTATTGCTTCGACCGCTTTGATGTCATTTTGGCCAATGCCCTTGCCTCCAAGACCCGTATCTATTCCGCAGCCTACATAATGCCTTCCGGAAATAGCGCCTTTGGTTACCGACAGAAACATCGAAACCATCTCAAGCTTCTTGAACGGATGATGGAAGACGAGGTACCGCAACAGATCGCGAGTGCCGGCAGCATGAGGCAAGCTTTTGAGATTCTGCGGTCATACCCGATGATCGGGGACTTTCTGGCCTACCAGTTCGTAACGGACCTGAACTACAGTGAGATTTGCGACTTCTCAGAGATGGAGTTTGTAGTCCCAGGTCCAGGAGCGCGAGACGGGATACACAAGTGTTTCGCCGACTTGGGGGGGCTGAGTGAGCCAGACATCATCAGGTTGGTAGCCGAACGGCAGGAGCGCGAGTTCGACAGGCTGGGATTGAAGTTCCGCTTCTTGTGGGATAGGCGACTGCAGCTAATTGATTGCCAAAACCTCTTTTGCGAAGTATCGAAATACGCCCGCGTAAGGCATCCTGATATCCCTGGCAACAACGGTCGGACTCGTATAAAGCAGGTTTACCGACCGTCAGATAATCCGATTGCCTACTGGTATCCGCCCAAGTGGAAGATCAACAGCCTGGTTACGGCAACAGTTCGGACATCGTCGAGTACAGACCGGAGGGATTTACTGTGATTCTCGGGCACAACGAAATTCATAACCGGATTGCAAAAGGCGAAGTATTCAGAAGAGGGACTTGGCACCCTGGTTGCTTGAGGGAAGCGTCTTATGTATTAAGAATAGCGGCCGATGGCTTGCTACTTGACGGGAAGTTTTACGATCCTGTCATCCAGGAGAGACGGGACGAGTTCCCAAGGCTCTCGAAGAAAGTCGGTGGGACCACCGTTCAAGAGCCAACGGTACCAGAACGCTACATTAAAATTGATCCCGGCAAAATCGCTATACTTTCGACTATAGAAGAGTTGAACATGCCGGCTGACTTAGTCGGCAAGATTGGAATTCGATTAAAGTTCGCGCAACTCGGACTAACTGGGCTAATGGGTATTCAGGTCGACCCTCACTTCGGTCACGAAAAAAATCATGAACGATTGTTTATCAGGGTGGCGAATTTCGGAAACGAAGCAATCACGCTCAGTGAAGGCGATGGGGTTTTCACATTTGAACTGCACGAAGTGAAGGGACATGTTCCTTTACCTGCTGAGCCAAGGAAAGGCTCTTGGTCACGCATTAGGCGAACCCTCAAGGATCTCGACGACGCCAGTTGGTCATACGTAACCCGAGTGGAAAGTAATCTATCGGCGGAGACACAAAGCGTCAAGGACTATTTTCAGCCCCTGGTAATGTTTGGAGTCTTTCTGGTTGCAGTGTCGATTTTAGCGACTGCTATTGCAGTCTTGGTTCAGACCCCAGCTCCGCCCAAGGAGGCAACAGCATCTTGGTTGGACGTAGATAAGCAGGACCTTTTACTGTGGGTCCTGTTGGTCGGCGTTTTGGGAACTACTTGGGTCGGATTGGCGGCCGGCTGGCGATTTCTCCGACCCTACAGGAGAGGTACGCCGCGAGCAAACGCTGGCTTGATTCGTACTTACTGGAAGAGATTCTGGCATAGGTTGTGGTAACCAGTCCCACAGGGTGAGACCGTCTTCAAACCATCGGTATGGTTGACTGAATATTTCCAAGCAAGTTCCGCCCTGTTGACGATTACCCCACCAACTCTAACGTAGCCCGTTCCAGGTCCGCATGAATCCGGCCCCTGCCTTGGGACTTCACCCGTCGCCAGATGTCGAACCCGGTCATGATCGCCCGTTCCCATTCGCCTTCCGTGCGGGCGCTGACTTCCAGGTGAGACGTCATGTCTTTGATGGTGCGTAGTAGGTCGTAGTTGACGCCCTCGGCCCCTTCTAGGAAGTTCCGACGCTCGGCGTAACTGAACACCATCGCGGAGATTCCCTCCTCGATGACGATCGCCCGGCCGCCGTCTTCCACTTCGTCAATCTTGGCATCACTCTTCCGCTTGCGCCTCATTAATGCTCTCATTGTGGGAGACCATCCGAGGATGCTGGCATAGGACAGATGACAGATGTCGTGGAAGCGGTATCCATCGTCTTCGTTGCGGTTATCCGTTAGCGGATCTCCGTATTTGGCCCCGTCAATGGTCGTGATGGCTATCCCGGATTTTTCCTCGATAGTAATGTCCATCTGCCGCGGAAGGCGCTCGGACGGAGGAAAGTTCTCGTCGAAAAGTTTTCTCTTGGCCCTATCTGCTCCAACAAATGACCATCGCCTGCCTGTTTTGTCGAGGTTGAAAGCCGCTACCTCTTCCAGCGTCAGTCCGTGCTTGGTCGCAACATTGGACAAATACCAGAGGAGGTCACCCAGCTCTTCTTTGACCCGTTCGGGAAACAGCTTGTACGAGTCTCCGTCCCTCAGCCATTTCTTGTGCTCACCCAGCAATTCTCCGACCTCTCCTGCCATTCCCAAAAGCGGCACCAGAATGCTGCGGGGGTTGGATTCAAGAGTATCTATTTCAGGTTGCTGGTCTGTCTGATTGGCAACGCGCTGGTATTCGTTAAGTTCCATCGCCTTCACCCCCGGAAGTCGATTCATATGTTGTTGCCGACCTTACCTCCACTCGACCCCTCATCTGACAGATTGTGCCGAGCGTGGTTCCGCCCAGCACACTATACAGTATTTTGTTAATTTATATGCGTACGTGGCATTGATCGGTTTGCATCTCTCTATAGTTCCATTATACGTTATTGTCCTTGCTCCTGCGCAGATCCCCCGAAATCTCCTCAAGCTTCTCCAAGGCGGATAGGAGACTCTCCAGGGTCTCTCCGGCGACGATCTGACGGGAGGCCGATGGTGGCCTCTATGCTTTTGTCGCGGAGCCAGAAGATATCCAGTTAGCCTTGTCCCGCTTCAACAACTCTTCGTAGGTATAGCTTTGCAATCGCTCCGATTCCTTTCGGTCGAGGCGGTTCTCAGGGTTGTTACAGGGCACGAAGTCGTCCAGGCCGGCGCGGGTCAGTAGATTGGCCTAGAGGGTGAAGCTACTGTTGGCCCAGAGGTCGTAAATCCAAAAATTCCGCGTCCACCGCGACGCGGTAACCGGCTTTCGGTGGAAGAGTAGCACGTTCGCCTTGACGCTCAGGGCGTAGAAGATGCCATTCGGCAGCAACAACAGGGTGTGGACGCTGCACTCGGTCAGAAGACGGCATCTCTGTGAACCTGCTTCGCAAGCTCCGTGAATCTGTATCGACCGTGTGCGCGCCTGCGAGTTGAGGCCGGGCCGCGTCCCAAGAATGCAGGGACGCACCCAGCCACTCGGCCAAACTGGCTGGCGTATGAAACGAGAAAACGCTTCGGCTAGATTGCCACGGGTCCAACCCGTTGCAGAACCGGGTCTCAACCCCGGTGCCCTCGTAAAGGAACGGTAGAGGACGCATGTAGCAGGGCAGGTTGTCTGGCGGGCCGACATCGTATTTCCCCGACTGCGCCTCCAATCCGGTGAGCGTGTGGACCTCGAGCTTCGCCTCCACCACGCCTTCAGCCCTGCCGGCCACGTAGAGCAGTTAGTCGGCAGCCCCGTGCCCCGGTCGCAACGCAAACTCCAAAACCGCTACGCCGTAGGCAGCATAGGGGTCGATGGCAACCAAGTCTTGCACCACCCACCCGCTTCAACAGCCGGTCAATGTTGCCCCTGGTTAGCTGTCGGGCTAGTACTGGCCACTGATTAAATCTCCTAGCCGTGTCGAATGAGTGAGACCTGCTTAGCCGTTGAGGGTACCCCAGTTCTTCCCTTTAACATGCTGGAATACCTATTGTCTACCAGCGGGTGCGTAGAATCCTTAAGGCACATTATCGCGCATGAAGGCTGAGACCAACACAACTGCCTCATCTACACTTCGGTATTCCTTTGCGTGCAACTGAGGATTTCCGGCTATCATCGCTGACAGCCGTCGGCCCTCATTTTCTCTGAATAGGCAAATGATAGGTTTCCCTAGGGATTCGGATAACCCAAGTTCATAGCCTACTCCCAGCGATGGCTGGGTTACTTCCGCAACAATGAAGTCAGCTTCATGAATCCAGGAAACATCCCGGTGGAAGATCTGTTCGTCCGACAAATTGACTTCACTTGAGTCCGTCAGCTCCGGGTCGCCTACGTGTTCAGTCAGAACTTGTCCATACGCCAGTAGCTTTTGGATGAGATCAAAGTAAATGTCGCGGTCCCGAGATCCACCGCGAATCGAACCAGCAAAATATATTCTCACTAACATCTCCTACGGATGCGGCAACTTTCTGAATATGGTTACTCTACACTACAAACTCCCCTTGACCGGGTTGGTGCCGCTCCCTTTGTGCCGAGGTTGCCATTTCGAACCCGTGACTAAACTGAAGTCAAAGCGGGATGTGCATTTTACCACTTTAGGGACTACACCAAAGCAACCGTCTCAGATGTCAAGTGGCGAGGAGCAGGGGGATTCCAGCGCTCTCCACTCTTGACCATTCCGTTGAGTAAGACCAGTAGCTTGCGCCGGCTTGCCACCAAGGCGCCCATGTAGAGAACCATCCTCGCGCGCGGACGCTCCATGCGCCCCTGCGACCTCTTTTGGTCCCGCTGTCCAGGTCGATAGGATCCAGCCCACCAGGCGGCCATTCGTCCTGTATCTCCGGCTACCTGATTGGAAACGTTCTACGCAGGATCAGGACCCTTGATGCCGTCTCAGGCAGTCAACGATGATTCGGTTCATTTCGGGAAACTGCTCAACAGCGAACCGGTCGATCCAATCCTCGACCTTACGCCGAGCGGTGCCGTCGTCCCAGGCGGGACCGTAGTCGGCCTCGTCGAGGATGCACTCAGGTTCCTGGTGCAGGATCATCCAGCCGTCTATGAGGGAATTATGGTAGCGCTTGAAGACGGCGGGATTTTGCCTGATGGCATCGAAGAGAGCTGCCCGGATCTCCGCGTTGCCGGGGGCAGCGGTAGAGAGCCCTAGATCGAGGTAGGGTGTATCATAGTTGTTGAACCGGAGTTGGAAGAGCAGGAGCGCGTCGGATTGGGGGAGCCAGCCGGCGCCGGTCCGGCTGCTGGGAAATTCCTCCCACTCGGCGGCGCGAAAACGCACGAACTGAACATCTTCCCGGTCCAGTTCCCAGAAGGGGTGCTTGGCGATGGCTTCCTTTAGCCACTGCTTGGCCTCAGCCACCCAGTCTGGTTTATGGGCGATTATTTGGTCCATAGCTTCCCTGTGCTCCAGATACGTTCTTCGCGCCAGTTGAGGGAGGCTGGTATCGGGCATGACATTTCTCCTGATGGTGGTGGCGTAGATTTGTAGCAGGGCGTTCGCTTCGGGGTCCGCTATGCCCCTTTCCAGGGCTTGCCGCATGACGTCGTGGATTACGGAGTAACTGGCCGGCTGCCAGAATTCCCGGTCCCGCTCCAGGTAGGGCGAGACGCCGGCGGGGGACAGGAAGATGTGGTGCCTGGCGAAGTCGGGATACGCATCGGCCAGAGCGCGCCGGTAGCGGGTAAGCTGGTTGCTGTGCTCCCGGGAGAATGTCTTGTTCTCGATGCCGATCAGGGTCCGGTATTCCCGGTTGAGGACCAGGATGTCCAGGTAGCCCCACTGTCCATCGACGATGTTCGGCCACTCCTGGATAATCTGAGCGGCGCTCCAATCTGCGTCGAACAGCCGTGGCGGGGCCATTGTGGCGTTGAGCAGGGCGGCAATGAAATGCCTGGCCTGCCGGTGGTGCGCTGATGAGTCCAGAAGCCAGCTGATGGTCCTGGAATGGAATTCTTCGGCGCTCCATATGCGAGGGGCGATGAGATCGAGGGCGTCCATTTGGCCGCGTTGCTCGACGACAGCGTGGCCCAGATTGCTGAGATCAGCCAGGAGGTTCGGTGAATGGACGGCCAGGCGCAAGGCCTTGCCCTTTTCGGCCAGGCAGGCTCCCAGCCGGGCTATTGCAGGCAGCGCCCCGCCCACCGGTTGGCTGTCAGGGTCGGCTTGAGGATCCAGGGCGGTCATTTCTGCCCTCCCGGTTGTTGTTCTCTTTGTTGACTCCAGAGAGAAGGTTTCTGAACGTGATCGCTGGAAGAGGACTATTCTCCACGATGGTGTTGTGTGCTTCCCATACCGGTCGGACACCTTTTCTCGAGGTCCAGCGCCGACTCCAGGCCAGGGCCCATTATCAGGGAGGCCAAAAGAGGCGGTCCATCCCTTTCAGTCCAATTTTGATCGCAGCCTATGGCAATTATCGCCTACCTGGGTTGAGCTGCTCATAGAAAAGCAGTTGTCCGGCATAACCCGCATAAGGGCCAAAATGGGCCCTTGCCCATTCCATGAGCCCGACGTTCTTCGCTCCGGAGGTGTATTTCTTCCCGTGATGTTCCCAGAGGGCGGTGGCAATGTGCCTGACAACCGGGAAAGCCTCAGCCTTGTCCAGGGAAAACAAGCAGACGCAGTCGGCAATCTTGGGGCCAATGCCGTCGTAGGACATCAGCCGTCCCTTGGCCTGCGCGTAGGGTACACGGCGTAACGCCACCAGGTCCAGCCCACCTTTAACTATATCCCTGGCGACGGCGTAAATCCGACCACCACGATTCAACCCCAGTTTCAAGCCGTTCAACTCGGCCTCGCCAACATCCAGCAGGCGCTGGGGAGGAGGAAAGGCATTGAGCTTTACTCCGTCCAGCGTCAGCAAATCTCCGTAACGGTCAGCAAGAACATCGATCATTGCCGCGATGCGGTCGATGTTGTTGTTCTGAGAACAGATGTAGGAGACCAGGCACTCCCAGGGGTCCTGGCGCAGGAGCCGCATGGCCCCGTACCGTTCAACTAACTTGGCCATCTGGTTATCCACCCGGAACAGCGCCTCGTGGACCGGACGGACGTCCTGGTTCAATCTGAAATAAGATTCAACGTGAGGCTTGATGGACTCCTCATTGCCGCCGCCGCCAAATTCGATCCCGTCGCCCATATGGCGGATCCTGATCGGGTTCCCGTTGACCACGCCGTAAGACCAGCCTTCCCGTTCAATCCAGCGAAAAGCCTGAGACCTGAGCCACCAGAGCTCAAGCTTGTATGGTTGTGTTGCAGGAAGATACATGGCTTTGTCTTAGGGTTCGGAAAATGAACGATCTTTTCTTGCCGGGATGCTCATATTTGATTCTGGATGTGGAGACAACCGGCGTCAAATGCCAAGTTTGGTTTAGCAATGGGTTCTCAGGTTGGCCCTCGCTATAATCTCCGGGCACCTATGCCATATCTACTCAAGCGCCCACTTTGACTGCATCACCTGTGGACCGCGCCATGCCTTTCCTAGTAGCCCGACGTTCTCCAGCCGCTCTCGATAGGACATCCACAAGGGAACCTCAACTTTCGCCTTTCCGTCGGTGGGGATAGGAGCTGTTGGGAGGGGAACAATCCCGCTTGCCGCTTTTCCCTGAGGTGGTAGCTCTCACCGCGATTATTGATCAGGTAGCTGTGGTGCGGGAGCCGGTCGAGGAGGGCTTCGGTAAATTTCAGGCCGGAATGTGCTGCTTGGGATTCCAGGGGCCCCCATGTCTGAGCATCGCGTTCAGGATGGTGAGCAGCTTGCGCATGCAGGCCGTAATGGCCAGCTTCTTTGGCTTGCCCATAGCCAAGAGCCGATGGTGGAAGCCCCTGGTAACGGGATTGTGGCGGCTGCCTACCAACATCCCCATGTACAAGTCAGCGCGAACCCGGGCGCGTTCGCCCCAGATTGCTCGCTTGCCCCTAAGAGTGCCGCTGTCCCGATTGAAGGGGGCTACTCCCACCAAGGCTGACGATCTGCCAGTTCAGGGAACTACGACGCCACGGACAATAAGGAGTCAGTGGAACCTTAAATCGCAGCGCATGGGACCTGGAGAAACCCTGAAGCAGGCCATCCGCCTCACCCTGGAAGTCAAAATGACTCCCTTCTTCAGAGGCGCGAGGAACAGTTGGATATTGTCCGGGCCTCCCGGCAATCCCACAGGATGGAACCCACCATGGGCAGCATCTCACCCACCACTAATTATACCTGGGGCAGGGAGCACAGGGCATCTTTGCCCTGCAAGCCCTTTGCAGACTCGACAGGAAAACCGCGCCCAACGGGGATAAGCCTATCTGATTGGGCCGGTCTTCCCAAATGTAGCTCTGGGGTTCTTCCTGCCCCGGATATTCCGCTTCCGGGCAGGGAGGCCATCCGGACCTGAGGCTGGAACGCTGTATTCGCTTTAGTGCCGAAGCGACGGCGAGGGGGTTGGCCCGAACCATGGACTGGAAAAATGGATTAATCGGGCAAAAAAGGCGGTTTGTCCGCCAAACTGGGGCTGACCTCATATTGACGGGAATCTACGATGTTTATCGAGCACATTAACCAAACTCTTCAACATCGTGAGGTCTCCATGAGCATCGCAATCCAAGTGCCTTCGGTCAACTTCCACCTGTGGAAGCCCTGCAATATGAAGTGCACGTTCTGCTTCGCCACCTTTCAGGACGTCAGGAAGGACACGCTTCCTTCGGGCCACCTTCCCCGCGAAGACTGTCTCGCCGTCGTGGAGGCGCTGGCAGCGGCGGGATTCGATAAGATCAATTTCGCCGGCGGCGAACCGACCCTCTGCCCCTGGCTGCCCGACCTGATACGGCGGGCCAAGGGATCAGGGCTCACCACGTCCATCGTCACCAACGGCAGCTTCCTCACTCCGGAGTGGCTGGACCGTGTGGAAGGCTGCCTTGACTGGGCCGCGGTAAGCATAGACACGGTCGACCCAGAGAAGTTGAGGCACATGGGCAGAACAACACGGACCGGTCCATTGAGCGAGACTGACTACCTGCGTATCATGGATATGCTCAAAGAGCGCGGCGTTCATCTGAAAATCAACACCGTGGTAACCAGGGTCAACAAGAACGAGGACCTGGCCAAGTTCATCGCCGACGCTCTGCCAGAACGGTGGAAGTTGCTTCAAGTGCTCCCGGTCAAAGGCCAGAATGACGGTCTGGTTGACGATCTCTTGATCACCAGCGACGAATTCGCCAGATATGTGGCCCGCAATCGATACGTGGAGACCCTCGGCGTCACCGTGGTGCCCGAGAGCAACGAGCTGATGACGGGCAGCTATGTCATGGTAGACCCGGCGGGACGCTTTTTTGACAACACGGCTGGCGCCCATGTCTACAGCCGCCCCATAAACGAGGTGGGAGTCAACGTGGCGCTGCAGGAGGTATCAGTGGACCCTGACAGGTTCCTGCTTCGGGACGGACTATACGATTGGTCGGGAGAGCAAGGTTAACATGGCTGAACGCGAAGTAATGCCCCGTCTGCCCACCAGCGGCCAGATAATCGGAGCCCTGGTTGCGAAACTGGACATTAGACACCCCTTATTGCGCAGCAGAACGGCGCGCCGGTATTTCTCCGGCGATGCCGAACACCTGGTGAAGGACTCCACCAGAGAAAATATCATCGGGGCAATAGCAGAGGCGCTGACCGAGTCCGGATTCATAAAATCTTCACGAACATGGGAGGACAACCACGGGTTGGCGCCCGCTCTGGCATCAATGTTGCAGTGGCACGCGGACAACTGGGACCTGCAACGGTCCTTCCTGCGCCGGAGGATGACACGGGTCCTGCCCAGCAAGCTGCCCAGGGTTTGGGGGGCTTTCGTAAGGCTTGCCGTTATTGACCTGTCCCTCAGGATAGCTGCGCACCTGCATCTTTCCGGCTCGTCGCCAGCGGTGCTGGATTTCCTTGCCTGGACCGGCCGCACGACCCGAGGAGAATTTCTCAACGGTAAGCGCCGGCTAGCAGCCCTCTCACTGGAGGACCTGGCGGAGGAGGTGGAGGTGGACGATAACACCGTGGATGGCTGGATGTACCGGGGTGCACGGCCTTCCAACGACAACCTCTCTAAATTGGCGGACACATTGGCCGACAGGATTGAAGGCACGAACCCTTCGGATATCGCCCTCGAGTTGCGGTCCCTCTACTGGGTCAGCGATGTTGCCGCTCTCCTGGCCGAGCACATGGGCGCTGAGGAAGCGGCCGACGCGATTGTACGCTTGCACCGCTATTCAGCGGCAACTTATCGCCTGATTGAGGAGCAGTTCCCCGCCGATGATCGTGCAGCTAGTCTTACTGTTCTGGCCGACCTGGGAGTTGGAGCCCGCCTCGCGGAACCCTTGCTAAGAGGCCTTACGGACGGGGAACCGGATGAGGATTGGCGGGAGGACCTGCGCTCCACCGGCATAGGATGGGTCAGGCGCGTCCTCTCGGCCAACCTCAACGCGGTCCTCGCCGAAGTAGACGACCTTTTCGAGAAAGCAGAGGGTCGAATAATTGAGGGCTGGAATGAGAATAACGCTCAGGCTCTTGTCCACTACCGGCGCTCCCAGGAACTGGAGATGCAGGGTAAATTACCGGAAGCCCTGGCCGAGATGGAGACGGCAGCCCGGGTCGACCCATTTGAGCCGGTGAGCCACTTTGCTCTGGGGTCGATGAAGACCGGTCTTGGCATCGGGCGCGACGATAGCGTCCTGGTGCAACAGGGGTTGGACGCGCTGTGGCTGGCGGTGGCATTGAACCCCCAATGGATTGCCCCTTGGACGGAAATTGGCTCCACCCTCCTCCACACCGGCAGGCCGGCGGAGGCAGTCGACCATCTTCTGAACCTGAAGGCGGATTGCGGACCCAGGGACCACCATTACTACAGCGCCCTCGGAGCGGCACTCTGGAGAGTGGACCGGTTGCACGACGCCCTGGAGGCGTTCGAGACGGCGCTCGAAATGGATCCCGAGGAGACGGCCAATCTATTAGCGGCTTCCGAACTGGCAATGTTGACCGGAGATACCGACAAACAGAGGCGGTACCTCCGTAGAGCCCGTCATTTCGGGGCCGAAGAGGATACAGAAAAACTGTGGAATAGTCTCCGGGAATTCGGCAAGAAGGACCAGGACGATGCTGGATCAGCCGAGCATGACCGGACGATAGCGGTGATGGATGCCGTCATCAGACTTAATCCCGAAGATGACTACGCATACTTGAGGAGAGGATTGGCCTATTACCTTAAGGGGGAGGACGACCTGGCGCTGTCGGACCTGAACACGGTCCTGCGTTTAAACCCCGACGAGGCGGGCGCCTATTGGTTTCGGGGCGAAATATCCGGATACCGGGAACAGTGGGGACGCCTGATTGACGATATGACCGAGCACATACGCCTCAGGCCTGAATACGCGAAGGCCTACTATCAGCGGGGCCTGGCTTACAGGGAACAAGACCTGCTTGAGCCGGCCATCATCGATCTGTCCGAGGCCATCCGTCTCGACCCCGGGCACGCCGACGCCTACCGGAGCCGTGGTGACTGCTATCGGTACATGGGGCAGTACGACAAGGCGATTTCGGACTTTGAGAACGCCCTGCGGCTCGACCCCGGGAATGCCGCCGTCCACCTGGGCCGGGGAGCCGCATATCGCATGCAAGGTGATCTCGAAAAGGCTATAGCCGATTACGACGCCACGATTCGGATCAAACCCCGGGAACCTATTGCGTACCGGTTACGGGGAGGCGCCAACATCGCTAGGAAGAACTACGACCAGGCGATTGCTGACTGCACCAGGGCGTTGGATCTGAGTCCAAATGACCCAATGGCGCATTTCACCCGAGCCAGTGCTCACCTGTTCAGTGAAGACTTGGAAGCGGCGCTGGCTGACTTCAATGCAGCGGTGGAAATCGATCCTGCAAGTTGGCGTTCCACATACGGCCGTGGCCTGGTGCGCCAGTTAATGGGAGACGTGGAAGGCGCCGCGGAGGACTATGAGCAGGCCAGGTCTCTTGGTTACGAAGAGAAAGGCCAGATTGCGAGTGACGGTTAGCCGTGTGCCGTCCAATCGGTCGGATACTGACGACGCTGGTAGGCTTAACTGGATTCCCGGCTTTGAATGTTATCCGTTTGGTACCGTTACCGCCAGGTGCGTCGGCAAAGGGAGAGTAGACGTGGCGGTGTAACCGGACCTACTCCCCACCATCCCAACCGTGAATGACCATGCACCTGCATACGAAGCAGGCGCATTCGGTGACCCAACAGCCGCATGGCAACCTCGCATGATTATCCCCAGGTGATCCCACGGTATGCCAACGTGAACGCTACGGAACTACGGCTCTGTCGTCTGGCTGGAATGACGGACGATACAAGGATCGAGTAGCCTACACTCGATGTATGGCATGGATGTTTAAGGCGCGTGTACCTGTTCAGAAATGACCCCCAGGAAGTAGAGAGGGTTGATAGTCACTCCGCAATTGGAAAGGGGCCGCGCCGTGAGCCCAGTCGACATCCCATCTCCATACAGCTTCCGATGGTTGATGGCCGCTATACCCACGGTGTTGCCCCTGGTGCTGTGTGAATGTCTGGCGCTGGGACACGCGTATAAGGGTTCTTAATTCTGGTTACTGCTGCCTCAGATCGTCGGCTCTGGGCGGCTCGTAGGCAAGCCAATCCCAAGCGTAAACGCGCTCACGGTCATAGTGCAGGTTCTCTTTGTTACTGGGGTGGTCCGAACCCGGTAGCCCAGTGCTGTCGCTAACGACCAGAACCGGCAAGGGCGGGAGTCGATTGTCATCGCAGAATTTCTGAATGGGGCGGAGGAGAGCATTTATTGACTGAGGAGCCACACCGAGCCGGTCTCTCAGCTTCCTATAAGTCGTGGATTCCCTGCGTTCCGCGTGCCCGATGAGCAGAAGATAAACCCTGGCAACATCGCCCCACCAAGGATCCGGTAGATCACTGAACTTAGTGACCATCTGAACTGTCCTCCTTTCTGCTTTCGACGCAATATCAAACGGAGTAAATCTGGGATTCATCCGTAACTTGCTGACATTCTTCAGGGTCATGAGGCCACCCTGGGCGCCGGTAAGTTAGTCTTGTATCAGGAATCACTCCCGGGGTCAATCACCACGGTTGTCGCCCAGCAATTTCCGGTGGGGCGCCAGTTTCTCTCTATATCCGGCCCCTTCGTTGGCTATCTGGAAGCTGGCGTTGGCCAAGCGGCCCAGTGCGCTGTTCCCGATGCCGGCTGCCGCTGGCTGTCCCCCATCTGCCAGCGCCGTTCCACTTCTGTTACGTCCACTCGGGATACCTCCTTATAGGCCATCTCCGCACCTCAGCTTCAAGTGCGGATATGGTCATCTACTTGGTTCCCAGAGCGGCCTAAAGCTCCTCGCAATTTCTCACTTTACTGGACTATAGCTCCTGGCGATTTACAGGCCAACTGTGTTCGGGGCAGCCCACATCACCCTACACCCGCTAATGGCGACGCTGACCTATCAGGCGTCGGCATTAACCAAAGCTAAGATCAGGGACACGGACAGCATGCGGTGGATGGTCAGGAAGGTTGCGTAGGGTGAAAATTGGGACATTCTTTCAGAGTTGGCATCGTGACGACTTTCCGTGTGGGAATGAACCAAAGTGCAAGTAACAATAAGCAACGGGCATTGAGGGTTCCCGCCCCTAAAAGCATCCCGCTAAACGAAATTACTGATCATCTGAATTGCAAAGCCTGCGATGATAAGTAATAAACCTGATCGGCCTAAACAGTCGTATCGTCTTGCTTTCCTAATCTCCTCTTCATTTCTACTCAACACCAGGTATCCAGCACCGCCTCGGCGAACATCCGGTCCAATGCCATAGCGGAATATCAGCACTACTCCAATAATATCTAAACCCAACCCTATTGCATTGACGATGCCGGCTACAGAGCATGTTAGTGCTATACAATCCACAGAAAGGGAACCCATGTTGCTACACTCCAGAACAAGGACTTAGAATGGGTTAGTACGGTTGAGACTATGCTAGCGGTCGGCAATATGCTTGGGCGAGAAGCAATTATTGCGGCAAGGAGCAACCGTCTTGATGTCAAGGGGTAATCGGGGTCGATTGCCAGGGCTGGCCACTCTTGACCATGGCGTTCAGGATTAGCAGCAGCTTGCGCATGCAGGCGGTGAGGGCCAGCTTCTTGGGCTTACCCGCAGCCGGGAGCCGCTGGTAGAAGTCCTTTAGGACGGGGTTGTAGCGACTGGCCACTAGGGTTGCCATGTAGAGCGCGGCACGAACACGAGCCCGTCCTCCCCAAACGGTGCGTTTTCCTCGCAGGGTGCCACTGTCTCGATTAAAGGGGGCCACCCCCACTAGGGCGGCGATCTGCCGGCGACCCATGGTCCCCAGTTCAGGCAGATAGGCCAACAAAGTCAGGGATAATTGTTCTCCCACCCCGGGGACCGTGCGCAGGAGGTCGTCCTTCTCCCGCCATACGGGGCTCCGCCGCACAGTTTGCCTCAGGCCTTTGTCCAGGTCCTTCAGCTCCCCCTCTAGCCAGGTAATGTGGGCTTCTATACGGGGACGGGCGGCGGCGGCGGAGCCGAGGCGGTTTTTCTCCGCGACTAGCATGGCCATAAGCTGGTGCCTTCGGGCAACCAGGGAGTTGAGAATCTGGGAGTCGGCGTCCCGCAGCGGTCGCACCGGTGGACGAACCGCCTCGGCAAAGTGGGACAGCACCGCCGCGTCCATCGAGTCGGTCTTGGCCAGCTTGCCAGTAGCCCGGGCGAAGTCCCGCACTTGGCGAGGGTTGGTTACAACCACGGGCAGGGAGGCAGCGGCCAATACCGCCACCAGGGAGAATTCCAGGCCACCCGTAGCTTCCAGCAACACCATGGCCGGATCCAGGGCCTTCAGCTTGGGGACCAACTCGCCGATCCCCTTTTCGTCGTAGGTGATACTCCACCTGTCTTCCGTGGGGCGGACAGCAATGTCCAACCGAGCCTTGGCAACATCAATGCCTACGTAGATAGCTTCCTGCTCCATGAACACCTCCTGTGAACTGCTGGCCATTCCTTGCCAGATACGGGCTCTACTGGCCCAGGCAACCGTTCGGGCTCTGGTTCGGAGGGACGCGACGACCCATGCTCCTTAACGGTCTACCAGGACCTGGGTATATGCGGTCTGCCGCGCCCCGCTTCGCTTAAGTAATTGTTTCACACTCTAACCAAGATACAAGGGCCCTCTATAGCAATGCTAGATCCGTCGTCAGTGGCCGTCTTCTGGCGTACGGGTTCCGGTCTTCCGAACGCATCAGGTGACGCCTATTCTGTTGGGCAACGTTTAGTCAGACATAGTGTGGTAACCTAAATTGTGGCCAGTTCAAGTCATTTGCCGTGCCTGAATAATTAGACCACAGCGGCATCGACGCTCACGAGCTTTGGAGAGCCGTAAGTAGTTCCCGAAGATTCATTAGGTTTGCTGACGACGGCTCGGAGTGATCCATGATTAGCGATCTGCAAAATAGGGGTGCGGAATCGAATCCCAGAGTTCGCTGCCACACCGGTCCCTGCACTCAGGTCGAGACGCCAGCGAATTCTGACGAGACTCTGATAAACAGCTGGTTGGCAGGTGAAGCCACTGCAGTTGGACGCCACAGCGTGATGCTTTTGTCCGAAAACCCCGGTGCCCGCGACAACGTAAATGAAAAACTCCAAGACACCTTCCGACAGCATTATATGTCCGATGAGTTGTGGAGCCAACGAATCGAGGACTTGGGCGCTCCCGAAACTGCGGAAATGCTACGGGAATTACTTCCTAGGGAGAGACGGGCACGTTCTGGCGATACCGGCGAAATCCTTGCCACGGAGATCGCGGAAAGTACGCTCCACTTCAACGTTCCTATTCGCAGACTCAGATGGAAAGATGGTAGAGAGCAATCTCTTCGGGGAGACGATATTGTCGGGGTTGCCCGGGAAACCGACTCAAGGTTGAGATTTTTGAAAGGCGAGGCCAAAAGTAGGGCAGCCATAAACGCATCTGTCATAGACGAAGCGCATAAGGCGTTGGATCGTGATGACGGCCGGCCGAGCCGCCACTCCGTGATTTTTGTCGCGACTCGTCTCCGTGAAGCCGGCGAAACAGAATTGGCCAGAGAAATGGAATTGGCTCTAGCGGAAAGTTTCATTGGTCATGATGTCAAGCACCTGCTTTTCGTGCTCAGCGGAAATAATCCGGAGAACCTGTTGACGAAGCACGTGTCCAACGTGGACATCGAGCGCAATGAGACGTTTGCCATTGGTGTTTGGATTCCGGACCATCCGGATTTCATAGAGCAAATCTATAGTGGGTTCGAGGATGTTGCCACGAAACACAACGCATGTTGAAACCCTGAAACAAGCGGTAGCGCCCGGGTTCCGCGGTCGGCTTTTGGACCGAGGCATCGCCCGCGGCTTGATCTGGAGTGGAGGAAAACTCCCTGAGGGGGCTCCTGATTTCGCAGACAGTCTTACCGAAGACCTTTTGGATTATGCGTACGCCGTAATGTCTATTGCGCTGCAAGTCCGCAGCGAGGACCGCAACGACGAGACCGCGAAAGCCGCCTTTCTGGCGGCCGGCGAGGCGATTCAAGCGGTGGTTCACAGAGGTGACGATCAACTACCGGACCGGGGATTCCACCGAATAAACGCTGGTATAGCGTTCCACTTGGCAGGGTATTCGGCCATGGCCTATTCAATGGTGCCTGACCAAGTCGACGGAAGCAATCTGGCGCCTACGGAAGGAGCTTTATTGATGCTGTTCCGAAGAAGCCTGCCGGAGTTACGCAACTTATTCTCGAATTGGCTGCGCAATGACGGGAACTTAGATCACGGGGTGTCAATACGGCTTCGAGATTACGACGATTTCAATGCTGAAGATGCCGCACATCACCTCATCACGACCGCTTTTATGCGTGGTTTGGCCTGGTTCGATCACGCTATAAGCGTCGGTCAGTCCGAGGCCGCTGATTCCGGACTGGATATTCTCAGAAATGCTGCGGAGGTTGCCGGGCAATTGGGCTTTGTCAACCATTGGTGGACGTGTACGCTGGCCGCTCACCTGGTTGATGACCTTTGGGATTTAAGTCTCCATCAGAGGCTTCCCACCTTACCCCCAGATGACCCTGATTCTGAACGGTGGAATACGATGAGGCTGGATCTGATTCAGCGCCTGATAAACGTGGACCGCCCGACGCTGGAACTATGGCCTTCTCAGGTTGAGGCAGCGAAAAGAGCCATCGATCCGAATGACAACTTGGCAGTGGGACTACCAACGAGCGCTGGAAAAACAAGAGTGGCCGAACTGTGCATATTGCGGACTTTGGCCTCGAAACGACGCACGGTCTACATTACTCCGCTCAGGGCTCTTTCCGCACAAATCGAGAGAGATCTTGCCCAGACATTTCTGCCTCTAGGGTTTTCGGTGTCGTCCCTATACGATTCGGTTGCCATAGACAGCGGCGATGGGGAGACATTACGCCAGGGAGACATAGTGGTGGCAACTCCCGAAAAGCTAAGCTTCGCGCTGCGGAACGACGAGTCGCTGATCGATGATGTGGGCTTGGTGGTTTTTGATGAGGGGCATATGCTAGGCCAGCCCGACGAGCGTGAGGTTCGGTATGAAACGTTGATCGAAAGTATGCTGAGTAGAGATGACTCTGCCAGCCGCAGAATAATCTCGCTGTCTGCACTGTTCCCGGAACCGCAAGAAATGACAGACTTCGTATCGTGGATCCGCCAAGATGAACCCGGGGAACCGATATACTCAGATTGGCGGCCAACTCGGCGTCGATTCGGCACCATCCGGTGGCTGGACAGCGTCGCTCGCCTCGACATGGAGACACAGGGACAGGCGTCGTTCGTCCCCCGTTTTATCGTGCCTCAGCCCCCGCCGAGCGGATCCCGGAGGCAAAGACATTTCCCAAGCAACAAGGATGAACTGACGCTGGCGACCGCCTGGCAATTTATTGCACAAGATCGAAGGGTTTTCATTTATTGCCCTCTGCGGTCTTCGGTGGAAAAGCTGGGTAGGCTGGTGCTCCGATCTGTTGGGCAGGGCGTGCTTGCTCCTTTTCAAATTTCCGATGCGAGCGTGCAAGGAGCCATCAACACGGGGATCGAATGGCTTGGTGAAGACCATGTAGCGGTCCAGTCCTTAAGGCACGGCGTTGCGTTGCACCATGGAGGACTTCCACGCCCGTTTCTAAACGAAGTGGAGAGGCTTTTGCGCTCAGGAGAGTGTCCGTTAGTGGTTGCATCTCCTACATTGGCGCAGGGTCTAAATCTGTCATGCAGCGTAATGCTGGTTCCCTCCATTTGGAGGAACAGGGACGTGGTTCCAGACACAGAATTTTCCAACGTCGTGGGCCGCGCAGGTCGTGCTTTCGTCGATTTAGAAGGGTTGGTAATTCACATCATCTGGGAAGAAACGGCTGGGAAGAGAGATAGGGCCGTCAATCGTTGGAAAGGGCTAATTTCATCCTCGGGGAATATTCGAGCCATCAGCGGACTGCTGGAACTAACAGTGGCCATCTCGTCAGCTTTGGCCCAAAGCGCTGACATTCCGTTCCAGGAAGTGGCGACGTATCTTGCATCGAATGCGGAGGCTTGGAACCCACAACCTACCTCAAACGTTGCGGACCCTTCGATGGTGAACCAATGGGAGAGCGATATAGCTTCGCTGGATTCATTTATCCTAGCGCTGATCGAACCGGAAATTGACGCGATAGCCATCGACGGAGCCATGAGCCAGGCCCTCAGTGGCTCCCTTTTTGAGAGAAGCCTGAAATACCGTGATCAGGTCCAGCAGGCGGTGTTGCCACGGTTGGTTGCCGAGCGGGCACGACGCATTTGGGGCGGAACAAACGAGATGCAACGCCGGGGGTTTCGGCTATCCGGCATAGGGTACCAAGCGGGCGCTAACTTGGACGCTGAGATGTCCCGCCTGCTTACTCTCCTGATAGAGGCAGAAAACGCAATTCTAGGCGCCAACGTACAGAGATTGATTGATGCCGTCTCGGAGTTCGCAGACGTAGTCTGCCAAGTGGCGCCATTTCGCCCTCAGAGGGGGATGCCTAACCAATGGCAGGATGCGCTGTCAGCTTGGTTGGGTGGCAGTTCTGCTTCGTCCGTGGTCTCTATTTTGGGTAGCGATGGGGTGGATTTTATCCAAGATGCGCTCACGTATCGGCTGCCGTGGGCAATGGAAGCAGTGCGTGTGCACGCCGGGGCTTTGGGAATGCCAGCAGCCGATGAGTTACAAGGATTGGCTGCGATGGCGACTGGTGTAGGTAGCCACGAAATCAGTGTCATCATCTTGGTCCGCAGTGGTCTGAAGTCTAGAGAAGCAGCTCGAATGGCCGTCGAAAGTACTGGTGCAGCATTCCAAGACCGGAGCGGCATGGAGGCGTGGCTTGCTTCAGAGGTTGTACAAATCAATTCGCGGAATCCCGATTGGCCCTCCAGTCTGACTCATCACGAATGGCGAAGTTTTTATGATCACCATACCCAGCGACACAGGCAGCGGTGGAGTCGTGAGACGTCTTACTTAAGCGTCAACTGGCATGGGTCTCCTCCGGATAGCGGAGCAGACGTCGTGCTTGAATGGAATTCTGAACAAGGGAGTGTTACGGTACTTTCTCCGGATTATCGCGAGTTAGGGACAATGCAAACCCCGCTGGACAAGCCGTCTCGATATATCGTTCGCGTCAAGGTTGGCACCAACGTCGATCAAATAGCCGTAGACTCCTTTGGGCCGGTCGGAGCCACAGAGTAAGAATGTTAGCGTGTGATTTCGGGGAACAGTTGCGCTTGTCAATGCGGCCCAGATTTATTCTGCTCTACAGCACCTCCTCCCACCGGAAAGTTCGCAATACAGTACACTTAGGCCCACCTAACTGGACTCGAACTCTCTACTACCGTGCTTGCTCCCAGTTAGCTTCCTGAATCACTATTCAAGAAGCGCCCCCAAGCTTCCATCAAATCTCTCCGTTTATCAAACAAGTCGGTTCTGGCATAAGCCATCTCAGTAGAGTTTCCCAAGTTATGGGCTAACGCCGCCTCTCCCACAACCCAGGAAGTGTCGGTCTGTTCTATTACCCAGTCCCGAAAGCTGCTGCGGAAACCGTGGGGTACGGCTGGTATCTCCAGGCGCCTTAAGACCAGGATGTGGGTCATGTTGGACAGTGGGCCCGCCTTGCGTCCACCATGGAATATTAACCCTGAATCCTCTCTGCCCTGTTGCTGAACCTCCAAGAGAATCTCTTTTGCCCGGCAGGAAAGTGGGACCCGGTGCTCACGTCTGGCTTTCATCCTCTCTGCGGGAATGGTCCAAGTACCAGTTGCTAAGTCAATCTCAGACCACTTGGCCAGCCTCACTTCACTGGAACGGGCCGCAGTAAGCACCAGAAATTCCAGGGACAAGCGCGTTATCAGGTCGGAGTTGGATTCTCGTACCGTCGCTATGGCCGCCGGCACTTGGGAATAGTGGAGGGCTTCATAGTGATTCTTGACCCCGGAATGTTTGGGCAATGCCCGGGTTATGGCTCTGCCAGCCGGATTGTCGGACCGCCATCCTTGAGCCACTGCCCAGTCAAGGACGGTTTCGATCCTTTGACGCAGCCGGCGGGCTGTTTCGGGCTTTTCGGTCCAGATGGGGGTAAGAACATTTAGCACATCCCCACTTCCAATTTCCTCCACCTGCATGGAACCGATTACTGGATAGGCATAGGTAGCCAAAGTACTGGTCCACTGTTCTGCATGTTTCTGGCTGCTCCAAGTCGGACGGCGCAACTCAATGACCTGCTTGGCAGCCTCGGCGAAAGTAGGGGCGGAAGCCCGCTTATGTTCTTCCCCGGCTTGGCGCTTCTCTGCCAGAGGATCCTTGCCCTGTTTGATGGCAAGCAAGTTAGCAACAGCCATTTCTCTGGCGTCTGCCAGAGTCACCGACGGGTACCCCCCCAACCCGATATTCCGGCGTTTGCCATGTATAGTTACCCGCTGATACCAATGTTTCGACCCGGAAGGTTCAACTCGTAGAGTTAACCCGTTGCCGTCAGAAAACTGGCCGGGTCCTGAAATGGTTCTGACCTTGGCGGCTGAAAGCCTGGTTTGCTGGCGCATGGGGCACACCTCGTAGCTAAGTGCTGCACCCCATTATACACGAATTGTGTACCACTTTGTATGCCAATATTTGCCGGACTGAGCCGCATTTCACAGGGCTAATTGAGACTACTTAGGAAGATAAAAAGAGAATGCCAAATACGCATACAGGGGAAGAGAAGAGAAAAGCGGGATGGAACTAATTGAGATTGTGGCGGAGGGAGTGGGATTCGAACCCACGATCCCGGTTTCCCAGGATAAGCGCTTAGCAGGCGCCCGCACTAGACCACTATGCGATCCCTCCGGAATTTGGGATATAAATATAGCAGATTGGGGGTTTGGGGACAACTTGGGGGGTTGGAGCCAGGGCAATCGCGTCTTAGGGCGTGTCGTCAAATGCACCGTCATTCCTGCGAAGGCCGTCTATACAACACCGAAGGCTTAACTACTGCCGGTCGTCGTTCCCGCGAAGGCGGGAACGACGAAAAGGGACGCTAGGAAGCCCCCACATTCAATTTGACGACACCCCCTAACGAAATGTTGTCCTGAACGGCCAAAACTGTCGTTCTGAACGGAGTGAAGAACCTGAACTCCATCCCACTAACCGGCTTTCGGGCCCGTAACCGGGCTATGGGTCAGGCAGCCGTACTTCCGGCTAAAGGGGGAGGGTTTCAAACCCTCCCATACAGCCAGGGCGCCCGGTTATGAAGGCCCGCTAAAACATGCACCGCACCGAAAGCTCGGCGCAGGTGTCGCGGATGAACTGGACCACGTCGGGGTGGAGGGGGATGCCCTCTTCGCGGCGGACGGCTTCCATTTCGGCTTCGGGCTGGCCGGCTACCAGGACCCGGTCGTGGCCGGGGGCCGGCTTGGTGCTCTTCATCATCTGGAGCCAACCGTCCATTTCGTCCTTGAAGTGGTCGGGGTCGTCAAATCCGGCGACGTTGTAGGCGGCTACATAGTGGCCAAAGTTGGGGCGGCCGGGCACGGCGCCGTAGCCGAATCCGGTGAGCACGCCGGCCAGGATATCCACCACGCAGGCCAGGCCGTAGCCCTTGTGGGAGCCCAGCTCCCGGGTCGCGCCCACGGGCAGCAGGTGGTAGTTCTCGGGAACGGGGACCTCTTCCATGATGGGAGTGCCGTCCTCGGAGGCCAGCCAGCCGGGCTCCAGGTCGGCGCCCAGGCGGCGGGCAATCTCGATTTTGTTCTGGGCCACGGAACTGGTGGCGGCGTCGAAGACAAAGGGCGCATCGTTGCGGGAAGGCACGGCCACCGCAATGGGGTTGGTGCCCAGGCGGGGTTCGGCGCCGTAGGTGGGTACCATGCGCGGCGGTGCGCTGGTCATGCAGACGCCGATCATGTCGTGTTCCAGGGCCAGCATGGCATGGTAGGAGGCCATGCCCAGGTGGCGGGAGTTGCCGATGGTGACCATGCCCACGCCCACCTCGCCGGCCTTGCGGATGGCAATCTCCATGGCCTTGGGGGTGACGATGGTGCCCAGGCCCCGGTCGGAGTCTATGGCGGCGGTGGCGGCGGTTTCGCGGACGATGCTGATGTTGGGACGGGGGTTTATCTCGCCGCGCTGGTAGCCGCCCAGGTAGCTGCGAAGCATGTTGGAGACGCCGTGGCTGTCCACGCCCCGCAGGTCGGCCAGGACCAAAACGTCTGCGCCCAGTTCGGCGTCCTCCGGGGGCACGCCCACCTTTTCGAAAATGGAGGCGACGGTACCCTTCAGGTCATCGCCGGGTACGTTGATGGCTTCGTCCAGGCTAACGCGGAATCGTGGCAGCACGATAAACCTCCGGTTTGAGTTAAGAATCAAAAGTTAAAAATTGGGAGTTCGCCAGGTTCGTTGACTCTGGCAGTTGATCCTCATCTCCAACTCTTAACTTCTAACTCTCAATTTCTAACTTTTAACTTAAAAGAACGAGGTGGCGGCCTGCAGGAACTCGTCGGTCTTTTCCATCTGGGGCAGGTGGCCGCAGTTGTCCAGGATTACCAGGTCGGAACCCGGGATGGCCTGCTGGTACAGGTGACCGCACTCCACGGGAGCCAGCTTGTCGTCGCGGCCCCAGACGATGCGGGTGGGAATGTTGACCCGGGCCAGCCGGTCGGCCAGGCTGAGGCTGTGCATGTAGGGTTTCCAGCAGATGCGTACCGACATTTCGCGGTTGCGCTCCAGCATCGCCATCATCTCGGGGGTGGGCGCCTGGCCGAATACCTGGTCGTATTCGGGAGCCTGGGACGGGTCGTGGAACAGCAGGTCAATCACCTGGGCGGGCGTGATGATGAAGACGTCGGCGATCTCCCCGTCGTTGGGCTTGATGCCCACCGGGGCCACCAGCATGAGCTTGCTGAAGACGGGACCGGCGGCGGCTACCATTTCCGAGGCCAGCCAGCCGCCCATGGAAAAGCCCATGGCCCGGCAGCCCTGGAGGCCCTGGCTCTCCACGAACCAGTTGTAGAAGCAGGCCAGGTCGTGCATGTTCTCCAGCCACTCGGGCCGCTCGGACTCGTCGTAGCCGGGGTGGGAAGGCAGGTACACGGTGAAGCGTTCTGCCAGGGCTTCGAGGTAGCGGAGCCAGCCGCCGCTGCCGCCGGCTCCATGCAGGACCAGCAGGGGGTCGCCGGAACCGGCCTTGCGCAGCTGCACCTTTGAACCGCCAACCTCGACAAATTCCTCAGTGTAGTTTGCGGGCATAAAGAAGTAGCCTCCCAGCTATGCGTATTGGTAGCACAATCCTACCCGTAGGCAGGGCGTGGGTCAACCGTGCCGGCGGCGATGGGCAGGTTGCGGAAGGGGTTACGCAAAGGCTTGCCGCATTAGTAGGCCGACAACTTTGAAATGATGGTTGAAACTGCTTCTCTCCGTCCTTCCGGCGAAGGCCGGAACCCAGGAGTCCTGAAGGTAAGGAACCATGTCCGGCGCTAACCTTCCTGGATTCTGGCCTGCGCCAGAGTGACGGGCTCCTATAGTTGCCCGTCATTCCAAAGTGGTTGAACCACCAGCGCCAGCGCAGGATTTCCGCAAAGGCAAAAGCATATAAGACGAAGCAGGCAACGGCAGCGGCTCAGGTTATGGCGCCGGCTACAGGCCGTACCGCTCCGCGGCCCGGGCGAAACCCTCGATGGCGCCTTCCAGCACCCGGTCGTCCACGCAGTAGGAGATGCGGAAGTGGCCGGGGGTCCCGAAGCCCTTGCCGGGCACCACCAGCACGTTCCACTCCTGCAGGGCGTCCACGAAGGCGGCGTCGTCCTCCAGGGGCGACCTGGGGAACAGGTAGAAGGCGCCCTGGGGCTTTACCAGGGAGTAGCCCAACTCCGCCAGCTGGGCATAGAGAAAGTCGCGCTTGCGCTGGTACTCGCCCACGTCCACGCTGACGCCCTGCAGGCCCCGCACCACGTGCTGCATCAGGGCCGGGGCGTTGACAAAGCCCAGGGTGCGGGTGCAGAAGACCATGCCGTCCACCAGTTCTCCCTTGTTGGGGTAATCGGGGTGTACCGCAATGTAGCCGATGCGCTCCCCGGGCAGGCCCAGGTCCTTGGCGTGGGAGTTGACCACAATGGTGCGGTCATAGCGATTGAACACCTGGGGGTATTCCAGGCCGTCGTAAACCAGGCGCCGGTAGGGCTCATCGCTGATGACGTAGATTTCCGTGCCCAGCTCTCGTTGCTTGCGCTCCAGCAATTCGGCCAGTTCGCCGACCCGCTCCGCCGAATAGACCACGCCCGAGGGGTTGTTGGGCGAGTTGATGATGAGGCCCCGGGTGCGGGGAGTGATGGCCGCCTCGATGGCCGCCAGGTCCAGGTCGAAGTCGGCGGTGGTGGCAACGATGACCGGCACGCCGTTGTGGTTGTCTATGTAATAGACGTACTCGCCAAAGAAGGGCGACAGGATAATGACCTCGTCGCCGGGGTTGAGAGTGGCGCGCAACGCCACGTTAATGGCCCCGGCTGCCCCGCAGCTCATGACAATATCGGCGACGGTGAAGGGCAGGCCGGTCTCGGCGGCCAGGGTCTGCGCTACGGCGGCCCGGGTTTCGGGGTAGCCGGCGTTGGGCATGTAACGGTGCATGCCCCTGGCTGGGTCCTGGGCCAGTCGCCGTAGTTCTTCGTTAAACTGATCGGGCGGTTCCACCACCGGATTGCCCAGGGAAAGGTCAAAGACCTTGTCCTCGCCGTACTGGGCTTTCAGGGCGATGCCCACCTCGAACATGCGGCGGATCCAGCCGCCCTCTGCCATGGAACGGCGCACATTGTGGGAAATAGTCATGGCTCTTTATCCAATATCAGGTTTGGGCACCGAGTTTGGGCAAGGATACTCCCTGTATGGAGTGCGGGTAAAGGGAAAGAGCCGGCCGGCCGGGGCGCTACGCCCTTACTTGGACGGCAACGACGCGGCGAAGGCTACGGCCGCATTCACCCAGTCGCTCAACGCTTTTTCCTCGGCCAGACCCTCGCTGTCCACGTACACAAAGCCGCGCATGGGGCGTCCGGTGAGGTCAAAGACCCGGGCGCCGGGGCGTTCCAGGGCGGCTTCGTAGCCCTGGGGCCCGGTGCGTACCACCAGGCTGGCCTTGTCCACGCAGCAGCACATGTTGCCGCTGAGCATGAAGGCGAGACCGCCAAACATCTTCCGTTCGGTGATGTTCTCCAGTGGCCCCAGCAGCTTTCTGACGCGTTGGGCCAGTTCCTCATCGTATGCCATTGGCTGCCTCAATCCGGGACTCTTTTTGCGGAATGCTATCTGCGGAGCCCGTCCCGTTGCGGTGAAATTCGGTGAAAAGGCCGGGGATGCTTGTCCCTGCGGCGGCGGTTTTGTCCCTTGCTGATTTTAGCATCGCGGCGGGTACACGGTAGTGTTAAACTGGAGAGTATTGCTCTACGAGGTAATTGTCTCAGTTAACCCGGAAATATATAATGATGTATATTATAGACATTAGTGGGACAGCCACGAGAGGCTGCCCCTGAGGAGTGGAATTATGGCAGATAATGGATTGGACAAGTTTGTAACCGGAATGGTCTTCGGCGCGGCCCTGGGCGCGGCCCTGGGCTTGCTGCTTGCGCCCAAGCCCGGCAGCGAGACCCGGCAGATAGTGAGAGACCGGGCCGGGCAGTACCTGGGCGCCGCCCGGGAGCGGGCCAGCGAGTACGCCGGGCCGGTGCGCGAACGGACCGAGGGGTATATAGGCACCGCCCGGGAGCGGGTCGCCAATCTCAGGCGTCGGGGCGGCCAGGATGCCAGCGACGACCAGATGGCTGATGCAGTCCTGGACGACGAATAGGGCCCGGCCCAGCCTCGGGGCCGAGGTCCGGTGAAGGGTTCCCCAGCGGATGCGGCTGGCCGACAACCGGCGGTCATCCTGTAGGGCATCAAAGGGGTATGGCAAATGGACCCGGGAGAAATCCTCCCGGGTCCATTTTTGCCGGCGGCTATATGTTGGTGGGCCAACGGTAGGGATTGTACGGGTTCACTACGAGCGGGTTCCTGCGTTTGCCCTGGGCGGACGCCGGGTTATCCAGCAGTAAAGGCCGGATTTGCCGGCATTGCCTTGGTGGGGGCCTACTTGGCCTCCCCCACGTCCACGATGACGTTGCCGATGGCGCCGCCTTCCACGGCCAGGTGGGCGGCCACCGTCTCTTCCAGCGGGAAGTGGGGGCCAACCTGGTGGCTGAGGGCCCCCGATTCCAGCCAGGCGGTGATGTCGGCGATGGCGGCCTGCTTGGCCGGTTCGGGCATTTCGTAAACCAGGACATTCCGCACCAGGGTATTGCTGCGGCGGAACTGCAGGGGTACGGGCGGCTGCTGGATGGTCCCCCAGGAATAGATGGCCACGACGCCATTGGCCTTCAGCGCTTCGGCGGTGACGGGGAAGTTGCCGGCGAAGTCCACCTCCACTATGTGGTCCACGCCCTCCCCGCCGGTAAGGTCCATAATCCGGGCAGTCACATCCTCGGTGCGGTAGTTGATGACGTGGTCGGCGCCGGCGGCGGTGGCAATGGCGGCCTTGTGGTCGGAACTGACGGTGCTGATGACCGAAGCGCCGGCCAGCTTGGCCTCCTGCACGGCGTAGTGGCCCACGGCCCCGGCGCCGCCCGGCACCAGGACCACCCGGCCCTCCACCGGGCCATCGGCGAACAGGCAGCGGTGGGCGGTCATGGCCGGCACGCCGAGGCAGGCCCCCTGCTCGAAGGTAATGGAGTCGGGCATCGGGACGGCGTGGCCGGAGGGCTGTACCGTGTATTCCGCCGCGGTGCCGAAGGGCCGGCCGAACTGGGACTCGAACAACCATACCCGTTCCCCTACCCGGGATGCCGGCACTCCGGGGCCAACCTGGTCAATAATGCCGGCGCCGTCCTGGTGGGGAATCACCCTGGGGAAGACCATGGGGGCGGTGGCGCCGAGGCGGCGCTTCCAGTCCGACGGATTCACGCCGGAGGAGATTATCTTTATGCGGACCTCGCCGGGGCCGGGTTCGGGCGCGGGCATTTCGCCCACCTGCATGACTTCCGCGGGGCCGTTCCGTTCGAACCAGACTGCTTTCATTTTTCCACCTGCATGCCTTTGGTTTGGGGTTTGTCGTTAAATGAGCCTGTTATTGCTGCGTTGGCGGGAATATTGACCCAGCCCGTCGAGGTTTCCGCCGGCGCGGGAACGACGGGTTGGGTCAGCCGGGGATTTCCACTACAAGCCCAGGCGTTTTACCAGTTCCTCGGCGGTTACGTTGGCCCCGCTGAGACCGCGGGCGTCCTGCCGGGCCAGGAAGACGGCGGCCTTGACCATATCCTCGGGCGTGGCCCAGGTGGAATAGTCGGCGTCGGGCCGCTGGGCCAGAAATCCCTCGGTGACGACGGGACGCAGGGGGCGCAGCGAGTTGACCGCGACGTTGTACCGGCCCAGTTCGGCGGACAGTCCCCAGGTGAGCCGCTCGATGGCGGCCTTGGCGACCCCGTAGGCCTGGCCCACCATGGCGACTCCCTCGGCGGCGTCGGCGGACAGGGTGGAGGAAAAGATGCTGCCGGCAGCGTGGGAGGAGACGTTGATTATGCTGCCCCCGCCCTGCTCGACCATGATGGGCGCCACCAGGCGGCAACCCAGGTAGGTGGCCCGCAGGTTGATGTCCAGGACCAGGTCCCATTCCCGGGTGGTGGACTCAAGGAAGGGAGTGTAGGCGCCGATGCCGGCGTTGTTTATCAGTATGTCAACGGCGCCGAAGGCATCCAGGGTCTGCTCCACCATCTCCCGAATGCTCTCCTCCTCGCGCACGTTGCAGCGCACGGGCAGGGCCCTGCCGCCCAGGGCCTCAATTTCGGCGGCGGTGGCGTAGATGGTGCCCGGCGCGGTGTCCCGCTCCGACTCGGACCGGGCGGCGACAACCACGCTGGCGCCCTCCCGGGCCAGGCCCAGGGCCATAGCCTTGCCAATGCCCCGGCTGGAGCCGGTAACTATTGCCACCTTTTCGGTTAGCGACAAGGACGCTCCCCTACATCCGGAAGTGGGTCAGTTGCCCAGCAGGCCGCGGGTGGGAATCCGGTAGTGGCGGTCCATTTCGGAGGCGTAGGCCACGCCCAGGCGGTTGCCGTGTTCCTCCAGCCAGCTGCGGAAGCTGGTGGGCGCCGATGGCGGTTCGCCGGACACCAGCAGGTTGGCGGACAGGCCGTCTATCTCCTCCCGGGTCACCACCACGTCCCGCACCAGCCAGCCCACCGCCCTGGACAGCGACAGGACCACCCGCGGGGGGAAGTGGGCGATCCGGGCCCGGCTGCCCACGCAGCGCTCGACCATCAGCACCAGTTCGTCAAAGGTGTAGGTCTCGGGGCCCACCGCGTCGGTTATGGTGTTTTCCTGTCCGGTACCGGCGGCCAGGGCCATCTCGGCCAGGTCGCCGACGTAAACCGGCTGGGCCGAGTATTGCCCGTGGCCGGCCACGGGGAAGACGGGAAAGCGGCGCAGGGCCCAGGCGATGTTGTTCAGCAGAATGTCGCCCAGTCCAAAGACCAGGGCCGGCCGGACGATGCCGTAGGACAGGCCCGAATCCTGGATGGCCTGCTCGACCAGGGCCTTGCCCCGGAAGTAGGGCAAGGGGGATTCGGCCGAGGGATTGGTTATGCTGACGTGCACCAGTCGCTGCACCCCGGCCTCAACCGCCGCGTTTACCAGGACGCGGGAGTTTTCCACCGCCCGGTCGAAGGTGACCGCGCCGCTGGCGAAGCGCACCCAGTAGGTGTTGTATAGGGTATGTACGCCCCGCAGGCTTTCCGCCAGGGCCGCCGGCCGGTCGAAGTTGAAGGGCAGAACACCTACCTGTCCGCGAAAGGGGTCGGCGGCAGTGTCCTTGAGCTGGGGCCGGCCGGTAAGGGTCACCACCTGCCGCCCGGAGTCCAGCAGCCGCTGGGCTATGTAGCGGCCGGTAAATCCGAAGGCGCCGGTGACGGCGACCTGTTGGGAGTTGGCGGTGCTCATACTGGAGTTGAACCTAGACGGTATTAGGCGGGAGTCAGCTGACTCCCGCCCATTATATCAGAGTACCGCGGAATGGCTGCCTTTTGATTAGTCATCCTTAGGCAGGTCAAACAGGGACGGGTGCCAACGCCAGACGGTGAAGTCTTCGAACTTGGTGTGGCCGCCCCGGCTGTAGCGGAATCCCTGCCCGTCAAAATCGGCTATAACGAGGCCGACCCATTCGGGAGCGGGGATATTGCCCAAGCCAAAATTCAGGATGCCCATCCTGCGGTCGTTGACATAGAGCCATGCTTCATCGTCGATTAGAATGACGCGGACGTGATTTTTCTCTCCCTTCTGGAAGTTGATGCCAATAACATCTTCTGACCTGCGTCCCTGCCGACTCTCACCGGAGCCCGACTTACGCCAATGGTTGTAGCTTCCTCCAAATAGGCTGTTTATCTCAACGATGTGATAGGCCCCAGACTTGCTGGAGTCAAACCAGAGACCAAAGTTCCAATGGGACTCCCGGGGCGTGAAGGGCACTTCAAAGGTGAATTCGACCATTACATCACCATTTATGTTGGGGCCATCCGAGAATTCGTACCTTCCATCTCCCTCGTCATGTTGAATCCTACCGCTAACCGGGCCGAACACCGGCACTTTCGGGTTTGGCGTCGGCGTTATTGTAGGCATAGGCGTGGCCGGCGGGACGTAGTTTGGATTGACTTCCGGGAAATCGCGGTACAAGGACGGGTGCCATTGCCAAATTGTTGCATCCTCTATCAAGGTGTTCCCTTCGTGGTCATCATCAACGTAGAAGGATATTTCATCCCCGCCGGTATCGAGGTCGGCAGGGAAACTACCTTCAAAGATGCCATTGATGTACACCCATGCCTGTCCGTGGGCTAGGATTACCTGCAAGAGATTCTTCTCGCCTGGCGCATTGTTGATGTTAACGGTAGGGGTATCCAGCGTTCCTATATAGTTGCCGGACCCCATCTTGCCGAAGCGCTCCCATTCCTGTTCTCTTTCCAGGACTACGCTGTAAAAGTAGTTGGATTCGCCTCCTTTAAACATAAACCCGTGAGCCCAATCGTCGCTTAAGTTGTCGTAGGGGTTGGTAAAAATGGCCTCTATCAATACGTCCTTAGAAGTAGATAAAGCATGCAATTGCTCCAAATATCCGTCGTTGGGTTGGTGTACCAGCGTTTCATCATAAGGGCCAAACAACAAGAGAGATCGGTCGTACTTGGTCGGTGGCAAGGGCGTATTCGTCGGCCTTGGGGTCGCTGTTGGCCTTGGCGTGATGGTTGGCCGGGGCGTTGGTGTAGATGTGGGCGGCGCCGTAGCAGTAGGGATTGCGGTGGGAGTCGGAGTTGCCGTTGGCTGAGGCGTTGGTGTTGCGGTTGGCATAGGTGTAGGTGTGAGTGTGGGGGTAGGTGTAGCGGTAGGCATGGGAGTAGCTGTTGGCGTGGGTGTTGGCGTTGCGGTGGGACGCGGTGTTGGCGTGGGCCTCGGTGTGGCCGTTGGATGGGGCGTCGCAGTAGGCGCCGCGGTAGGTTCAAGAACGGGCGCGGACGGCAACTCCGTCTCCACCTGGGTCGTCGGCGTGGCGGGAGTGGCTGGGGTTTGGGTAGGCTGCGGGGCGGTGCAGGCCGCCAGGCCGATGAGGACTAAACAAAGGCATAGGGTAACGATGGAACGCATAGGGGAACCCCCTCGCAAGAAAGGATTTGGCTACCTGCCACAGCCGCCAGCTCCTATGCGTAAGCCTCGCAAGGGGGCACGAGGCCAATCCTTCCGATAGGGCTTACGCAGTAACGAGGAAATCAGTTGTGACGCTGGGGCTGTGGCAAGGTCAATATACTATCTTGCCAAACGTATTGGCAATCTTTGTCGGGGCACCGGCGGCTTAGGAAAAGCAATGCCGGAATGACCCGCGCGTCATTGGCGCCGGGCTAGAGAGCAGTGGCGGTGGGCTTGGGGGTTATTCCAGTAAGGGAGCGGCGCCCGTCAGGAGGGCCGCCGGCGGGGAGTTGATGACAGGGCCATGGGCGAGGCTTTGGGAAAAACCGAGAGCCGGAGGCCCGGCCGTGGCAGGTAAAGGCAAAGCAAATGTTCGGCAAAAGACTCGATCCATGATGCGGTGGGCCAGGGTCGCCAACGGAGCCGTGATGGGGTTCTTCAATGTTCGGCGAATCAGTTGCCGGCTGACTCCATAGCAAGCCGCCATCATGAAGAATGCGGTAATCCATAGTTGCACCGTAACCCGGGCCAGCGGTTCCATGGCATCGGTCAGAAAGTTGATTGCCACAGCGCCGACGGGCGCTCCAAACAGCGCGGCGACTCCAACCAACAGCAACACGCAGAGGGTGGTCATGGCTATAGGGACCACCACACTGCAAAGGGCCCAGGTCCGCAACATTAACACGGGCGCATGGTGAAGATTTCGGGGGCAGAAGTTCAGCATGTTGCCACCACTGTAACCTATGCAGGAGCGGCAGGCAACCGTCGGGTGTCAGTGTTTCGGGCATTGGTGTCCCTACCGAATTGCCCGCCTGCCCTGACTGGTATAGTATGGGGCAATACCCGAGGGTGGGAGGAATTATGCCCCAACGCATTGCTTTGAAAGTTAACGGCGTGGACCGGCAGGTGGAAGCCCCGGGCCGTCGCCTGCTGGTGGACCTGCTGCGCTACGACCTGGGGCTTACGGGCACCAAGGAGGGTTGCAGCGTGGGAGTTTGCGGCGCTTGTACCGTGCTGGTGGACGGGGAGATGGTGGCTTCCTGCATTACCCTGGCTGCCGCGGTGGAGGGCTCGGAAGTGACCACCATCGAGGGGCTGGCCCAGGGCGGGCGGCTGCATCCCGTGCAGCAGGCGTTTATAGATTACGGCGGCTTCCAGTGCGGCATCTGCACGCCCGGCCAGGTAATGGCGGCCAAGGCCTTGCTGGATGATAATCCCAATCCCAACGAGACGGAGATACGGGACTGGATGATGGGCAATCTGTGCCGCTGCACCGGCTATTACAAGATTCTGGAATCGGTGGTTGCCGCCATGGGCTCGTCAAGCGCCAATGGGGAGGGGCAAGGCGACTGATGATTGACTTTGAATTTCACCAGGCGACGGACCTGGACCACGCTTTTGCCCTGCTGGCGGACTACGGCGACGACGCCCGCCTGATGTCCGGCGGCACGGCCCTGGTGCTGCAGATGAAGCAGAGGTTCTCCCAGCCCGGCCACGTTGTCGGCCTGCGGCGCATCCCCGGGCTGGACGCTATTGAGGAAGCCGACGACGGCAGCATCCGGATTGGAGGGCTTTGCACCCAGCGACGGGTGGAAAACAGCCCCCTGGTGGCGGAGCGGCTGCCCCTGGTAGCCACGGCCTACAGCCACGTCGCCACGCCACGCATCCGCAACATGGCCACGGTGGGCGGCGGCTTGGCCCACGGCGACCCCAACCAGGACCCGCCCCCGTCCCTGATAGCCCTGGGCGCCTCGGTGGTACTGTCGTCGGCCAACGGCGGCGAGCGCATCGTGCCGGCCGAGGAACTGTTCGTGGACTACTTTGAGACGGACGTGCGCCCCGGCGAGATAGTCACGGGGCTGGTGGTGCCGCCCGCTCCGGAGGGTTCAGGCGCAGCCTACCTCAAGTTCCTGCCCCGCACGGCCGACGACTACGCCACCGTATCGGTGGCAGCGGTGGTAACGCCCGATGCGTCGGGGAACTGCGGCGATGTCCGCATCGTGCTGGGTTCGGTGGGCCTGACGCCCATCCGGGCCACCGCCGCTGAGGATGCCTTGCGCGGCCAGGCCCTGACCGACGAGGCCATCCGCGAGGCGGCGGCCACGGTGCAGGACGCCGTTGACCCGCTGGACGACCACCGGGGTTCGGCCGAGTACAAGCGGGAAATGGCCGAGGTGTTTACCCGCAGGGCAGTCCGACAGGCCGCCGCCGATTTTATCCACGAATAGGCACGAATTTCCACTAATTGGATGGCATTAATAGTTATTAGTGATTATTCGTGGATTAGAAGGAGTTGCAGGTTGAGGCTGGAGAATCGGTGCCTGGTGCCCGCCGACCGGGACACGACGTGGGAATTGGTGATGGACCTGCCCAGGGTGGCGCCCTGCGTCCCCGGCCTGTCCGAGTTGGAGTCGGATGGCGAGGACGGCTACAAGGGAGTTCTGCAGGCGCAGGCCGGCCCTATGCGGGTGAATCTTTCGGGTACGGTGAGGATAGTTTCGCGGGATGATGAACGGGGGGAGGCCCGGTTCCTGCTGGAGGCCGCGGACCGCCGCTTGGGCGGGTCGGTCAAGACCACCCTGGACCTGCGGATGGACCCCACCGACGACGGCAAAACCGAACTGACCATAACCACGGACACGGCCTTTATGGGCGCGCTGGGCACCCTGGGCCAGCCCATAATCCGCCGCAAAGCCGCCGCCACGGTGGAGGAGTTTGCCAAGAATTTGGCGGGGATGGTGGAGAGTACGGGGTAGAGAGATGGAACCGGCAAGCAAGATCGAGTCCATCAAAATTCAGGGTTTCCGCTCGCTGGCCGACGTGGAGCTTGCCGACCTGCCCAACGCCGCAGTGCTGATAGGGCCGAACGGTTCGGGGAAGTCGAACATTTTCCTGTTTCTGGAAATGCTGCAGCAGATGCTGCGCTACCGGAGGCTGGCCCAGTTTGTGGCGCGTCACGGCGGGGCGGATGACCAGTTGTTTGGGGGGAGTGCGCGGACGCCGGAAATATTTACATCCATCAATCTCAATAATGGAAATGATCACCACGTCTATAGTGTGACTCTTCAATTCGCACAAACAAACATGTTTGTTTGTAGCGGAGAGCAGCTAGTTAGTAATAGGGACGATTTCGCAATGCAGATGCGAAATTTAGTACGTCCAGGTGGGGGAAACGAAAGTGGACTAATGTCGATGAAGCACGATGAGATTGAGGACGAATTTGTGGGAAGCGTAACGTCTAATCCATATCTCGACTCCTTTTTCCGTTCTAGATCTGCCTTTAGAGACCTGTTCGGTGAACTTGCCTTTCACCAATTCCACAACACCGACTTCAACTCCAGCATCAAGAAGAGCTGCGACATAACGGACAATGTTCGCATACGGCACGACGGCAGTAATCTGGCCGCAGTTCTGTACCGGTTGGAGCAGGAAGATCCCAAACGGTACGACTACATCTGCGGTCACATCCAACGCATATTGCCCACCTTTGACCGGTTTGATTTGGAAGAGAGCTACGGCAAGGTCATGTTGCGGTGGAAGGCCCGGGATTCCGACAAGACTATGGGTGCCCACCTGACTTCCGACGGTTCCCTGCGCGCTTTCTGCCTGGTGACGCTGCTGAACCTGCCTGAAGAGATGCTGCCCAGCGTTATTTTGCTGGATGAACCGGAGTTGGGCCTGCACCCCTCGGCGGTGGGGTTGATTGGAGCGATGATCAGGGTCATGTCGCAGCAGCGGCAAGTGTTAGTCGCCACTCAGTCTCCGTTGTTGGTGGATGAGTTTACACCGGACGAAATATTTGTAACGGAGTTGAAGAAAGGGCAAACGGTTATCACCCGTCAGGACGAGGAATACCTCAGTGTCTGGTTGGAAGAATATTCCACTGGCGAACTGTGGCAAAAGAATGT
The DNA here is from genome assembly GCA_034423215.1 of Dehalococcoidia bacterium. GTDB lineage: Bacteria > Chloroflexota > Dehalococcoidia > Lucifugimonadales > UBA3495 > Bin22. The sequence continues at coordinate 48,794 of DAOUIY010000004.1, forward strand.
GATGGGTGGGCATCCTTGATCCGTCTTGCTATAACTGTTGAAGGGGCAACTGAGCGGGGATTCGTTAATCAGGTGCTAGCTCCATACCTGGAAACCAGAGAAGTCTATATTTCCACAGTCCTGTTAGGAAGAGCCACCAGAAGCGTTGGTGTGGGAGGCAACGTAACAATTGAGCGGCTGGCTGCGGACATGGCGTCGCACTACCACCGTTTCGACTTTGTGACTTCGTTGGTCGATTACTACGGGTTCAGGGAAAAAGGGAGCAGAACTATTGAGGAACTGGAACAAGCCATTATTCAAGAAGTCGCTCGAAAGCTGGGGTCAAATTGGGATGTAAGGAAGGTAATCCCTTATGTTCAGAGGCACGAATTTGAAGGCCTGCTATTTTCAGGTCCTTTCGCATTTTCCGCTTTGCCTCAAGCTACGCAGGAAATATTGCAGGACTTGAACATAATACGCGGAGAGTTTCAGACACCTGAAGACATCAACGATAACCCAAATACTGCTCCCAGCAAACGCATTGAGCAGCTCATTCCCAGGTACAATAAGCGCGTCAACGGCCCGCCAATAGCCCAGGCCATCGGCCTCCCCACCATCCGCCGAGAATGCCCCCGCTTCAACCAGTGGGTAACTCGCCTTGAATCTCTGGCAGAGTAGGGGCGTGCGGCAAAATACTGCGCCCGGAGGTGAGAACCCCGGGCGCATTCGTTCCAAACCTACGCTCTCCCACTAAACCCGTATCACCCCCACCATCTGCCCCGCTTCTTCCTCAATCGAAATCTCGGTCCCAAACGGCTCGGAAACCTGCTGCAGCCAGGTTAGGGTTTCCCGGGCTATGGGTTCTTCAGCCAGCACCGGGCGACCCCGCTGGGGGATGGGGCGGCCGAAGCCCATGTCTATGGGGTAGAGGATAATCTCCCTCAGGTCGCCGCCGGCGTAGTTGCAGACCGCCACCACGCTCTGCCAGAAAACCGGGTCGGCGGCAAAGGCGCGGGTTCCGCCGCCGGAACGGGTGTCCAGGTAGTCGCCGGGGGTGTGGCTGGCGTCGAGGCCAAAGCGGCGGTAGGCCTCGTGGGGCAGCCACAGGACGCTTTCGTTCTGGAAGATGAAGTTGCCCAGGCTGTAGAAGATGGGCCGGTTCTTGTAGATTTCGATGCCCCGCAGGAAGTGGGGGCCGTGTCCCACGAAGGCGGCGCAGCCCTGGTCAATGGTCCAGCGGGCGAAGTCCGTAAGGAAGTGGGGCGGCGACAGGCGGGAGTGGCCGTGGAAGTCGCCGTCGGGGCCGCTCTCGTGGCAGTGGACGCCGTACACCTGCCAGTCCGACTGCTTCTGCGTTCCCCGAATCCAGTTGCCGATGCCCAGCCGGTCCTCTTCGTTCAGGGCGGTGCGGATGGCGTACTCCTCGTCGAGGATGAACTTGTGGTCCAGAAAGTCTATCTCGGTGCCGTGGTCGGGAGCATCCTCGTTGCCGCGGAAGCCGAAATGACGGTGGAAGGCGTGCTCTTCCTCGTAGCCAAGTTCCAGGTTGGCCTTGCGCAGGGCGTCAAACACATCCTGCTGAACGTGGTGGGTGATGTCGTGGCGGAGGGCGTTGACGCCGGGCTTGCCGAGGAAATCGGGGCGCCCGGAGCCGGCGCGGGACTGCTCGCTGAAGGTGCTGGTGGCGCCCATTACCGCCACGCGGCCCCGGGCCGAGTCCACGTAGGCCGGGGAGCGGGCCTCGTCCAGGTTGCGGCCGCCGCCGGCGTAGGGCAGGTCAATCTCGCGGCAGTGCTCCAGAGTGGTGAGGAAACCGCCCTCGGAGTAGTCGAAGGAGTGGTTGTTGGCGGCGGTTACGGCGTTAATGCCCATCCACTTCAGCTCGTCGAGGTTATGGGGGTCGGAGCGGGTGTAGGTGGCGCTGCTCCACTGCCAACTGCTCTCAAAGTCATGGAACAGCATTTCCAGGTTGACCAGGGACACGTCGGCGTCCCGCAGGATTTCAACCAGCCTGAGGAAACGCTCCTCCTTGAAGTTTTGCATCCGGCGGGTAATCATGGCGTCGCCGCCCAGGGCAATGGAAATATCGCGGCGCTCGGCATCGTAAATGGTCGTCATGGTTGCCTCCTTGCGGTATGGGAACCGGGGTGGATTAAGTGGGGGCATTTTAGCAGATTTGGGGTGGGGGGTTACATTCAATAATTATATCCACGAAGGGACACGAAGGATCACGAAGGGTTCTCAGGCTGGTCCAGACATAGGAATGGGGAGTGTCAGGCTGTAGTAGAATGGGCCAGTAAGATGTCCGCTGGAGGCCTGCCAATGACCACCGACGCCAACAACAGCCTGGAACGGGACCTGCTCTTTGCCATTGTCAAGGAAAGGTATGGGCACCTTCTGACTGACGAGCAGTTGGATGGGGTGAGGAGCGCCATTATTGGGCAGCGGGATGTGTTCCGTCCTATACGGGAGTACCGGCTGACCAACGATGTGGAGCCCTTCGCCAGATTCACCCCTTTCCGGGGGGATTAGCATGGCCGATTCATTCGTCTTCAGGCCCATTCGGGAGCTTGCGGGCCTCATTGCCAGCAAAGAGGTCTCTCCCGTCGAGCTGACCCAAGGCTTCCTGGAGCGGCTGGAACAGTTCGGCCCTCATTACAACTCCCTGGTGACCCTGACCGCTGAACGGGCCTTTCAGACTGCCCGGCAGGCCGAGGCGGATATCGCGGCGGGGAGCAGTCGGGGAATGCTGCACGGCATTCCCTGGGGGGCCAAGGACCTGCTGGCCACCAGCGGCGGCATCCCCACCACCTGGGGTGCAGCGCCCTTTCGGGACCAGAAGTTTGATTACGACGCCACCGTGGTCTCGAAGCTGGAAGCGGCCGGCGCTCCCCTGGCGGGAAAGCTGGCCATGATTGAGCTGGCCGGTGGCATGGGCTACATCCACCCCGACGCCTCGCTGACCGGCCCACCCAGGAATCCGTGGGACACGGGCCGCTGGACGGGCGGCTCTTCCAGCGGGTCGGGCGCGGCGGTGGCTGCGGGGCTGGTACCCTTTGCCATTGGCTCGGAGACCTGGGGTTCCATCCTTATCCCTGCCAACAACTGCGGACTGGCCGGACTGCGTCCCACCTACGGGCGGGTAAGCCGGTTCGGGGCCATGGCCCTGTGCTGGACCCTGGACAAGCTGGGGCCCCTGTGCCTGACCGCCGATGACTGCGGCATTGTTCTGGAAGCCCTGTCCGGCCCGGACCCAAAGGATGGTTCTACCCATCCCGAGCCATTCAGCTACAACCCGGATTTCAATCCGGGCCGCCGCTACCGCATTGGCATCATCAGCGGTGTCATGGACGAGGCAGCGGAGGCGGTGAGGGACAACTTCGAGGCGGCGGTGGCTGTCCTTGGGGACGTGGCCGACTTTGAGGAGGTGCGGCTGCCCGAACTCCCCTATGTGGAGGTGACGTCAACCATCCTGATGGTGGAGTCGGCCAGCGCTTTTGAGGACTTCCTGGCCGAAGGCGGCCCGCTGGAACTGTCCGGCACGGGCTGGCACGGCCGCAGTCCCTACGCCCGGCCTGCGGTTCTGGCCACCGACTACATCAAGGCCCTGCGACTGCGGGGTGTGATGGCGAGGCAGGTGGACGAGGTGATGGCCGGATACGATGCAATCGCGGCCCCTACCGCCATGAACACGGCCACGCCCATTGACGAGGAGTTTCGCAGCCGGAGCATGACCTCCGCCGGGGCGGGTGACCTGATGGGGTCCATCGGCAACGGGTGCGGGTTGCCGTCCATATCGGTGCCCAGCGGGTTTGACGGCGACGGCCTGCCCACCGGCATCCAGTTCATGGCCCGGGCCTACGATGAGAATGTGTGCCTGGCCGTAGCGCGGGAATACCAGGCAAGGACGGAGTGGCATTTGCGGCACCCGGACGATGCACCTGCCAGCCATTCCGAATAGGTAAGGGTGGATAGCCTCGTTGTAGTGACAACAGCTCCTTTTGAATTAGGAGCTTTGTGCTATAATACAAGCGTATTATACGATTCTTGGAAGGTGGGAAGCCCGAATATCATGGAATGGACAATGGTAGGAGTTATAGTCACCCTTGTTGTCAGCGTCGTTGCAGTGATGAACGGCTGGGCAATTCTGTTGATTCGGGACCTGCGAGCAGATATGCGCCGTCAGCACCTGGAGTTGCTCGCGGTTCTCCAGGGCCACACCCACAACGAGGACGGCGCGGCCGTGTTCCACCAACTTACAGCATCCGCAGACTGACGTGGCCCTGGGGTTTGGGGCCAGCCTCGGACAGGGTTGTCCACCGCCGGTCTAACTCTCTACCGTATTCCACCCCCTCACTTTCTTTTCCTCATTTGGTTGTTATTTGCCGGTAATGATATTTCATCAGGCCGGCGAGTCCTGGCTTAAACTACTTTCGTGCCTGGTTGTGCCCATTCTTGGATATAGCTGGCGTTGTGCTAGAATTAGCCCAATTCGGCTTACCCCGGAAAATGACGGGGGGAGGGACTATGAGCGTTGCCATTGGATACGTGCCCGGGGCCTATGGGCAGGGGGGCGATGACCCCGACTTTCTGCGCCGCCTGGTGGAACTGGGCGACAGGTACGGCTACGACTCCATCTGGCTCAGCGACCGCATCGTCAGCGACCGGTTCAGCCTCGAGCCCATGGTGGCCCTCTCAATGGTGGCCGCCTGGTCCGACCGGATGAAGTTCGGCACCAGTGTGCTGGCCCTGCCCCTGCGCAATCCGGTGGTGCTGGCCAAGCAGATAGCCACCCTCGATTTCCTGTCCCAGGGGCGCTGCTTTCCCGCCGTTGGCCTGGGTGGAGAGGAAATCGAGGAGTACGAGGCCTGCGGCGTGCCCAAGGAGGACCGCAGCCGCCGTACCGATGAGGCCATCGTCCTGATGCGCCGCCTGTGGGAGGAGGACAACGTCACTCACGAGGGACAGTTCTTCACCTGCCACAACGTCAGCATCACCCCCAAGACCTGCTTCAAGCCCTCGCCGCCGGTGTGGATTGGCGGCCGCAGTCCCGCCGCCGCTCGCCGGGTAGGCCGCGTGGGTGACGGCTGGCTGGTGTCCGGCGCCACTACGCAGGAAATCAGCGACGGGCGGGACATAGTCTTTGAAACGGCGGCCAAATACGAGCGGGAAGTCGAGGAAGACCACATCGGGATGCTGCTGGGTTACTACATCTGCCCCGACCGGGACAAGGCCATCTCCCAGACCCACCAGTTTGTTACCCGACACCGGCCCGATGTGAATTTCACGGAGTACAGCGCCCTGGGCGACGTGGACGAGGTGAGCGAGATAATTCAACGCTACGTCGACGCCGGCGCCTCCAAGTTCGTGGTGCGGCCCCTGTGCGCCGGCGATGAGTCGGTGGAGCAGCTGGACATAATGGGCGAGGAGATTTTGCCGCGGTTTCACCAATAATTATCCACGAAGGCGCACGAAGAATCACGAAGGGAAGTCCGGCAAACCTTTGCTCAGTTTCGTGCCCCTTCGTGAATAAGGAATTTGACCGGGAGCGAAAATCATGGTTGCCAAGACTCAACTGGTAACTGCCGAAGAACTGCTGGATATGCCCGATGACGGGTTCAAGTATGAATTGGTTCGAGGTGAGTTGCGGAAGATGGCGCCAGCCGGTTCAGAACACTCCGTTTCAGGAGTAGAAATCGCGACTTCAATGAATATCCACGTCAAGGCCAACAACCTGGGCCGGGTTTTCGGGGCAGACGCCGGCTTCCTGATATCAAGGGACCCGGACACGGTGCGGGCCCCGGATGCGGCCTTCGTCCGGAGGGAGCGGGTGGAAGCTGTGGGCATTCCGTCCGGCTACTGGCCTGGCCCGCCTGACCTGGTTGTTGAGGTCATTTCTCCCAACGACCGTTATACGGAAGTGTACGAGAAGGTGGACGAGTGGCTGGAGGCCGGGGCCAAAATGGTGGTGGTGGTCAACCCCCGAAACCGCACCGCTACGGTTCGGGTCGCCGGCATGAACCCGGTTATCCTGCAGGAGGGAGACACGCTGGATGGCGGTGACGTAGTTCCCGGATGGCGGATGCCGGTTTCGGAGATTTTCGCTTAAGTTTCTTGCTTGAGGAACTAGTAGTTCAACCACTTTGGAATGACGGGTAATTATCGAAACCCGTCATTCTGGCGCAGGCCAGAATCCAGAAAGGTTACTACCGGACATGGTTCCTTACCTTCAGAACTCCTGGGTTCCGGCCTTCGCCGGAACGACGGAGAGAAGCAATTTCACCCATCATTTCAAAGTTGTCGGACTACTAGGGGCCGGTGGAACCGTTGATTCAAACGTGGATGTACAGGGTGGTAATGTGAGCTTTCGTGGAAACACTGATCATTCCAGGCGTCAACAAATCCATAGATCCTGTGTATCCACGTTTGACTGATGCAGCAAACGCCAACGCTTGAACGAGGTCCCCGGCGCACCGGCGGGTGGGTGCCCCCGGCCTTTCGTTATCCCGCTTTCCGAGCCTACTGGTCGGGCCTGCTTTGCGCCGTGACCGGTTTCCAGATGTTCCGTGTAGCCCAGAGCTGGCTGGTCTATGAGCTGACCGGCTCGCCCCTCTACCTGGGCTACGCGCTGGCCGCCAATGCCATACCGGGCATCTTCTTTAACCTGGTGGGCGGGGTGTTTGCAGACAGGATGGACAAGCGGCTGCTGATTCTCTTCACCCAGGGAGGCACGGGACTGCTCATACTGGCCCTGGCCCTGCTGACCATCACCGGGGTGGTTGAGGTGTGGCACATCCTGGTAATCGCCTTCCTGACCGGAGCGGTGGAGGCCTTTGACAATCCGGCCCGCCAGGCTTTCTTCCCCCACCTGATAGACCGCTCGGTTATGACCAGCGCCGTGGCCCTGAACTCCAGCGTCTGGCAGGGCACCCGCATTGTGGGGCCGGCCATCGCCGGCTTCCTGATTGACCTGATCAACACCGGGACGGCCCTTTTCGTTTCCGCCGCCGGGTTCTTTGTCATGTCCGTGGTGATGATTTTCCTGAAGGTCCCGCCCATTCCCCAGGGAGCTCCGGCCAATCCGGCCCGGGCCATGTGGGAAGGGATGGCTTTCATCGGCAGGAACGGCGTTTTCGCTTTTCTGATTGGCATGACCTTCTTCAACAGCTTTTTCGGCATGGCCTACGTGCTGCTGATGCCGGTGTTTGCGGTAGACGTGCTGGAAGTGGGGGCGCGGGGCCAGGGCTTTCTGCTGGGAATCGGTGGTGTCGGTTCGCTGCTGACCACCATCTGGCTGGGCGCCAAGGGAGGATTTCGACGGCGGGGACTGGCCATCGTGGGCGGGGCCGTCACCTTCGGACTGGGGGTAATTGCCTTCGGGCTGACCTCCCACTTCCTGGGCTGGTACGCCCTGGCCCTGGCGCTGATGGTGGTAGTGGGCTGCAGCAACTCCATATACATGATTTCCATCCAGAGTTCGCTGCAAATGCTGGTGCCGGACAACGTGCGGGGAAGGGTGATGGGGTTTTACAGCATGACCTGGAGCATCATGCCCCTGGGTGGATTGCAGGCCGGGGCCCTGGCCAGCGTGTCCTGGATTGGGGCGCCCTTTGCCGTGGCCATCGGCGGCGCGGCGGTGGTGCTCTTCGCCCTGGCCACGGGCACGTTTAACGGGAGGATAAGGGAGTTGGGCGGGGTTGCGCGTTCACAGGAATGAGGGAAGCAGGGACAGACTGCCGGTTTATCTTCCCCTGATTTCCAGGATTCCAGGAGTTATTGAACCGGGGTCAGTCGTAGTTGATGCCGCGTTCACGGAGCAGGGCTTCCAGTTCCTGGGCCCGTCGCTCTGCCACATCGGCCCTGGCGCGTTCGTCGGCGATGGTCGGTAGGTAGCGTTGGCGGTCCCGGTCGTAGAACCGCAGGTTTCCTTCCTCCCGCCTCAGGCAAAGATTCAATACGGGGCTGTATCCTTCCAATATACCTTCTGATACAGGTCCAACGGGCAAGGGCTGATAACTGCCCTCCACCAGTGTCTCCCCCACCAACTGCACCGATTCTGCGTCTCCCGTCTCGTCGAACCGCCAGTACTCACGGACGCCCAGGGCAGCGTAGAAATCCCGCTTCTCCCCGTTGTCGTTGGCCCGGGTGCTGGGGGAGGCAAACTCCAGTACCAGGTCGGGAGGCTTGCCCTGCTCCGACACAATGTAGCCCCGGTTCTGGCGGTACAACTCCGGGTTCACGTCAAAGGCCACCAGCAGGTCGGGGTAACGTCTTTGCCTGGCGGGCAGTTTCGGGGCCGCCGTCAGTGGCATGTCACCCACCACTATAGTGGTTTCCTCATGCCCCAAATGGTCAATCAGGGAGTGCATGTTGCCAGTGGGAGCTAGTTGGCGGGAACTGGTCATTCTGTCTTCGGGGCTTTTCTCCGGGGGGTCTGGGAGTTGGTAGGAGGACTTTCTGACCTGTTTCCCTTTGCTGTTCAGGGAAGTGCGAGCCGGGGTGGCCATGGGAATCGCTCCTGTATAGTTCTTGTGGGCAATCCTGACCGGGTAATTCTAACATGGGGTAGGGAAAGGTGACGGTATCCCTATCCCTGTAAGGGCCCCAGCCCCGCCTCTTCCCGCGCGTCGTTTATGTGTTCCAGCACCCGTACCTCCAGCGGGGCCATTTCGTAGCCCACGTCGGCCAGCATCCGGCTGTTGTCCACCAGGTAAACGTGGGGGACGGCCTGCTGGCCGGTGGTTATCTGGGCGTCGGGTATGAAGCGACGCACCACATCGGCCATGTCGCCGATGGTGGCCAGGTGGCCGCCGGTGAGGTAAACGTGATGGTTCAGGGAGCCGGACAGGGCCACCTGTACGAACACTTCCGCGGCGTCTTCGGCGTGAATCATGGGCGACGCCTCGTCGGGGTTGAAGGGCATGGTTACCGGTTGCCCCAGGGCGGGCAGGGATACCATCAGGCCGCCGATCATGCCCGTCATGCCGGTGGTGCGGCCGTGGCCGAAAACGGTGCCGATGCGGATGCCCCGCAGGTCCAGGCCGTAGCGTTCCCGGTATTTCCAGGCGGAGAAATCGTTGGCCGCCTTGGTCATGCCATAGACATTGATGGGGGCGGTAAGGTCGTCCTCGACCAGGGGCCGCTCGCCGAAGGTCTCCTGCACGCCATAGACGGCGATGGAACTGGCATAGACCACCCGCTCCACGCCGGTCCATCGGGCCACCTCGAAGACATTGTTGGTGCCGACGATGTTGACCTGCATGCCGAAGTGGGGCCGGTCCTCGGTGTCGGGCGGGAGCAAGGCGGCCATGTGGATAACGCGGGTGACGTTGTGGGTGTTCACCGCCTCCAGCAGGTGGGGAATCTGGGTGATGTCGCCCCGGTAGAAGGGGACGTCGGCCAGGTGGCGATGCAGGGGCAGGTTGCTGCGGGGCGGAGCCAGGTCGAAGGACACCACGTCCTCTCCCCGTTCCTGAAGTTTGCGAATAATGCGGGAGCCAATGAGGCCGTTGCCTCCGGTTACCATGACGGTCATTGCTGTTCCTCCGTTGAATTATCCGCGAATAAGCACGAATAATCACAAATGTTATAGAGGCTGCTTCCTGGGCACTCCCGGTCTTCTCGGATACTCTTCGGGAGTTTCTCTTACCTTTTCAATGATTACTACCACCCGATTGTCTTCCAGGCCCGTAGCCTTGACGGGATAGATGGACTGGACCCGCCCGCCTAATACCCGCAGCGCATTACGCGACGAGTCCAGTTCGGCCCTCAGACCCTGGCCGCCGTGCTTCCAGGCTGCCACCAGGCCGCCGGTGCGGATGAAGGGCAGGGTGTATTCCAGCAGGGTGGGCAGTCGGGCCAGGCCGCGTGCCAGGGTGAGGTCATAGCCGGCACGCAACTCGGCGCGATGGGCCAGGTCTTCGGCGCGGCCGGTATGGACTTCAACGCCGGTCAACTCCAGGGTTTCAACGACGTGGCGCAGAAAGTTGGCCTTCTTGCCTGTGGACTCGACCAGGGCCAGGTTGATGGCCGGACAGACGAGCTTCAGGGGCAGGCCGGGGAAACCGGCCCCGGCGCCGATGTCAATCACGCGGGCGTCGGGGGCGAGGGAGTGGGAAAGGGCCGGCAGCAGGGTCAGGGAGTCCAGGAAGTGCTTGACCTGGACTTCGCCGTAGTCAATGACCGACGTTAGGTTCATGCGGTCATTCCAGTCTGCCAGTTCGCGGTAATAGGCTTCGAACCACTGAAGCTGGGAGGCGTCCAAGGAGAGGCCCAACTCCGGGGCGCCCTGGGAGAGCAGGTGCATTGCTTCTGTTTGCTGCTGGGCCATCGCTAAGCGAAAATGTCCGCCACGGGCATACTCCAGCCCGATATTATGCCGTCTCCGTCCAGAGTGTCCTGTTCGGTCAGAACCGAAATACCGTTGTTGGGGAGATGCACTACGACCAAGTGGTTGACAGAGTCCGCGACCAATACCATTCCGGTGCCCGCTGTCAGCAAGTCGTACACTTTTTCCTGCACTTCGACATAGTGGTCTCCGCGCTCGACGACTTCAACGGCCAAATCCGGCGGGCCGGGGAAATATCCATCGCCGACTCCCATGGCCTTTACGCGCTCCCCGCGCACGAAAGAAACGTCTGGGGCGCGTACGTGGTCTGGGTCTCTTTCCAATATGAAGCCGGTCGCAGCAACGACATCGCCGAAGTCCTCTGCAATGTGTTTGTAAATGGAGTAGGCAACATTTGCCGCTACTATGCCATGTCTGAACCCGCAATACGGATACTTCCTCAACTCACCTCGCACCAGTTCGTACCGGAAGCCGTCGTCGGGCATGTCCAGCAACTCTTCAGCTGTTACCAATCGGGGCTTGGAAACCATGATTATTGCTCCCTTTGCCGTTTCCGCGTGGGGTGGACCGATGGGGCATGGCTAGGTAAATATCTCGGCCACCGCCATTCGCCAGCCGGGGACAACGTCGCCGCCGTCCAGCGTGTCTCCCTCGGCCAGGGTGACCGGAGGCTGGCCGGGGAGATGCACGCTGACAGTGCGCCGGCGCGAGTCAACCACTATCACCATGCGGGTTCCGGCGGCCAACCAGTCCTCCACCTTCTCGGCAACCTCGGTGTACCTGTCGTTAGGTGAGATGACCTCTATTGCCAGGTCGGGCGGGCCGGGGACAAAACTCTCTACGTCGCCTATGATTTCGAATCGTTCTCGGCTCACAAAGGCAGTGTCCGGTACGCGAACAACATCGGGGTCGGAAGCCAGAATAAAGCCTGCTTCGGCTATGTAGACCTCCCCCAGATTGTGGGTGGCAACGTGATTTATAAGGGGCCCGGCAACCTTGCCGGCCGACCTGCCGTGTCTACCTCCTGCTGGGGCCATCTTCCGCAACTCTCCTCGCACCAGTTCATACCGGAAGCCGTCGTCGGGCATGTCCAGCAACTCTTCAGCTGTTACCAATCGGGGCTTGGAAACCATGACTGTCGCTCCGTTTGAGTTTGGTTAATTATCCACTAATCGGGGGCAAATTGCACCAAGGAGACGCGAAGGTAACAGTTCAGGGTAAGGGAGAAGGTCTCCACCACCGGCCAGGGCAGGCACATAGGTCTGCCCCTACGATTGCCCTCAACTATGAACGATTACGCGCGAGGGGCATGCATCCGCCTTAATTGACACTACCGGGGGGCCGACTTAGAATTAGCGGGCAATGGAGTCTCAAATACGGGGCGCTGAACAAGGAGCAAAATGGCAATCAAGGCTTATCTACTGGTTGAAACCGCGATTGGCACCACCCGGGACGTGGCGACCGCGCTGCGCAACGTGGATGGAATCGATTCGGCAGACGTGGTGACGGGACCCTTCGACGTTATTGCCGTCATAAACGTGGAGGACTTTACCCAGGTGGGTATTCTGGTAACGGAAAAGGTACATACCATCAACGGGATTGTGCGGGCCACGTCCTACCCCGTGGTTGACCTTTAGCCGCCGGGGCCGCTCACGTTCGGGCGGCCGCTTTACGGAAAAAGTCTGGCCGCCGGGGCCAGCATTCACCAGCAACAAAATTCTCCGACAACCGGGGAGGTAAGCGTGGATTTCAGATTTACTCCTGAAGACGACGACTTTCGCCAGGAACTGCGCGACTTTGTGCAGCAGGAACTGCCCCCGGACTGGGAGGGCGGCGGTCGCTGGCCGGAAGAATGGAACTGGGAGCTGACTCGGGATATCCGGCGCAAGATGGCCCAAAACGGTTGGCTGACCATGCACTGGCCCAGCGAGTACGGCGGCCAGGACGCCTCGCCCATTCGGTCTGCAATCTACAATGAGGAACTGGCCTACATGCGCGCCCCGGGGCGGGATATTTTCGGCGTGCGGATGCTGGGGCCGACCCTGATGATCCACGGGTCCGAGGAGCAGAAGCAGGCCCACCTGCAGCCGGTGGCCCGGGGTGAAGTGCAGTGGTGCCAGGGCTACAGTGAGCCGGAGTCGGGCTCGGACCTGGCCTCTCTCAGCACCCGGGCCGTGCGGGATGATGACGAGTACGTCATCAACGGCAGCAAAATCTGGACCACCATGGGGCACCGGGCGGACTGGATAATGCTGCTGGCCCGTACCGACCCGGACGCACCCAAGCACCGGGGCATCAGCTTTATCCTGGTGGACATGAAAACCCCGGGAATCCAGGTAAGGCCCATCATCAACATGGCCGGCGGGCACGAGTTCAACCAGATTATATTTGACAACGTGCGAGTGCCGGTGGCCAACGTGGTGGGCGAGGAAAACCGGGGCTGGTACGTGGCGGTGACCCTGCTGGACTTTGAACGGTCGGGGATTGACTATTCGGCAATGGGGCGGCGTCTGCTGGACGAGGTAAAGGGCTACGCCGCGGAAACGAAGCAGAACGGGCAGCCCATGCTGCAAACGCCCTGGGTCCGCAACTTGCTGGCTGACCGGTACATAGAGTGCGAGGTGGCTCGCCTGATGGCCTATAACGTGGCTTGGATGCAGGGCGAGGGGCTGGTGCCCAACAAGGAAGCATCCATGAGCAAGGTTTTCGGCAGCGAAACCCTGCAGCGGGTGACCATAGCCGGCATGGAGATACTGGGCCTGTACGGGGCCCTGGACCGCAACGACAAGTTTGCGCCGCTGCGGGGCCGAATCCAGGAACACTGGATGACCAGCTTCTCCCACAAAATTGCTGCCGGAACCTCGGAAGTCCAGCGGAACATCATCGCGAGCCGGGGTTTGGGGTTGCCCCGGGGGTAACATCTAGCGCCAGGCCGGCTTGCAACAGCGTAGGGGCGGGTTTCAAACCCGCCCCGGCTTTTTCCACGAATAGCCACGAATGTTCACTAATGTAATTTGATTGAACCTCGGCGCTCATTGTCCATTTCAGGGGACTTTACCCTCACCAATAGACAGCATCAATATTGTTGCCTGTTCGTGTTTATTAGTGGATCAGAGAAACCTAGGCCGCCAGGGCTCCCATGCCAGTGGCCTCGGTTTCGGCCAACGCTTCGCGGCAGCGCTGGAGGATGCGGAATACCGTCCGCACCGTTACCGAAAACCGTTCAGCCGCCTCTTCCATGGACAGCCTTTCCTGCTGGACCGCGTACATTACCTGGAAGTCCCGGGCCAGCCGCCGGTTGCGCTGGTACCAGGCCGGGTCGTCGTGCTTGCACCGGGGCAAGGGACAGTTGAGGCAGGAATCGGAGGCCTCGCAGCCGGTATCCTCGTAGTGGTATAGCTCGGGTATGGCGTCCAGGGTATTGTCTGCTACTTGTCCAAACTGCGTCATAGTCATTTCACTCACCTGCTTGCACAAACGTTTGTTCTAATTGCAGGTTGAGTATAGAACGGCTGTTCTAAGAGTGTCAACAGGTTTTTAGAACGTATTTTTGGCTAATTTTCAAGACTTTCACCAAAGATACAAGGAAGAGCACAATACAACGAGGCACACTATGACTCAATACGAGACCATGAACTATCTACGGGATGGCCGCATAGGTTACATAACCCTGAACCGGCCACAAGCCCTCAACGCCGTCAACGACCAGTTCGAGGAAAATATTGCTGAGGCACTGCTGGAGTTTGACATGGACGAGGAGGCCTGGGTGGCCATTATTCACGGCGAGGGGCGGGCCTTCTGCGCCGGGGCCGACATCAAGCAACGGTTCGTGGAAATGACGCCCCGCCAAAGCGCCCTGCGAAGCCGGGGCACCAGCGCCGAGGGCTACCTGGCCCGCACCATCAACTGGAAGCCGGTCATTGCCGCCGTCCACGGCTACTGCCTGGGCGCGGGCCTGTCCCTGGCCGGCGAGTGCGACCTGATAGTGGCCTCGGAGGAGGCCCATTTCGGCATCACCGAGACCCGCCGCGGCCTGCCCGGGGCGCGGGTGTGGGCCAAGTGCAACGCCTTCATGCCCTCCAAGATACTGTCGGAAATGGTGATAACCGGCGAACCCATTGCGGCGGCGGAATTGTACCGCCTGGGGCTTATCAATCGCCTGGTGCCCACCGGCCAGCACCTGGATGCCGCGAAGGAACTGGCGGGAAAGGTGCTTGAAGCCCCGCCCCTGGCCTCCCGCTCAGGCGTCCGCCTAACCCGCCGCCAGTGGGTAATGGACCTGTACGACGCCGGCATGTACCTGCAGCCGTTACAGCTGCACAAAACGGAGGATTTCCAGGAGTCGGCGCGGGCGTTTGTGGAGAAGAGGAAGCCGGAGTATGGGGCGAGGTAGGGGGGTCAGGCAAAGAACTGCAGCAAGTCGTTGCGGGGGTCGAAGTTCATGCGCCACTGGCTCAGTATGTCCAGGCCGAGGAGGGAGTTAAGGGCCCGGTTTCGGGAATTGGGTTCGGCAATCCACAGGTCTATGGTGTGAACCACGTATCCCCAATCGTCGTCTTCGAAGATTAGCTGGGCCTGCTCGGGGAAATAGCGGGTCTGCCCGCCTACCCCTCCTACCAGGCCTGCCCTGTCGTGGTTCAGCAGGTCGAAGGGAACTTCAAGGAAGTCGTTACCGCTGGGGTGCAGGCAAGATACGTCCGCCCCGGTGTCAACCTGGAACCAAATAGACCCTGCTCTGGATAGTCGGGGAAGAAAAATCCGACACCGGACAAGAGCTCGTCCCAACTCATCGAATCGTCCGTCTATCACAAAATCAGCTTCGGCGGGTCCGGGTCCAGATACTGAATCATGAACTGAGAGGTTCGCAAATCGCCCTTCCTGGCAAATGCCCTGGCCTCTTCCAACGTATCCACAGCAACGATAAGGCCATCCTTCCCTACAATGGCCCACTTATTGGGGTGCTGCTTTATCAGGACTTTCCTGTCCTGATCGAAACGATTCGTAACTTCCCGGAAGTCTGCGAAAGACTTCTTGAGCGCCTCTATTCCGCCCAACCGTTCGATCAGCGCTTCCTCTTCCTCTTTGCTGAGCTGCCTGGGGGGCTTCCGATGTTCGGGATTATTGCTTATCACTACCATGGCGCGTCCTTCCCTTCGTTAGCCTGGTACTGTAGGTATCTGGCTCAAGTTTAGCACAAGGAATGTCTGAATATATGCTACACTTTCCCCACCAACCCAACCCCCCATAAAGGAGCAAACCCCATGGCAGAAATGGCAGCCGGTCGCGCTATTGTTGAGGCTTTGAAGGCCGAGGGCGTGGACCATATCTTTGGACTGGTGGGAACTACCACCAACAGCATCGTTACCGAGCTTTACGGGCGGGACGACATTACCTTCATTGACACGCGCCACGAGGAGGGCGCCGCCTTCATGGCCTATGGGTACTCCAAGGCATCGGGCAAGCCCAGCGCCTGCGTTACCACCTCCGGCCCGGGCACCATCAACCTGGCCACCGGCATCTCCCTGGCCTACAAGGGGCGCGCGCCGGTAATCGCCATCGCCGGCAACACTGCCCAAGAGTACACCTACCGCGACGGCGCCCAGGAATTCGACCTGGTCAACACATTCAAGGCCATCACCCAGCTTTCCCTGCAAATCAACCAGACCGACCGCATCCCCGAGCTGTTCCACTATGCCTTTCGCACCGCAATGTACGGCAAGAGGGGTCCGGTGCTGCTGGACATTCCCCGCGACCTGATTGACGGCAAGACCATTGACTGGGACGTGGAAGCTCCAGGAACCTACCGGCCCGTGGCGGACCGCACCGCCGGAGATGCCGAGGCCGTGGCCCAGGCGGTGGCTTTGCTGGCTGGCGCCCAGCGGCCCCTGATCCTGGCCGGCGGCGGCGTTGTGGACGCGGAGGCCACCGACTTCGCCGTGGCTCTGGCCGAGCGGCTGGATATGGCGGTGGTGCCCTCCTACGGCCATAACGACGCCTTCCCCAACAGCCACCGCCTGTACGTGGGCCCGCCGGGCGGCCGCGGGGCGACCGAGGCGCTGCAGGCGATGAACCGGGCCGACGTCATCCTGGCCCTGGGCACCCGCATCAACCAGGGCAGCACGGGCTGGGACTACAGCGTCATCAATCCCGATACGAAGATTATCCAGGTGGACATTGACTCCTACGAGATTGGCCGCAACTATCCCCTAGCCGTGGGCATTGTGGGCGACGCCGGGGCCGTGGCCCAGCAGCTTTCCGACGCCCTGGGGCATCAGTTCCCCGAGGGCAAGTCCAACCCGGAGTGGACTGCCGAGATTACGGACTTGAAGAACCGTCGCCGCTCCCGCCTGGAGGCCGAGGCCCAACTGGGCGGCGACCCCATGATGCCCCAGCGGGTGTTCACCGAACTGAACAAGGTGCTGCCCCGGGACTGCATGGTGACGATAGACGCGGGTATCGCCCCGGGCCTGTCCTACGACCGCATCAGCTATGAACTGCCCCGCACCATGTTCAACTACGCCGGACAGGGCGGACTGGGCATGGGCCTGGGCGTAGGCCTGGGTACCAAGCTGGGCCGCCCCGACCGTCCCGCCATCAGCCTGCAGGGCGACGGGGGCTTCCTGTACACCTCCCAGGAACTGAATACCGCGGTGCGCAAGAACATACCGCTGGTGAGCATCGTCCTGAACAACGGCTGCCACGGGGCGGAAAAAGCCCAGCAGCAGCGGTTCTACGACCAGAAGTACATCGGCGTGGACCTGGAGAACCCCCGCTTTGACAAGCTGGCCGAGGTGTACGGGGCCAAAGGTTACTACGTGGAGCGCCCCGAGGACGTGGCCGATACCGTCCGCGAAGCCCTGGCTGTGGACGGCCCCAGCGTGGTGGAGATTCCCGTGGCCGAATACTTTCCGCCGGGAGCTTCGCTGGGCAGGTAACCGATTTTATCCACGAAGGACACGAAGAGGCGCGAAGGATGGGAGCGAAGGAATAGATTCCCCAACAGGTGAATAAAATGGCTACACCAAACCGGACCGCTACCGACGACCGGCAGAAGCCTCCGACTGAGAGGCCGGTTCTGCCCGGAACGACCATTGGAGGGGAAGTGGGTACTTTCAACGTGGATTTTGTGTTGTGGAACTTGCAAATGGACCGGTCCCGATCCCTTAACGGTTTGGTGGACACCGGGTCGACTTTTCCACAAGCGCCTGCTTCCCTCCTGGAAGAACTGGGTGTTGAACGTACCGAATCCATGAGATTTCGTCTGGCCGACGGTTCCAGGACAGAACTGTCCCTGGGCCAGGTGATGCTGGAACTGGAAGGTCGTTTCACGCCGATGAAGATTGTCTTTGGTCCGGAAGGCGGCAGCGTCCTGCTGGGCGCTTTGGCATTGGAATCCTTCAGCTTGGCCGCCGACGTTTCAAACCGGCGACTTGTACCCGCTGAAGTACCGCAGTAACTCCACTTCTTGGATGACGCCCCCGCCCTTCTCCCATTGGGAGAGGGGCCGGGGGTGAGGGCGTCCTTCTTCCCACCAGTCTCGCCGGCCACAACAATAAGTAGCACCAGCTAGAAGTCTCGCCAACCAGGAGGAGGCCAACGCCATGACTACGCCCCAGGAAAGACACCCCCCAATTGGCAAGACCGCATCGTCAAAAACCCCCAGATACTGGCCGGTAAACCCGTCATCAAAGGCACCCGCATTTCCGTCGAACTGATAACCGATTTTCTGGAAGGGGGCGTCTGGACCAAAGCCGACCTTCTTAAGAGCTACCCCCATATCACCCTGGAGGACATTGACGCCTGTGTCCGCTACAAAGCCACCGGCGCCAAGCTGTCTAACTTCACCTGGGACGACCTTAATGCCTGGATGGACGAGGCTGACCGGGCCCGGGGCCGCTCCGTGTGAAAATCCTGGCCGATGAAAATATGCTGGCCGAGGCCGTTTCGTCCCTGCGCGCCGACGGCCACGACGTTCACTGGGCTGCCGAATTCAACCGGAGCGCCGCTGACCCCAACCTGCTGGAACTGGCTACCCAGGAAGGGCGCACCCTTATAACCTTTGACTCCGATTTTGGGGAATTGGTTCACAAATACCGCTTGCCGGCACCCTACGGCGTACTCTTCTTCCGGCTCCACAACAATGTGCCCGAAGCCGTACAAGCGGACTTTATCGCCCGCGCCACCACCGCCTGGGACGCCTGGCCACAGGGCATCTGGACTGTCCAAATCCGCCATCAGACTACTCAGCCTTGAACCGTAGTCCCTCACGCATGTCGTCCCGGGCCTGCCCGGAGACGCCACATTGCCCAGGCAGTTAAAGCTCCCGGGGCCCAAACCACCTGGCCGCCTCTGTTCTCGTCTGCCCGCTGTTCATTCTTCTGCCATCGGCCTTTCTCGCGACAGTGTGCGACAGGTACAGGCCCCTTCTCGGCCTCTAACTTCCCATTTTGAGCCAGGGGGCTTAATACTGACACCCAACTCTTGACGCTCTGCATGGCCCATATCTAGCGTTAATAGTCCCAGGGCCGACCCGCTAAAGGGTCGGTCTTTCTTATTGGGTAACGCTGATTTATGGGAGGTATTTCATTGCGTTGTCGTCGTTGCAACTCTGAGCGTCTTCTGCGGCTGGGGGTCATCCATCCAGATGACAACCCCGTTTTCCGGTGCCGCGATTGCAGCTTTCTCTTCAGTCCGGCCCATCCGCCCGCCGCTGCCGTCGAGGTAGAGGTCCACCGCCGCCCCAACCTGACCGGCCCGGCTAAACCGGCGCGTGAGGGAGGGTTTGACCAATGCCGGTAAAGCGTTCCGGAACCCGCAAACCCCGCACCGAAGAGACCGGACCGGAACCGGACGGTTCCCCGGTAAGCGCAGAGATACTGCCTGACACGTCCCCGACTGACTTTGCCCGGGACGTGCTGCGGGTTGACTTGTGGGAAAAGCAAAAGGAGGTGCTTTCCGCCCTGCCGGAACACCGTCGGGTGGCCGTCAAGTCGGGCAACGGGCTGGGCAAAGGCTTCTGCGCGGCGGTGGCCGTTTTGTGGTATCTGCATACCCACGAGCATGCCATAGTCCTCAGCACCGCGCCCACCTTCCGGCAGGTGCGGCACATCCTGTGGCGGCAGATTCACGTCCTGCACCGCCGCGCTCCCGATGTGCTAAAGGGCAAGCTGTTGGATACCCGCTGGGAACTTAGTGAAGACCGGTATGCCCTGGGCCTTTCCGCGGATTCTGCTGACCAATTCCAGGGTTTCCACAGTCCCAATATGTTCATCGTCGTGGACGAGGCGGAGGGAGTCAGCGATACCATCTACGAGGCCATAGATTCGGTGATGACCTCTGCCTACCCCCGGCTGCTGCTAATCGGAAACCCCACCACCACTTCGGGCGTCTTTCGCCGGGCCTTTCACGAAGAGCGGAGCATATACCACTGCATAACCATCTCCGCCTTGGAAAGCCCCAACGTAAAGGAGGGAAAGGTGCTGGTGCCGGGCCTTACCACGAAAAGTTGGGTGAAGGAGCGGGAGGAAATCTGGGGCAAGGACAATCCCCTCTACATGGCCCGGGTGCTGGGAGAATTCCCGGACCAGACGCCTGACACCCTGTTTCGCCTTTCCGACGTGGAATCGGCCGTCGAGCGGTGGAAGGCCCTCCCGCCACCGGAAAGAAGGGTAGGAGGGGCCATTCCCGCGGCGGCTCCCGACAGGGTTGGCGAGGGCGCCGCTCCGGTGGAGACGGCTCCGGCGGAGAACGGGCCGTTGCTCCCCGCTGCCGGAGGGGGTGACCTGGAAGGCGCCGGAGAGGGCGCGACGGAGGGAGGGGATGGGGAGGTGGTCCTGGCGGTGGACGTGGCCCGCTACGGCTCGGACCAAAGTGTGATCCTGCGGCGGCGCGGCAATCGGGTTGAGGAAATCCGTACCTTCAACGGAATGGACACCATGAAGCTGGCCGGCTGGGTCGCCGCGGCCATCCGGGAGTTCCAACCGGCGCAGACCTGCATTGACGAGGTGGGCGTGGGCGCCGGCGTGGTGGACCGGCTGCGGGAGCAGGGCTACGGCGTCCGGGGCGTCAACGCAGCCAACACCCCCCGCCAGAAGAACGTTTTCGCGAACCTGCGGGCTGAGGGCTACTGGAAGCTGCGCGACCTGTTCGCCACCGGTGAAATCGCCATACCCGGCGACCAGCGCCTGCTGGGAGAACTGGCGGCCCTGCGGTACAGCTTCGACAGTCACGGCCACATACTGATGGAATCCAAGGAAGACATGCGAAAGCGGGGCGTACCCTCTCCTGACCGGGCCGACGCGCTGATGCTGGCCTTTCTGACTCCCCTGTCTCGCCCGAAAATCTGGACTTGACGGCACAGGAGGGGCAAGAGCCGGTGTGGAAGAAGGACAGGGTGAACGGGGAAAGATGGAACAAATAACGCCCCCGCCCACCCTGTCCCGGACTGATACGTCCAAAACCGATAAACAGATTGACAACTTTCGACAGAATAAAAACAGTAGAGGTAAAGCTGGATGAATACAGGCAAAGGGAACATTACCGGCAAGCTGGCCGGACTGGCACGGGTGAGAGGCCTGGGCGGCAGTCTCTTCCCGGCGCGGGCGGCTGATGAGCGGCGGAACGATGGAGGCACGCGGCGGCCCAATCGTACCCCGGCGGCCTACGTGGAGCCCGGCGGCGAAATATTTGGCGTCCAGGGCGGATGGGCCAACCCGGATTACGGCAACTACTACACTTCATCGGTGCCCGTGTATGCCGCCATCAAGCTGCGGGCCGATGCGGTGAGCCGGCCGCCGGTGCGGGTCCTTCGCCCCGGTTCGGAAGGCGCAAGGTCGCCCGTGGCATCCAACCACCCGGTGCAGCAGTTGCTGGAACGGGTTAATCCCTGGTACACCCGCGGCGACCTGTGGCAGGCTACCGAGATTTACCTGAACCTGTGGGGCCAGGCCTTTTGGGCTTTGGAGCGGGACGACCAGGGGCGGTGGGAAATCTGGCCCCTCCGGCCCGACCGGGTGACGGTGCTGCCCGACCGCCGCCGCCACGTCCGCGGGTTCGTGTACCGGGGTCGCAGCGGCGTGCCGGTAGCCTACGCCGCCGACGAGGTAATCTGGCTCCGGTACTTCAATCCCCTGGAGGAGTATGCCGGGCTGTCTCCCCTGGCCCCGGCCCGCATGTCGGTGGACATGGGCGGGGACGGTCTGCGTTTCAACCGCAACTTTCTCCGCAACTCGGCCCAACCCGACTTTGTCATGCTGACCGATGCTCAACTGACCGATGCCGAGATTGAGGACTTCTACAGCCGTTGGGAGTCGCGGTATCGCGGGCCCCAGAATGCCCGCCGCCCCGCCATCGCCAACTTCGTGCGGGACATCCGCACCCTGGGCCTGAGCCACCGGGACATGGACTTCATTCGCGGCCTGCGGTGGAGCCTGGAAGAGGTGAGCCGAGCCTTCGGCGTGCCCAAGCCGCTGCTGGCCGACCTGGAACGGGCAACCTTCGCCAACATCAATGCCGCCGAGCGCCTGTTCTGGCGGAATACCGTCGTGCCCGAGATCAAGTTCCTCGAAGAGCACCTGAACCGGATGCTGCTGCCCAGGCTGGGCTACCAGGACCTGGAGCTGGAGTTTGACCTGACCGCCATTGAAGCAATGCAAGAGGATGACAACCACCGGGTCAACCGGCAGGTGCAGCTTCTGGACCGGGGGGTGCTGACCATCAACGAGGTGCGGCGACAGCGCAACCTGCCCGATGTTCCCTGGGGCAACGAACCCCGTCAACGGAACTGACCCAACGGCGGATGTCGTGGCTCACCGCGCGATTTACGGAAGGCAGCGTGGGGTACGGCCAGAAGGCTGGCGGCAGCAGGTTGTGCCCGCCGCGTTAAGGTACGTGGGTCAGCATCTTTGCAGTGATGGCTGATGCACTCAATCCGTCGTTCCCGCGAAGGCGGGAACCTCGGCAAGTGGGAGCTTGGACTCCCATCTTCGCGGGAAAGACGGGTTGGGAAGGGCCAGGCATAGTTTCAAATTTGCCAGACCCTATTCCGGGCGACTTCCGGGGCAGCGACGGATGATATCCGGTGTCGCTGCCCCTTTCTGGTTACCGGACTTAGGGATGACTTGCCGTGGCATACTGACGACTGGTCCGGGATACCGAACCTGGAGCGGCGCGGGAATCCCGGTTGCGGGGCTCGAAAGACCCCCAAGGCTTTGACTGCCAAATGAGAATTTGCAATAATAATAAATAGCATTGGTGGCATAAGCTAGGTTAATTGCACACTGGCTTTCGGCCCAACGGACAGCATATTTCCTGCCATTCAGCACCGTCTCGTCGGCGGGAAGCGGGGCGATGGGCATGAGCCGGAGGCAGAAGCAGTTGAGAATTAGGGCCTTCGACGCATTGCCAAACGGAAAAAAACCAGTAATATAGGGGGAATTATGTAAAACCCGACTAATGACTTCAGCCCACAACTTATGGTTACAGGTTTAAGGCAGATTGCCGGAAGAACCCGGAAAAGACCCGAACGGTTATATAATCAGTTCGTGGCATCGGCAGACATCGGTGGAGAGGAGTTGAGCTGAAGGCTCCGGTCAAAGCGGGTGGCGAAGGCCCGGGCGCCGGTCATGCCCCTGGCGGGGCCCCGGTGGAGAGTAGAGGCGTTGGTTGATTTCGAAAATTACCTGTCGGTTTTGAAGGAACGCCTGGGCGGACAGGCCGACGAAGCGCAGGAAATTATCGCGGAACTGGAAACCCACCTTCGGGACAAGGCATTTGACCTGGAAGCCCAGGGGGTGGAGTCCGGTGCGGCCAGGTCTCTGGCTATGATGCATCTTGGGGACCCGGCGGACATTTGCCGGCGGATGCGCCAGGTTTATGGGTACGCCAACTGGCAGGACATCGTCCTGGTGGTGTGTCCCCACCTGATTATGGCCAGCCTGTTTCTCTTCGAGCTGTGCTGCAACTATTTTGTTGTTGCCGTGGTGCTGGCCGGAATGACCCTGGTGTCATGGATGAACTGGCGCAGCGGGCATCCCAGCAAGTGGTCGTATTCCTGGCTGGGCTATGCCGTCGCCGCTCCTTCGCTGGCGTTCTTGATTTCCCTGCACGGCGTCGGCTACGGGGCCTGGCTGCTGATAACGGGACAGGGACTTCCGGTATTCGATCCGATATTGATTCTGCTGATAGGTTGCTCTCCACTGGCCGTTTGGAACGTGGCGAAAATCTCCCACGAAATGGTAAAGAGAGACTGGCTCTGGGTTACGTTCGCCTCCCTGCCCCTTCCGGTGTTGGGCTCGTGGGTCCTGTTCTTCCACTCCCACGAAGTTTACCTGGGCGTGCATCT
The DNA here is from genome assembly GCA_034423215.1 of Dehalococcoidia bacterium. Taxonomy (GTDB): domain Bacteria; phylum Chloroflexota; class Dehalococcoidia; order Lucifugimonadales; family UBA3495; genus Bin22. The sequence continues at coordinate 72,463 of DAOUIY010000004.1, forward strand.
CGAAATGCTGGGGCAGATGGACTATACGCACATAGGAATTTTCGTCGCGCTGGGGTTGATTTCGGCGTTTTACATGAAGGTTGGCCGGCGGGCGATGCGGGTCAGCGTGCTGTTGTGCAGCGCGGTTGCCCTGGGTTACATCAGCAGCGTATCCATGCCGGCCGGTCTCAACGTATCCAACATGGCAATGGTGTTTGCGGCCTATTCGGCCCTCTTCGCCGCTCCCGTGTTGTGGAAGGCGCTTATGAACCGATTCTCGGCGACTCAAGGGGCCCTACCCTGAGTCCCGGCCTGTCCCGCCACCTGCTGGCAACCCTTCGCGGGTACGGCCCCATCGGGTCTGGCGGTTACCGCGGAAGTTGGCCCTGCGCCGGTGAGGCCGGTTGTTATCCGTGCGGGGCCAGCCAAAGATACTCAAGAAAAGATTCCCGGGTTACCACTATTCTGGGGTCCCACTGGACAAGGCGCCGGTCGTCATATACATTTCTAGGCTATATTTATTGGCCGGCAGATACCAAGTTCGAGCATGGGAACCCTTATGGACTAGAGAGATTATGAGCCAACAGGAAATGCTCAAGGGAAATACGGAAACCTTGCTCTTGTCGCTGCTCTTGCTGGAACCGATGTACGGCTACCAGATAGTCAAGGAAATAAATGACAGAAGCAGTGGCTACTTCGATTTCAAGGAAGGCACGCTGTACCCGGCTCTGCACCGGATGGAGCGCGATGGCCTGGTAGAGGGCCGGTGGCAAAATACTCCGGGCGGAATGCGGCGGCGTTACTACTACATCACCCTTAAGGGCCGTTTCGTCCTCTCGGACCGTCAGGCGGAATGGCAGCGGTTCAGTCGAGCCATGAACTCCGTTATTACACGGTCAACGGTTCAGCCGGAAGGATAAGGAGTCTGTTCGAGGGCTTCGAAAAGTGGTTGATTCAGACAGAGTTGATCCCGACAAATATGTTGGCGCCTTTTCTCGACATCTCCATTTGGAGCCAGCAAAAAAGAAAGAAATAATCAGCGAACTGGAAGACCACCTGGAAGACAGGACGTCAGACCTGGTCAGTTCCGGTTTGAACCAGGAAGCAGCTACAAGCCTGGCCATGCAGCAAATGGGAGACCCCGTTGCGCTGGCCAGGCGCATCTGCGAGGTGCATTACATTGTGTGCCTCAAGGACATAGCCCTGGCGGTTACCCCGTACCTGCTGCTGGCGGGCCTGGTCGCGGTGGGACTTTGCTACAACTTTCTGGCCCTGGGAGCGGCCCTGGCCCTCGTTGCTTCCGTAACCTGGGTAAACTGGCGCAAGGGCTCCCCCACTATCTGGTCCTATTCCTGGCTTGGCTTCACGCTGGCGTCTCCCGCCCTGCTCCTGTTGTTGCTCCTGATTTTCCCCGAAGGCGCCCTCAAGGCGGCGCTGACCGAATCCCAATACCCCGTCAGCCCGGCACTTCTGGTACTTTTCGCGGCATATATTGTCATTTCGGTCTGGTTTCTTAACCGGGTGGTTTACCGCATAGTGCACCAGGGCTGGGTGCTGGTGTTCTTCTCCGCTTTTCCGGTGGGGGTGCTGGCTTTCTGGACGCTCATCGCCGAACGCAGCGACTTCCTGTTGAATCCCCAAACCGGGTTGGTTGCCAACAACAGCCTGCCCTGGGTTCTGGCCTTTCTGGCCATTGCCGTTTCAATTGCCGTGTACCTCAAGACGGGCCCCCGTCTCCGGGGCAGGCAGCTTTTCCTTTACTCGGCAGTGCTGATACTGCTGGCCTACGGAACCCTGTCGGTCAGCTACCACCTGGCCCCGCTGCGGCTGACCATAGCGTCCTTCCTGGCTGTGCTGCTCTTGCCCGTCCTACGCAAGCCAATTGCCTACAGCATAAGGGCGCTGCAGAGCATTGCTCATGCCATGCTTCACCTGATTCACAGGTAACTCGCCGGACGCCGCTGAGGTATTTTTCCCTACGTCTTCACCCCCGATGGCAAGCCACCCGCAGGAGGAGACTTGGAACAGGGTTTCCAGAAGGGCCAAGACCACCCCGGCGGGAGTGTGCCGCAACCCGTATCCGGGCGTGTCGTATCCAGCTACCCTGCATCCGGGGACCAGTCATCCGAGCAAGTGGTATCCAGGGACGCTGCCGCTCTCCGCCGGGCTCTTGCCGCCGAAATCGAGCGGCTGCAGCCGTGTCTTGCGGGCAAGAACAGCCTGGTTGCACTGTGCGGCCTGCCCGGAACGGGCAAGTCCCATTTCGCCGCCGCCCTGGCCCAACGAATCTCCTGCATCGTCCTTGGCAGCGACCGGCTCCGCAAAGCCCTGACGCCCCGGCCCGTTTACGACCGGGAGGAACATGAGCGCGTATTCAACGCCGCCCATGAGTTGCTGGAAGCGTTGCTTTCGGAGGGATACCGGGTCGTCTTCGACGCCACCAACCTGACTGAAAGGGCCCGGCAACCCTTGCGCGACATAGCGGAGAGGACCGGCGCATCCCTGCTTCTGGTCCAGTTTGACGCGCCCCATGCCGTGGTGCGGCGGCGCCTGGCCCGTCGCTCCCAGGGCCTCGCCTCCGACACCTACTCCGATGCCGACTGGCGAATCTACTGCCGCCTGTTTCCCGGCCAGGAACCAATCGCAGGCCCGCATATACGGGTAGATTCCTCCCGGGATATAGAGGACACTCTGAGCAAGGTGGTACGCCTGGCCGGGGAGTGAGGCGGGTTGGGCTAGCGGAACAATGGCGGGAAGGTTTGACGGCGGCTGCGGGGCGGCTGCGGCTACCCAGCTTCCCCTTGATAGTTATTAGTTGGTAGTTATTGGCCTAACGCCATTGCATTGATGAGTTAACCCGCCATTCCGCTCATTATGGGCAAACCCTGTAGTCCGCTCATGGTGATTAAACCCGGGTGTACGCTGATGGTGAGCTTGTCGAATCATCAAGGGGCGGCCCTTCGACAGGCTCAGGGTGAGCGGAATTGCTACCTGTCATTTCAGATATGTTGACCCACCAAAGGCATACTCCAACGGGGCCCGCACTAAGGGGCCCAGACGGTTATCAGGCCGAAAAATAGTCCCAGCAGTATCAGCGCAATTATCAGGCTGAAAAGGCAGCCGATGCCGAAAAGGCAGCCCCGGCTGATTTCACGTATGGGCGAGAAGATGAAGCTCAAAATGCGTTACCTGGAGCCGGTGTAATCGAATGGTTACCGTTCACGTTTGAGGAAAACTCCCATCCTGAAACCGTCATAGCGGCGAGAGGCGGTATCCAGCACCCTTGGCTTTCAATGCGCCGCAGGTTTGCCCGTCCGCCTGGATTCCGGCCTTCGCCGGAAAGACGGTTCCGGGCCTAGCCAAAAGACCGTCATTCCCGTGCAAGCGGGAATCTCTCCCTGGATGCTTCGAGGTTCCTCCTGCGCTGGAACGACGGTTGTGGGAGCTCTGACTCCTTCCCTGGGAACCGTAACACCGGAAGGGCCTTTATCGACCTTCCTATTATAGCTATGCTATCATTTCCCCATTCAAATTTATACGGAGATAAGTGGAGATAAGTATGGAAATCGGAGTCTTCATGCCCGTGAACGCCCAGGCCCGGGACATAGCTGAACTGGCCCAGGCGGCAGAGGCCGCCGGGTTCGAGTCCATGTGGATGCCCGAACATCCGGTGATGCCGGTGCACACCACCAGCCAGTACCGGGGCACCGCCGACGGTTCGGTCCCGCCGTACATGTACGACATGGTGGACCCTTACATGGCCCTGTCCCGCGCCTCTGCGGTGACCAGCACCATCAAGCTGGGCACCAGCATCAGCCTGATTCCCGAGCGGAACCCCCTGATGCTGGCCAAGGTAATATCCACGCTGGACCATTACTCCAACGGCCGTTTCATCCTGGGCGTGGGCGCCGGCTGGCACCGGGAAGAGACGACCATCATGGGCGGAGACTTCGACCACCGCTGGACCCAGACCAGGGAGAACATCCTGGCCATGAAAGAGCTGTGGACCAAGGAGCAGGCCGAGTTTCACGGCAGGTTCGTGGACTTCCCGCCCGTCTATTGCGACCCCAAGCCGGTGCAGAAGCCCCACCCGCCCGTGCTGCTGGGCGGCGCGGCGCAGAATCTCTTCCGCCGGATAGTCGGCTGGGCAGACGGCTGGATTCCCTCCAACGCCACGCCGGAGCAGATCAGGGCCGGCCGGGCAAGCCTGGATGAACTGGCCGAGGCCGCCGGACGCGACCCCGCTTCCATCCAGGTTACTGCCTTCAACGTGGCCGCCGACACCGAAACGCTGAAGCAGATGGCAGAAGCCGGCGCCGACCGGGCCATCGTAATGCTGCCCGACGCCCGGGGCGCCGGGGCCCTGGACGAAGTAGACAAGCTGGCCGAAGCGGCCCTTTAGCATTTTCCATCCACTAAGGACACGAAGAACTAAGAAGAGATTCGTTCGCCCCTGCGTGCAACTTCGTGTCCGTAGTGGAAGAAAGGGTATGTTGACCAGGAGGGAGCGTTATGCTTACCAAAGCGGGAGTGGTAACTGCGGATGAGTTGCTGGATATGCCCGATGACGGGTATCGGTATGAATTGGTGCGAGGTGAATTGCGGAAGATGGCGCCGGCCGGAGCACGGCACTCAGCGATAGGAATGAAAGTAGGGACATCACTGACCATCCACGTTACTGACAACGATCTGGGAACGGTTTTCGGGGCGGACGGCGGTTTCCTGCTGGAGAGGAACCCGGACACCGTTCGGGCCCCGGATGTTGGCTTTGTCCGCCGGGAGCGTATGGAGGATGTCGGCCTGGTGGACGGCTACTGGCCGGGGCCGCCGGACTTGGCGGTGGAGGTTATTTCGCCCAATGACCTTTTCACGGAAGTGGCGGAGAAGGTGGAGGAATGGCTGAAGGCCGGGACCAGAATGGTGGTCGTGGTGGACCCCCGGCGGCGGGTGGCTACGGTACACCGGCCCGGGCGGGAAGCGATCACGCTGGCCGAAGGAGATACCCTGGAAGGGGATGACGTGGTACCGGGCTGGCGGCTGGCGGTGGTGGACATATTCGGTTAGGAAAAGCGGATTCCGGCTCAGGCCGGAATGACGGCGTTAGGGCCCTTTGACCGGCCCATGACAAACGACGTAGGGGCGGTTCGCGAACCGCCCCTACGGGCAACGGGGATTTCGTACTTTTACCAGTAGAGAGGAAAATATGGCTACCAGCTATTCCGTCATAGGCCAGCCCATCGTTCGCGGCGAGGGACCGGAAAAGGTGTCCGGCCAGTCCGTCTATGCTTCCGACGTTAACCTGCCGGGTATGCTGTGGGGCAAGATTCTGCGCAGTCCCCTGCCCTACGCCCGCATCGTCAGCATAGACACCTCCCGGGCCAGATCCCTGCCCGGCGTACATGCCGTAATCACCGGCCAGGACATCCCCGACCGGCGGGTGGGCCGCCTGCTGCGGGACTGTCCCGTGCTGTGCAAAGACAAGGCGCTGTTCGTGGGTGACAAGGTGGCCGCCGTGGCCGCTGAGGACCCGGACATTGCCGAAGAGGCCCTGCTGCTGATTGACGTGGAGTACGAGGACCTGTCACCCGTCTTCGACCCCGAGGATGCCATGACCGGCGACGCCCCCACCCTGCACGAGGGCATGGAGTCCTACCCCGGCCTGCCCCAGCCGCCGTCGGGCATCAACAACGTTTTCGCCCACAACGTCTGGGACAAGGGCGACATCGAGCAGGGATTTGCCGAGTCGGACCTGGTCTTCGAGCACACCTTCACCACCCAACTGCACCACCAGGCCTACCTGGAACCCCATGCCTGCGTGGTGGACATTGACGACGACGGGCGGGTGCAGATATGGGCCTGCAACAAGGGCCCCTTCATGCTGCGGGAGCAGCTTGCCAAGGTCTGGGATATGCCCGAAGCCAACATCCTGGTCAATCCCACCAACATCGGCGGAGATTTCGGGGGCAAGGGTTCCTTCATGGACATTCCCCTGTGCTACTACCTTTCCCAGGCATCCGGTCGTCCCGTCAAGATGGTCATGGACTACGTGCAGGAACTGATGGCCGGCAACCCGCGCCATCCCGCCACCATCACCATCAAGACGGGCATGAAGAGCGACGGCCGCATCTGGGCGCGGCAGGCCCGCTGCGTCTTCAACAGCGGGGCCTACGGGGCCTTTAAGCCGCGGGTACACCTGCGGGGCGCCGACCACAGCGGCGGCCCCTACCGAATTCCCAACGTCCACATAGACAGCTACATGGTCTATACCAACAACATCCCCTGCGGCCACATGCGCGCCCCGGCCAAGCCCCAGGTGGCCTTCGCCGTGGAGTCGCACATGGACCTGATCGCCCGGGAGATGGGTATTGACCCCTACCAGTTCCGGATGCTCAACGTCCTGCAGGACGGCGACAGCAATCCCGTTGGCGAGGAATGGGAGAGGATTCGCGCCGGAGAGGTGCTGCAGAAGGCCGCCGAGGCCGCCGGCTGGGACCAGCCCAAAGCCCCTAACGTGGGCCGGGGCATTTCCATATCCGACCAGCCCCCCGGCTCCGGCATGTCGTCGGCGGAAGTGCGAATGGACGCCGAGGGCAGGGCAACGCTGCTGATGTCCCTGTGGGATACGGGCACCGGCGCCCACACCGTCCTGCGCCAGATGGTGGCCGAGACCCTGACCATCCCCGTCGAGGACGTGGGGGTGGTAATCCGGGACACCGACGCCGTGGGCTTCGAGTCGGGGCCCGGCGGCAGCCGCGTAACCTACACCTCCGGCCAGTCCACCGTGGGCGCCGCCGAAGACCTGAAGGAACAGTTGACCGTGATGGCCGCCGAGTACATGGGCGCCTCCGCCGACGCCATTACCCTCCAGGCCGGGCAATTCCAGGCCAGCGACGGGGGCCGGGCCATGCCCCTTAAAGACGTGGCGGCCCAGGCCGTAACCGCCCTGGGCGACGACCTGTCCGCCGAGAAGACCTACACGGCGCCCCCGTCGGAGTACACGTCCTACTGCGCCCAGGTGGCCGAGGTAGAGGTGGACCCGGAGACGGGTGAGGTCAAGGTTACCAGGTTTATCACCGCCCACGACGTGGGAACGGTTCTGAACCCCCTGTTCCACCAGGGCCAGATTGAGGGCGGCGTAATCCAGGGCCTGGGCTATGCGCTGATGGAGGAAATGGAAACGGAGGAGGGCCGCATCGCCAACCTGAGCCTGGGCGACTACAAGATCCCCACCATCAAGGATGTCCCCGAACTGGTGACGGTGCTGCTGGAGGACGGCGGCGGTCCCGCCCCCTTCGAAAGCAAGGGCATCGGCGAAAGCAGCAACACCCCGGTAGCCGCCGCCATAGCCAACGCTGTCCACGACGCCATCGGCGCCCCGGTAATGCAACTGCCGGTAACGGCGGAGCGGGTTTTGCGGGTGATTAAGGGGCGGGGGTAGGCGCCGGTTTATCCACTAATGTGCACTAATGTTCACTAATGCGGGGGGATGAATCATGACTTGGGGGAAGGTGAAATGCACCTAACCGGCATACAATTGGGCGGAGTGCCGCCGTTTACTGACCCGATTAGGCTCAGGTTCGATGAACGGGTGAATGTGTTCATTGGGCCTAATGCTTCGGGGAAGAGTACGTTAATCATGATGCTCATTGACCATTTCGCCATGATAAGACGAGGCCGGAAGCCTATATCAAGCGGCGGCGTATATACAAGATTGAAGATTTGCTTGGAGGGGGAATTTAGTGAATTGGTTGGCTCAGTGCTGCCCGATGGAACACCGAGAAACCTTTTGTCGGTAAGTGCAGACTGGAGTATTGCACAGCCTGAAAAAGTGCTACCAAAGTACGAGCCACCAGTGATTTATATCAGCTCTGTTCGAGAGGAATTACCGCCAATATCTGACCCCATTGACCCCTACGAGGAAACGCTGATGTCGCCGCTTCGTCATGTGACCGACGAACCATTTAGTTCTCTTAAAACAATCCAGGCGACTGAAATGCTATTGAAGAAATTTTCTGATGAAAATGACCCATCCTACTTAGAAAAAAGCTTTGCCTTGTTGGAGGCAATTTGGCTGGCTGACTCTTGTAGCAAACGCATCTGCAATGAGGTGATAGTGAATTCGCAACCTCAGGACTATATACATGGGATTGATTTCAAGGGTCACCCGAACGAACATATACTTTCTGAGTTTTTCGAGGCGCACAGTAAGCGACTCATGGGTATAGATACCTCTGACACTCGCAATTTCGACAACATATTCTCTGTCGAAAAACCTTTAACCTCAGCCTACGCGGAAGATGGAGGGGCTATACCCATTTACCTCGGCCATCTTAGTTCTGGCACTGCGAATACATTGCTATGGATACGTTGGCTGTCTCTCAAGATGGCCTACCACTACGAATTTGAAGAAGGCTGGCACGAAAAACCCGCCATTCTCTTAATTGACGAAATTGAAAACCACCTCCACCCCACCTGGCAGCGGCGGGTGATACCCGCCTTGCTGGAGCATTTTCCTGGGTTGCAGATTTTTGCTACTACCCACTCGCCCTTTGTAGTGGCGGGGTTGAAGGCGGGGCAGGTGCATGTGCTGAAGCGGGATGCCAACGGGGTGGTAACCGCTTCTACTGAGCAGCGCGACGTTATTGGTTGGACGGCGGACGAGATTTTGCGGGGGATGATGGGGGTGGATGAGCCTACCGACCAACTTACCGTGGACCGGGCGAAGCGGTTGCGGGAGTTGCGGGGCAAGGAAAATTTGACCGAGGTTGAAGAGGAGGAGCTGAATCGGCTGCGCCGGCAGGTAAACGAGGATTTGCTGAATCGGGTATCGCCGCTAGAAGCCCAACGGAAGCGCTACGCTGACTTGATGGAGAGTTTTCTCCGTTCCCGGCAGGCTGACCTCGGCCAAGATGGAGAATAGCCAAATTGCGCTGGGTTGACCGGGGGCCGGAACCGGCGGGCGTAGCCGGATATGCCAGGCAGTTCACTCAGGGTTGGGTGGACCACTACAGAGAAAATAGAGGGCAACCTCCAACCGATTCATATTGGAGAGAGTTTCGTCCTTTACTGGGCAGTCGCAGTAATAATATATGTTGGTACTGTGAGCGACAATGTGACGTCATGGCAGAGTCCAGTGGATTGTCGCCCACGGTTGACCACTTCAGGCCCAGGCAAAGGTTTCCACAACTGGTCTATGCGTGGTCTAACTGGATGTTCAGTTGTCGGACGTGCAACGAAAGGAAGGACAACCGATGGCCGGAGTCGGGCTACGTAGATCCTAGTGCCGAGGATATCTCGGAGCGCCCGGTGCATTACTTCGATTACGATGCAAGAACCGGAGAAATTATACCTAGAGGGGGCCTTTCTCAGCAGGCTGAGCGGAAAGCATGGGATACCATAGATGATTTGGGATTGAACAACTTCGACCTGAGGCTTTCCCGCTTTCAAAGCGTACTTCCTTTTGTGGAAAGCCTCTTGGAACGCACACAATTGGAACGACAGTCTTTTTCTTCAGAATTTCTTGAGCAACCCGTTGAACACATCGGCGTTATTGCAATGATTGTAGAACAATTCCGCCAGGATGGCCGTATCTAACTTCTCATAATGGCCTGTCCAGGCTTAGACCGCCCAGTATTTGCCATCCCTAACCGAGCGGTTTAGAATAGGCGCCAAACCAAGACTCTAGGAGGAACCACCATGCCACAGACCACCGGACTGGGCCACGTGGGCATTTATGCCGAAGACTTTATGAAGCAGCGCGACTTCTACAACCGCGTAATCGGCCTGAAGATTGCCGATGAAAACATGGAACGGGGCATGTGCTTCATGTCCTCGGACCCGGTTTCCGAGCACCACGAGTTCGTCGTGATGAAGGGTCGCGAGGCCACCGACGAGACCAGGACCATCCAGCAGATTTCCTTCAAGGTCCCAACTATCCAGGATATGCGCGAGTACAAGGAAAAGCTGGAAGCCGAGGATATTACCATCGAGCGCATCGTCAGCCACGGCAACGCCTTTGGCATGTACTTCTTCGATCCGGAAGGCAACCGGGTGGAGTTGTACTACCGCACCGGCTTTCCCGTCCCCCAGCCCCACGGCGACCCCATAGACCTGAGCCGTTCCGACGAGGAACTGCTGGCCGACGCCCGCCACCTGCTGATGACCAAGGAGCCGGTCAAGTAAGGGGGCAGGCGCCTTATCGGTCCATTTGACTGCGGGAACCTGGTCGCCTGCGAAAAGGTTGTCGAGTTGCAGGGGCGGGTTTCAAACCCGCCCCTGCGGTTTAAGGTCTCAACCATGCTCAAGCGTGCTTGCTCCTCCATCATCAGGTTCTTCGGCAGGCTGGCCTACCGCGCCTACGTGGGTCTGGGCCTGCTGCTGCTATCGGTGGTTGTCTTGTTTACCCTCTTTCCCCAACTGCCCACGGGCTTCCACACCGCCCTGTTTGTGACCCAGGTGCTCGACATTCCGGTCAAGCCCCAGGCCTGGTTTACCCGGACGCCGGTGCGGGAGGAGATAACCTTTCCACGGGCCAATGCCGAGGGCCAGGCGGACGTCTATTACATTCCCGACGGCAAACGCCGGGCCGCCCTGCTGGTCTTCCTGGGGGCCAACGCCGCCGGCCGCGATGACTCCGACGTGGTGAACTTTGGCAACGCCCTGGCCCGGGCCGGCTACGTCCCCATGTTCAGTTGGTCGCCAACCATGGGCCTGCAGAACAACGTGGACCCGGAAGAGGTGGAAAACCTGGTCTGGGCCTTCCAGCACTTGCGCACTCTGGACTACGTGGACCCGTCGCGCATCGGCATGGCCGGCTTCTCCGTGGGCGGTTCCTTTGTGATGGTGGCTGCCTCGGACTCCCGCATTCGCGACGACGTGACCTTCGTCAATGCCTTCGGGGCCTATTTTGATGCCCGGGACTTTTTCGTCCAGATTGCCAGCAATACCAGGCGCTTCGGCGACACGGTGGAGCCTTGGGAGGTGGACCCGCTGACCCGACGGGTTTTCACCAATGAGCTAATCGAGGTCGCACCCACCGACGCCGAGCGAAACGTACTGACCCGCCGGTTTGTGGACGGCGGCCAGGTCACCGAAGCCGAGTTGTCAATGCTGTCGGAGCAGGCCAGCATTTCCCGCCGTCTCCTGGACGGCACAGACCCGGAAGAGGCGGAAGTCTTGCTCAACCGGATGCCGGAGGACTTCCTGGTAAAGCTGGACGGCATTTCCCCCCGCAACTACATAGACAACTTCAAGAACCGCCTCCTTATCATGCACGACGTTGGAGACCCCCTGATTCCCGTGGGCGAGTCCCGCCGCCTGGTGGAAACCCTGCAAAGCCAGGGGCGCCAGGATTTGCGTTACACGGAGACGGAAATCTTCGAGCACGTCCGCCCCGGGGCCGACCTGAAGCTGTGGCCCCTGGTCAAGGGAGCCAGCAAGCTCTACGCCCACATGTACGGGATACTACGCATTGCGGCGTGATTTTCCTCTCTATCCACGAATGGACACGACTTTCCACCAATGTCATTGAGCGAGTAACGCCGCTGTAATGACCGGCGAGTTAGGGTGGGGCCTATCCACTGATAGAGCCTTGGCCGGAGTGGTTGGGAGGGTGCTCGATGTCCGGAAGATATGGTTTTCTGGTCGTGGTAGTGGCTGTTGCCCTGGGGGTGGTCGGCGTGTTGCTGGCTTTGCCGGACAAAGCCGACGCACAGGTGATGGGATACTGCCCTTCAACCGGCATAGTGCCGGGTTCGGTGTCGGTTGTTTCCACCAATAACGGCGTCGGGCAGGTGTCGGGGCACGTGGTGGAGTTTCAGTTGTGCGGGGGCATTGGAGGGGCGGCAGTTGCCCAAGGGTCCAGGCCGCCGCTCAAGATTGGCCTGCTTTGGGAAACCGGGGCTCAGCAAAAGTCGTGGCGTGATGACAACAGGTTTCTTCTAAACAGTCCCGAGGCGGCCGGAATCTCTCTCAGGTCAACCGACAGCGGCAAAGTATGGCCGGCCACCGGCGAGCTAACCGAAACCGCTGATCCGGATAGGTCGTACCACGTTTACTCCACAGGCTCCTCTCACGGATTCGGCTACCGCAATTTCCAGGGGGTAACGGTGGATTTCGGGCCGGCTGACCTGCTTGACAGCCTGGCCGCCAGCGGCGACTTGCCGCTAACCTTGCAGTTTAACGTGCCGTTCTCAGCGGGAATGTCAAACCCGGATAATATCGGTGAATACAACTGGCTGATTGTCTTATACCACGATTTTATCAATTCCTGCGAAGCAAAATTTGCGTCCGCAACCTCGACCATAGTTCCGGCTTATATTCCTGGAGAGTTGCAACTGTTCCCGAAATTCGGCGGGCCAGGCACTACCATAACCGTCTCCGGCAATGGCTTCCCGGCGTCTGCGCGGGTGGATATCGTCAAGTTTGGCCTTGGAAGGCATTGGACAGAATCGGACGGCCTTGATATAACCCCGTCTCACCAGGTATATACGAACTACTTGGGTGCCTTGGAGTTTGACCTCATTATTCCCGGTGTCAAGGCCGGTGAGTTTCCTATTCAGGTGCAGTTGGGCGAGAAAACGGTGAACGCCGAGTTCACCGTAACCCCATCGAGCATCTCGGGTCCCGTATGGCCTACAGTATGGGATATCAAGCGTGACATGGGCGACAACTTTGCCGCAGCATTTCACTATAATACAAACACCTGCCGATGGAGCTTCTACGACCCGGAACTTCCCGATGAAAGCGACCTGCACTTCCTTGCTCGTGGCGAAACCTACTGGATACTGGTCAAAGAGCCAGCGAACGCAGTCCTGGGAAACGAGACCCGCAACCTCACCTGCACCCCGGGCGGCAACTGCTGGAACCTCATAGTGTGGTGACACACGTTCCCCATTCGTGCCCATTCGTGTATATTCTTGGATAAACTGACGATGAACAGGAGGCAGCTATGATTTGGTGCCGCTTTGAACGGGAAGGCAGGGTCAGCCACGGCCGCATTGTTGATGATGAGGTCTTCGAGGTGGACGGCAGCCCCGTGGATAACCCCACCGACACCGGCGTAACCTATGCCCTGGGCGAGGTGCGCCTGCTGCCCCCCATCATCCCGCCCATGCTCTACGCCGCCGGTCCCAACCACAACGGCCACGTGGAGGGCATGGCCGCCCGCCGGGGCGCCGCGCCCAACTACCCCAAGTTCCCTGAACCCAACTTCCGCTCCGTCCACGCCCTCATCGGCACCGAACAGAACATCGTAATTCCCAGCGACAGCGCCGGGGCAGTGCAGCCCGAGGGGCAGCTGGCCGTGGTCATTGGCAAGCATGCCCGCAAGGTGACCGGCCGGGACGAGGCGCTGGACTGCGTTTTCGGCTACACCATCGCCAACGACATCAGCGAGCGGGTGTGGCAGGGCGGCGACCGCACCATGTTCCGGGGCAAGAGTTGCGACACCTTCAAGCCCCTGGGCCCCTGGATTGTTACCGACCTGGCCCACGACGGTTTCCGCATCATCGTCCGCCATAACGGCGAGGTGTGGGAGGACTTCACTTCGGCAGAGCAGATTTGGGACGTGCCGACGTGGATTATCGAGATGAGCAAGTACACCACAATGCACCCAGGCGACGTGCTGATGATGGGCACCCAGGGCGCCGACGGCGATATGTTCCCCGGCGACACCATCGAGGTGGAAATCAGCGGCATCGGCACCCTGCGCAACTACATCGTCGCCGAGTAAGAAATGTTATCTACGAATTGGCACCAATAATCACTAATGTATTCTTTCACATTTCATTCGTGAAAATTCGTGCCCATTCGTGGATTGAAGAAGAAAGGAGCAGCCATGACGGCTATGCAGGACCTGATAAAGCAGGCCTTTGAGATCAACTGGGAGTGGACAGAGCGGTACATTGACGGGTTGAGCCAGGAAGAGCTTGAATACCGCCCCAACGACCAGTGCCATTCCATCGGCTTTATCCTGTGGCACTACGGTCGGGCCCTGGACCGGTGGGTGCAGTCCCGCGCCAAGGGTGAACCTCAACTGTACGAACAGGGCTGGGCGGAGCGCCTGGGCAAGAACCCGGACCCCAATGACGTGGGCTTCGGTTACGGGGTGGAGGAGTTGAGCAACTGGCAATGTCCCGACAAGGAGGCGCTGGTGGAGTACGCCAACGCCTTGCGAACCACCACGCTGGAGTACCTGTACAGCCTGGACGAGGAGACCATGCTGAGCAAGGAAGTGGTCACCCGGACGGGCGATACCATCAGCGTGGGAGCCATGTTCTTCCACCTGCTGTGGGAGGTAAACCAGCACGGCGGCCAGGCCGGCTACCTGCGCGGCATGCAGCGGGGGTTGGGGCAGTAGAGACTCTTATCCACGAATAGGCACTAATGGTCACTAATGATTTATGGGTCTATTCGATTCGTGGTTATTCGTACACATTCGTGGATGAAATAGAAAGGGGCTTAACCGGTTCCACCCCATCTTCGGCGCACCAAGCAAGGTACTCGTCAACCGAGATTTGAAACTCTCGCATGAGGCCGTCCTGGTCAGAGGATACGAAAGTTACAATAGAATAAGGGCCCGAGTTGATGACTCGCCCGCAATAGACATTTGCTATATCGTCGAATTCTACTTGAGCTATATATCCTTGGTATTCCATCACGGCGACACCCCTATGTCAAATAGGAAATCAGCAATTTCTCGCACCGTTGACCTCAATAAATGAGGTGAGGGGTGCGGCTCGTGTACCACTATGCCCTTGCCGTCCCTGCTTATCCGCACTCGAGAACCTGCCCGTTGGGCTATTTCAACATCCAGAGCTCTCAATAATGACACTGCGTCTGCCCAACGAATGTCCGGCGGCGTGGGTCTGGCAAAAATGCGCTCCAGGGTGCGCCGGTGCCTTGTTCTCAGATTCATACTATACTACCCATGCCGGTAATCTTCCACGAACAGGCGTGAACAATCAACAGCCCATTCGTGGAAATTCGTGCGCATTCGTGGATTGAAATAGAAGGAAAGCAACCATGCAGATAACCGAGCACATTTACAGCACCCACATCATGGAAGACCAGTCCACCTTCGGGGCTATGCACCCCGGGGGTACCCAGATTTACTTTGTGGGCGACCTCAACGAAGGCATGGTTCTGGTGGACTCGGGGGAACCTTACCGGCACTGGACTAGGCAGATCCTGGACTATTATGAGGAATTGGGGAGGCCCCGGATGTCGGCCATATTGATTACCCACGGGCACGGCGACCACATAGGAGGCCTGGACCGGTTGCAGGAGGCCTTCAACTGCCCCGTCCGCTGCCACCCCAAGCTGGCTCCGGTGCTGGAGCAGAGGCTGGGCGAAGGCTGCGTGGTCAAGCTGAGGTCCAGGGAACTGGTTTGGACTAATGCACCCGCTCATGGTGAGCTTGTCGAACCATGTGCGGCCCGTCCTTCGACAGGCACAGGACGAGCGGAGCAGGGGGTTGCCCTGCGGGCCCTGTTCACCCCGGGGCACGAGGACAACCACGTGTGCTACTACCTGCGGGCCGACAACGTACTGTTCAGCGGCGACAACATCCTGGGCAACTCATCGTCCAGCGTCCGCAACCTGAAGCAGTACATGGAGTCCCTGGAATTGATGGCGAAACAGCGTCCGGCAATCATTTGCCCCGGCCACGGCCAGACCATCCACAACGGCGAGGCCCGCATCCGCTGGTACCTGCAACACCGCCAGGAGCGGGAAGACCAGGTGCTGTCCGCCCTGTCTGAAGGAGCGGAAACGGTGGACGACGCGGTAACCGCCGTGTATCCCCGCAACCTGCGCAAGAACCTGCGGGGCGCCGCTGCCCGCAACGTGGGCACCCACTTGGCCAAGCTGCGGGAAGAGGGGCGAGTAACCGAGAACCCGGCTACTTACACCGTCAACCAATAGATATCCACGAAGGACACGAAGAGCCACGAAGTATTGAATTAGTCCCTGGTGAACCTTCGTGCCCTTCGTGGATTCAATGAAACCTAGCTTTCGATAACCAGTTTGCCGAAGAACTCGCGGGACTCCATTACCCGGTGCGCCTCTGCCACGTCTTCCAGGGGGAAGGTCTGGCCCACGATGCCCCTTAATTCGCCGTTGTTGACGCACTTCATCAGGTCGCCGAAGCTGCGGCGGGTGCGGCCCCCGCTGCCCATCAGGTGCAGGGGGCGGCCCTGCAAGATGGACAGGTCCATGTTGGTGCGCGCCCCGGAGGTAACGCCGGTTATTACCAGCCTGCCCCCCGGTTTCAGGGACAGCATATTCTGCTCCCAAACGTCGGCCCCCACCACGTCGAAAACCAGGTCCACGCCCTTGCCGCCGGTCAACTCCCGGACCCGCTCGCTGATGTTTGCTGTCTCCCGGTAGTTGATTACCTCGTCGGCGCCCCACTTTTTAGCCTCTGCCAGCTTCCAGTCGCTGCCGGCGGTGGTGATGACGCGGGCCCCCACCATCTTGGCAATCTGGATGGCCATGCTGGCCACGCCGCTTCCGGCGGCCTGGATCAGAACGTCGTCCCATGACCGCACCTGGCCCTGCACCACCATGCACTGCCAGGCGGTGTGGCCGGCCAGGGGAATGGCGGCAGCCTCGGAGTAGCTCATTCCGTCGGGAAGCTTGTAGGCGTTGATGGCCGGGGCGGTGATGTACTCGGCATGGCCGCCGTCCAGGTCCACCCCGATGCGTTTCTGAGCGATGCAGTACTGGTCATTGCCGTCCACACAGAATTCGCAGGCGTGGCACTTGGTCCGGTTTTCCAGCAGCACCCGGTCTCCCACCCGCAGGTCGGTATTGGCATCCGGGCTGATGGACACAACCTCTCCGGCCACGTCCATGCCCATGATGCGGGGACTCTGGCCGCTGCGCCCCCGGTTGCGCATGCCCATATCCGCCCGGTTCAGGGCGCTGCCGTGGACCCGGAGCATAACCTCGCCCGGGGCCACCTCGGGGTCGGGCAGGTCTCCATAGACCATAACCTCGGGACCGCCCGGTTCCTGGAGATATACAGCTTTCATGGGACAGACCTCCAAAAGTAGGACTCGTAAGGTGCCCGCATATTACAAGAGGGGAGTGTAGGGGTCAAAGGCGGGGACTAGCGCAGGGTGGCAAACAGGTAAACCGCTAGGAGACGGCGTTCCGTATCGGGGGCAGAGTTAAATGCCTCTATGACTACGCGAGCGCCGCTAACCAGTTGCAAGACCTCGTCAGGTTCGAAGGTGGCATCGGGGTCATAGTCGGCACGGTGTCTCAAGTCTTGCAACTCAATAAATCTGATGGCGAAGTCTCTGATTTGGTCAGGGAAGTTAGCCATACGCCCCTGGTTGTTGAACCTGTTCCTGACCTGCCGGTGTTCGAGGGTACGGTAGGCGGCAATCCAGTGTTCTCTCGTGTGGTCTGCGAAATAGGGTCCTACCAGGGTGTCGGCGCAGCTTTGGGACAGGGCATGAAAGGCGGCGTAATAGGCCGTGCTCACCGCCCGGCGCAGATTTGCTTCTGAAGGGATGCCCTCGGGGTCAGCGGGGTCAAGGTAATTCGCCAGCAATGTTGCCGTTTGCAGCAGGTCAGCGTAGTCCATGCTTGATTCGTTCCTGGCGCCGCTCCCACCCGGCTTTTCCGATGAAGGTCTTGATGAGGGGAATCTCTATACCCATTTCCTCTAGATAGGGAATGAGGCGGCGCCCCAAGCCCACAGTCCACTTGGAATCGAGCAAACCCTCGCCGTCAAAGATAACCTGGACAAAAAGGATGGGGTCGCCGTAAAAGTCAACGTCGTCCTTCACAACTACGGGGTCAATGGTGAAATCTTTGTGGTAACTCTCCAGGTCGTCTTTAATCAGACGGGCGATTTTCTCTTTCTGGGCGTCGGTAGTTTTTGCAGCATTCATCGTTTCGCCCTCAACAGTGGCGCTTTCCGGGGAGTGGTGAGCATTGTGGGCCGGTACAGGAATGATAGCATACGTATGACGCGGAAATGCAGATGGACAAAGCTAATTGACTGCCTTTGCCCGTACCTATACACTGCCTCAAAACCGAATCAGATGGGCCGGAGGGGCAGCATGAGTCTTCCAGAGTTCGACGTTACAGGACAAAAGGTGCTTATTACCGGCGCTGGCCGCGGGATCGGCAAGGGCATTGCCCTCGCCTTCGCAGAGGCCGGCGCCGACGTGGCCGTTACCGGCCTTACCGATGCGGGCGTGAATGCCGTGGCGGAAGAGGTGCGCGCCCTGGGCCGGAACGCCCTGCCCCTGACCGGCGACGCCACCAGGGCCCAGGACATGGACCGCATTGCGCAGCAGGCCCTGGCCGGGTTTGGCCATATTGACACCCTGGTCACCTGCGTGGGCGACGCCATCCGCAAGCCGGTGGTAAAGCTCCCTGGCATTGCCATCGAGGGCATGAGCGAGGAGGAGTGGCACTTCATCGTTGACGTAAATCTCACCGAAGCCTTCCAGGGCTGCCGCGCCTTTGGCCAGCACCTGCTGGAGCGTGGGCAGGGCTCCGTCATCAACATATCCGGCTGGGCCGCCTTCCGGGGCCGCCAGGGTTCCGCCGCCTACGACGCCGCCAAGGCCGGGGTGATGCGGTTCACCGAATCCCTGGCCCAGGAATGGGCGCCCTACGGCGTCCGCGTGAACTCGGTGGCCCCGGGCAGCTTCCCCGACCCGGCTCAGATGTCCGCCGAGGCCTACCAGGCCCGCCAGGACGCTGCCAAGGAGCAGGTGCCCCTGGGCCGGGTGGGCTACCTGAAGGAAATCGGCTACCTGTCCGTCTTCCTGGCCTCCCCCGCAGCCGCCTACGTTACCGGCCAGACCTGGGCCGTGGACGGCGGGGTAAGCATCAAGTCATCGTGAGCAGGCTCCAGGCAGGTGCATGTTGATCGGCGGTGGGGTGGTGTCTGCTCCGTAGCAATTGGGCCGAGATGCCGGGAAGTGGGGGCATACGGACATAGATCGTTGGGGAGAAGAACAACGGTCGGTACGGAAGCAGGTATGGTTTCTTCAGAACGGCATTGAACTGGGAACAACACCGACTCCTACGGGCTTATCGGCGATGATTACCAGTCGGAAGGGGAGGCGGCCGGAAAGGTGGTGGAGACCCACAGCATCAAGAACGCCCTTGCGTTCCCTTGGCCCGCCGAACTGCCCGTGGACGGCAACCTGCTGCACGGTTACGCCCATTCACCCCACAGCCCCATAGGAAAAAATAAGGGAGTTGAGGTGATCGATTGCATCCGGGTTGCTGATGTTGATTGAGCCACGGGCGTACCAAAATGGCGTAAAATACACTAATTGAATCGAAACTGCCCGGATGTGCGCGTTATGGACAAGATGATAAGGGTGCGGTTCTCCAATGGCGTATTCGTGCCATTGGAGGAAATAGAAATGGAAGAGGGTACGGAGCTCACCGTGTTCTTCGAGGGCAAGTACCTGATTCCGATGGAAGAGAGGATCAAGCGGTTCAAGTCCGCGGCAGGGGGTTGGAAGGGCCTCGTTGATGGCGAGAAATTGATAGAAGAAATTTACGAAGCAAGGCGGAGAGGTTCCCGCTTACCCCCCGACCAATAGGCGATGTTGTATTTGGTGGATTCTGATTGGGCTATCAGCTTCCTCAATGGTAATCCCAGCACAGTGGATCGCCTAGAGGCGCTAAGGCCGGAAGGTTTAGGTATCAGCATCATCTCTGTGGCAGAGATTTACGAAGGGATGTACGGTCATACCAACTCTTCCAGGCAAGAGCAGCCACTACAAAGGTTCATGTCCATGGTGCAAATGTTATATGTTAATGAAGCTATCTGTCGCATATTTGCCCAGGAACGAAGCAGACTGCGCTCTCTAGGAGCCCTCATTGGCGACTTTGACCTGCTGATTGCTGCCACCGCAATCCATAATGGCCTTACGTTGCTGACCAATAACCGCCGCCATTTCGAAAGAGTTCAGAACCTGTCCATTGTCTCGGCTTGAACCCTATTGCTCCCATACCGGCGTAGGTGAAATCCGTGTGTACCTGGGTATGGAAAAGTAAGGAGGCCCGGCCATGACCATGCAATACCCGCTGCTGGTATCCAGCATCCTCAACCGCGCCCGTACCGCCTTTCCCAACAAGGAAATCATTACTCGCCTGGATGGCGTTGAAGGCACGGAAGGCGGCGTTCACCGCTACACCTACCGCGACATGGCTGCCCGGGTCAACAAGCTGTGCAACGCCCTGGGCAGCCTGGGGGTTGGCAAGGGCGACCGGGTGGGCACATTTGGCTGGAACACTTACCGCCACTTGGAGGCCTACTTCGCCTCCCCGGTCCTGGGCGCCGTTAACCACACCATCAACATCCGTCTCTTCCCCGACGACCTGGTGTACATCGTCAACCACGCCCAGGACAAGGTAATCCTCGTTGACCCCGACCTGTGCCCCATCCTGGAAGACCTGGCGCCCCAGCTTGAGTCTGTCGAGCATTTCATCATCCTGACCGACGACCCGGAACCCGCCACCACCCTGCCGAATGCGGTAAGCTACGAGACCCTGCTGGCCCAGGCATCCAGTGAATTCACGCCGCCCGTGATGGACGAATACGACCCGGCTGGCCTCTGCTACACGTCGGCCACCACCGGGCGGCCCAAGGGAGTGGTGTATAGCCACCGGGCCCTTTACCTCCACTCCATGGCCGAGTGCATGGCCGACACGGTAGCCTTCAGCGAAGGGGACACGACCATGGCCGTGGTGCCCATGTTCCACGCCAACTGCTGGGGGTTCCCCTACTCCAGCGCCCTGGTTGGCGCCAACCAGGTTATGCCCGGCGTCCGGCCCGACCCCCAGGCCATCTGCGAGCTTATTGACCGGCACAAGGTGACCGTCACCGCCGGCGTTCCCACCATCTGGGTGGGGGTGCTGGACTACCTGGACCGCTCCGGTCAGAGTTACGACTTCACGTCGCTGCGGGCGGTCATCAGCGGCGGTTCGGCGGTGCCCGTCAGCGTCATTCGAGCCTACAAGGAACGGCTGGGCGTTGATCTGGTCCACGCTTACGGCATGACCGAAGCCACGCCCATTGTTACCTACAACCGTTTCAAGACCCACCTGGAAGATCTGCCCCAGGACGACAGGTACGAGTTGGCCGGCAGCCAGGGCCTGGTAGTGGCCGGCCTGGAGATGCGCCTGGTGGACGATGAGGGCAACGACCTGCCCTGGGACGGCGAGCAGCGGGGCGAACTGCTGTTCCGCGGCCCCTGGATATCCCGGGAGTATTACAACGACGAGCGTACGGCCGAGACCTACATTGACGGTTGGTACCACAGCGGCGACATTGCATCGGTGGACCCTGAGGGTTACGTACAGATTGGCGACCGTGTCAAGGATATGGTCAAAAGCGGTGGCGAGTGGATATCCTCGGTGGACCTGGAAACGGCCATTATCGCCCACCCCGACGTGCTGGAGGCGGCGGTGATAGCCATCCCGCACCCTACTTGGGTGGAGCGCCCCCTGGCCTGCGTAGTGCCCCGGGAGGGCGCCCGCGACAGCCTGGACAAGGCCCAGGTGATGGACTTCATCCGCGGCCGTTTCGCCCGCTGGTGGCTCCCCGACGACGTGGTTTTCATGGACGAAATCCCCAAAACCAGCGTAGGCAAGTTCGACAAGAAGGTTCTGCGGGAGCGGTTTCAGGATTGGGTGGTGGGGGGTTAGGGATTCTGAATCCCACATTGTGGACAGGTCTTAAATGGAGATTTGCTAATGCCAAATACGAACAGCGGGTATGTGTATGTGATCAGCAATTTCGCCATGCCGGGTCTCGTCAAGGTGGGTCAAACCGCAAATAACTATAATGACGGGACTGATGTTCGAGCACGTATGCAGGATTTATCAAGTAAGGAGGGGGTTCCCGAGAACTTCAGGCTTAAATTCGCTGTCCTTGTCAATAATTACGAGACGGTTGAGAGAGTCTTGCATTCGGTATTTAAGAAATTTCGAACAAACTTAAATAGGGAGTTCTTTACGAACCTGATTGTCCCAGCCGTTGAGGAAATTCTCCGGAAGCAAGAGGCCAATGCCGTCAAAGTGCCGAGGTCATACGCACTGCAAGCATTAGATAAAGAGTATCCTAATCAACAGGGGATCGTCTGTGTAGCTAGCAATAGAGCTATGCCAAAGTACCATAAGGTTGCCATTACTGACGGAAATTCCATTGCGCAAGTTCGACAACTCATGGACAAGCTTAATGATGCCACAGGTGTCCCCATTCCATTCGAATGTGAATATGCTTCGCTCGTGGAAAGTCAAAAGAAGGCATACCATTCTCTGACCGGAACACTGGTCGGAGAGTGGAGGTTAAACCGAAAGCTATTTTCTAAGGGTGTTTCTCTCCAAGACTTAATTGATACAGTAAGGGTTACTTGTAATGGAGAAGACTTGGAGCTTCCCAAAAGTTCACAAATTGCCTTTGAAAACTTGCTTCCTGAAGTTGCTGTAACTTCCCATATCAAGAAAAGATTGACGCCAATCGAGATTCAAGGCTATGAAGCCAGGTTCAGGGCTTTGCTAGACTATAGGATTAACCTGCAGAAGCGCCAAGAACATGCTGGACGAAATCAGGGAACATTGATGGAGGAACAAGCAGTCTATGGCCTCCAATAACATTAGGTGGATGGTCTCTTTCTGGCATTCCTCGGGTGGCAGCAAAGATGACCCTGATTTTCCTAAAGTCGATTTCTGGTACCCAGACCGAGAGAGCGCCAGGGCAGCAGCGGCTGGGGTATTAATCGAGCTGCGTGAGGAGAGGGAAGACGAGCGCGATTGGGTAGCGGCAGGACATCCGGACCCATTTGAAGTCGGGGCCGGCCGTCATCCGGGTGGCCAATGGGTTCTCCGCTACAGCGACCTCAAACCTGAAATGCCCGGCAAAAGGCTCCCGGCCGGGGACAGACTGCGAGCCACGCGGGATGCTGCCGGAATATGGAAGAATAACCAGGCCGCCGAAGAACTTCAGCGTGACGTGGAAACCAGGCGAAGCGGGGCCCCAACGAAATTGGACAAGTAAGATATGCCACCTCTGCAGTTTCTGCTGGATACGGATTGGGCAATCAACTATTTGAGGGATGATCCTCGAACCGTACAAAGGATAGGAGAGCTATTAGCAGACGGCATAGGCATTGGCATTATCTCAATGGCAGAGCTTTACAGAGGGCTCAGGAATACCTTAGATGATCAAATCCGTTTCAGCGATTTCTCAGGTGGGCTCACGATTCTGCCGGTGACGGACCCGATTTGCAGGATTTACGCGACGGAGTACGTCAGACTCAAACGAGAAGGAAATATTATCGAAGATTTTGATCTTCTAATTGGCGCTACTGCCGTTCACCATGACCTGGTATTGCTGACTAA
This sequence comes from Dehalococcoidia bacterium, assembly GCA_034423215.1. GTDB lineage: Bacteria > Chloroflexota > Dehalococcoidia > Lucifugimonadales > UBA3495 > Bin22. The sequence continues at coordinate 95,833 of DAOUIY010000004.1, forward strand.
CAATGTCCGGCATTTTGGAAGATTTGCCGGCATCAGGCTGATTTCCGACGGCTAGTGGTTAATTGAAAGGGCGAGGGGAAATTGTGCGGCAGTCGCTGGCCCTGATGATGTCTGGTCGTGGATAAGCGCTGTCTTTGGTATATTCCCATAAACTCTGGTCCCAACTTTCAGGACCGATTCGAGGAGCACCCATGCTAACCCAAACCAACCTTGCCGCCCACCTGCCCCGTACCGATGGTACGGTGGCTCTTCCCGGGCTTTCCGCCCCTGCCCAGGTTTACCGGGATGCCTGGGGGATTCCCCATGCCCGCGCTGCCAGCGAGAACGACGCCTTCTACGTCCAGGGTTTCTTTACCGCCCAGGACCGGTTGTGGCAGATGGAGTTCGACCGTCGGCGGGGCAGCGGCCGCTGGGCCGAGGCGGCGGGCAGCGCCGCCCTGGACCAGGACATCATGATGCGCCGCTTTCGGCTGGTGGACAGCGCCCAGGCCGATTACGGCGCCGTGTCTGCCAGTACCCGCGAGTTGATGGACGCCTACGCCGCCGGTGTCAACGCCTGGATTGAAACGGCCGCGGCCGAGGGAACCCTGCCCGTGGAGTATTCCATTACCGGCCTGGAACCGGAACCTTGGCAGCCCTGGGACGGCCTGGTGGTATTCAAGGTACGCCACATACTCATGGGCGTCTTCGAATCCAAGACCTGGCGGGCCCAACTGGTGCGGCAACTGGGCCCGGAAAAGGCATCCCTCCTGAATCCGGGCTATCAGCCCGGGCAGCTGCAGATTCTGCCCCCCGGCAGCCGCTACGAAGGGGAACTGGACTATTACCTGGCGGAATTAATGGCCGGCGCCGAGGCGGTCAACCTGCTCAACGAGACCGACAGCGGCAGCAACAGTTGGGCCCTGGCCGGCGACCGCACCGCCACCGGCAAGCCGCTGCTGGCCGGCGACTCTCACCGTGCCCTGGATACGCCCAACGTCTATTACCAGAGCCACGTGGCCTGCCCTGAGTGGGATGTCATCGGCCTGGCCATTCCGGGCGTGCCCGGCTTTCCCCACTTCGGCCACAACGACCGGGTTGCCTGGTGCATCACCCACCTCAGCGGCGACTACCAGGACCTGTACATCGAGGATTTTGAGGGCAAAGGTACCGGGTTGTACCGGATGCCCGACATCAACCAGGACGGAGATTCCCGCTGGACGGACTTTCACGCCCGTCACTGGCGCCCCGCCGATTCCAGGGAGGAGGAAGTCAAGGTAAGGGGCGGCGAGGACTACCATTTCACTTCCTGGGCCACCCGCCACGGCCCCATCATCGCCGGCGGCCCCCCCGGCCGGTACGGCCTGGCCCTGCAGTACACGGCCACCGACGGCCCCAAAGCCTGGCCCGACATAATCCCCGCCATGCTGCGGGCGCGGGACAGCAACCGGCTTGCCGATGAAATGCGGGGCTGGGTGGACCCGGCCAACAACTTTGTTTTCGCCGACGTGGACGGCAACATTGGCTACCTGAGCCGGGGCGAAATTCCCATTCGCTCCGGGGACAACGCCCGCCTGCCCGTCACCGGCTGGTCGAAGGACTACGAGTGGCAGGGCAACATCCCCTTTGAGGAACTGCCCCGCTCCATCAACCCTGCCGAGGGTTACATCGTCACCGCCAACAATAAGCCCGTGGGCGACGACTACCCCTATTACATTTCTTCCGAGTTTACGCCCGGCTTCCGCGCCGAACGGGTACGGGAAGCCCTGCTGGCCCTGGACAGGCCCACGGCCGCCGATATGGCCAGGGTACACCAGGAACGAATTTCCATACCCGCCCTGGCCTACCTCAAGTTTCTCAAGGAAAACAAGGGCAGGATACCGGCCGAAAACGCCCTGGCCGCGGCCGCCCTGGAAAGGCTGCTTTCATGGTCCGGGAGCATGGATGGTGATGCCGTGGCCCCGACCATTTACAGCGCCTGCCGCGATGCCCTGCTCCGCCGCATCTACCTGCACAACCTGGGTGAAGAGTTGACCGCCCAGGCCTGGCACCCAGCCAACCGGGGCACCGGGGCCTTTATGGCGCGAGTCCGGTCCCAGTTCATTTACATGTTCCCCGAAGACGACCGCCGCCTGCTGCCGGAGGGGGAAACCTGGCCTTCGATGCTGTCCACAGCGTTGGCCGAGGGCGTCGCCACGCTACAGGCCACCCTGGGCGACGACCTGGAGGGCTGGCGCTGGGACAAGGTACACCAGGCGCGGCCCAGGCACACCCTGTCCGACGCCTTCCCGGAAATGGCCGACCTGCTGGACCCCCCGGCAATTCCCATGAGCGGGGACGGGGATACGCCCCTGGCCGGCGCCTACTCTCCCGCCGACCTGGCTACCGTGGGGGGCCTGTCGGTGGCCCGCTACGCCTACGATCTGGCCGACTGGGACAACTCGTTTTGGGCCATACCCCTGGGCGCGTCCGGGCACCCGGGCAGCCCCCACTACCATGACCAGTCCGGCACCTGGCAGAAGGTGGAGATGATTCCCATGGAATACGGTTGGGATGGTATCATTGCCCGCAGCCAGGCCCTCCAAACCCTGGAACCGGCGTAAAGGAGCGGTGACGGTGAGCATGTTTGACTGGTACCAGCGGGCCAGGCTCCGGGCGGAGCAGTTCATTTCCGACCTGGACCCGGAGTTGGAAGTGGACGTGGATGAGGACTACATCACGCCCTACGACGGCGGGGAGGAATACGACACCTTTGTCCTGGTCTTTTCCCACCCGGACAACCCGAAACTGAACTGGACCATGGCCGTCAAGCCCGATGAAGAATTTATAAATGTCGAACTGGAACAGGTGGTGAGGCGCATTTATTTTGAGCGGGTGGAATAGCCATAAAGGACTATGCTTCCGCTCATCCTGAGCCTGTCGAAGGATGCCGGAACGAGAAGCCGTAGAGGCAGCCCACGTGGCTGCCCACCCCTTAACAAATCCATTAGTGAACATTCGTGCCCATTCGTGGACCAAAGACGAAAAAAGGTGAGACCATGCAGAACCAGTCCAATGCCTTCAACGGCAAGGTAGCCATTGTCACCGGGGCCGGCACCGGCATCGGCCGCAGCGCATCCCTGGCCCTGGCCGCCGAAGGCTATGCCGTATCCCTGGCCGGCCGCCGCGCCCAACTGCTGGAGGAGACCATATCCATGGCCGGTGATGCTGCCGAGCGGATGCTGGCCGTATCCTGCGATATCGGCAAGCCCGAGGGCGTGGCCAACCTGTTCGCCGCCACCAGGGAACGGTTTGGACGCCTGGACCTGCTGTTCAACAACGCCGGCATCAGCGCGCCGCCCATACCGCTGGAAGACCTGACCTACGAGCAGTGGCAGGCGGTGGTGGACGTCAACATCACCGGGGCCTTCCTCTGCACCCAGGAGGCCTTCCGCATGATGAAGGAGCAGGACCCCATGGGCGGGCGCATCATCAACAATGGCTCCGTCTCGGCCTACGTCCCGCGTCCCAATTCGGCCCCTTACACCGCCACCAAGCACGCCATGAGCGGCCTTACCCGCTCCACATCCCTGGACGGGCGCAAGTACGACATCGCCTGCGGCCAGATAGACATTGGCAACGCCGACACCGACATGGCCGCTGTCTTCAAGACCGGCGTGCCCCAGCCCTACGGCGAAGTGGCCGTCGAGCCCACCATGGCCGTGGAAAACGTGTCCCGCGCCCTGGTTTACATGGCCAGCCTTCCCCTGGACGCCAACGTCCAGTTTATGACGGTAATGGCTACAAAAATGCCCTACATCGGAAGGGGCTAGTAGTTTGACCACTTTGAAATGCTGGGTGAAATTGCTTCTCTCCGTCGTTCCGGCGAAGGCCGGAACCCAGGAGTCCTGAAGGTAAGGAGCCATGTCCGGCGCTAACCTTCCTGGATTCCGGCCTGCGCCAGAATGACGGGTTTCGATAGTTACCCGTCATGCCAAAGTGGTTGAACCACCAGGGCGTGTCGTCGAATGCACCGTCATTCCTGCGAAGGCCGTCTATACAACACCGAAGGCTTAACTACTGCCGGTCGAGGTTCCCGCCTTCGCGCGAACGACGAAAAGGGACGCTAGGAAGCCCCCACATTCAATTTGACGACACCCCCTAGGACAAGGCACCGGCGGGACAGAGGCCGGAGTTTTGGCCCGGTTTCAATACCGATGCCAGTCTCGCCCCTGCCTGACAAGGTACAACCCGCTCATCCTGAGCCCGTCGAAGGACATATCCACCCCCACTCAAGTTAAGACTACCCGCTCATCCTGAGCTTGTTGAAGGACATATCCGGCCCGCCCCTGCCTCGCCCTCCAGCGAAATCTCCCCCACATTTCTGCGTCCGGAAACAACGCAAACATGAAACCTGGCTACAAGGCAATTCCCCGCCCCGGCAAATATGCTGGAACCACATTCACCTTTCTGCCTTCGGGGGTCCAGCATGAGCGTCGCCCTTACGTCGTCCGGCAATGCCGTTGAGGAAATTGCGGAGATTTCCGAAAAGTACGAGGCCTACCTGCGGGGACAGCGCGGCCTTTCCGAGAATACGGTGCGGGTGTACCTGACCGACCTGGATTCCTTTGTCCGGTACGTCCGGCAGGAAGGCAAGGCCCTGTCGGAAATGAACCGGCGCATGGCCCGCAGCTACCTGGCCTGGCTGGCCACCGAAGCCCGGGAGACCCGCCATCCCTACTCGGGCCGCAAGCAGAAAGAGGGGTACGCCCGGGTCAGCATCATCCGGAAGCTGACTGCCCTGCGTTCCTTCTACCAGTTCCTGGTGCAGCAGGGGATGTTCAAGCATAACCCGGTTCCGTCGGCCCGCGGCCTCCAGGTAAAGATGGAAAAGCCCCTGCCTTCCTTCATCGGCAAGCAGGAAACCGTCAGGCTGCTGGAAGCTCCCGACACCGAGGACATTTACGGCATTCGGGACCGGGCCATTCTCGAAGTCCTGTACAGCTGCGGCGTCCGCCTGGCGGAGATAGCGGGCATGGACCTGCCCGACGTGAACGTGGACAGCCGGCAAATCCTGGTGGAGGGCAAGGGCTCCAAGGAGCGCTGGGTCATCTACGGGCAGCCTACCGCCGACGCCTTGGAAAAATACATGGATGAGGTGCGTCCCCAGCTATTGGATGGCCATACCGAGGCCCTGTTCCTGAACCGGTACGGCCAGCGGCTTTCTCGCCGCAGCATCGAAAAGGTGGTAAAGGGATATGCGGCCAGGGCCGGACTGCGGGACGGCGTCCACACCCACACCCTGCGTCATACCTTCGCCAGCCACATGCTGGAAGGGGACGCAGACCTGCGGGTAATCCAGGAACTGCTGGGGCACGCCAGCCCCACCACCACCCAGATATACACCCACATTACCAAGCAGGAAGCCCGGGCGGCCTACCTCAACTTCCACCCCCGGGCGGCAGAAGAGCAGGAGACGAAAGCCGGGGCAGAACCGGGGCAGGAAGAAGCGGATTCTGACTAACCTGAGCTAAGATGGGATGTGCATCTCCGTTCCGTTGACCCTAGGGCGTGTCGTCAAATGCACCGTCATTCCTGCGAAGGCCGTCTATACAACACCGAAGGCTTAACTACTGCCGGTCGAGGTTCCCGCCTTCGCGGGAACGACGAAAAGG
>DAOUIY010000005.1:0-3798 GCA_034423215.1 Dehalococcoidia bacterium
TGGTGGCGGGGAATTGAGAAGAACAAGCTCTACTTCAAGCGCTGCCGCCCCGTCATGGCCCGCTACCTGGGCTGCGGCATCTGCATGAAGGTTTGCCCCATCCAGAAGTACGGCCTGAAGAACGTCATGGACCACTATGCCGAGACCGGCCAGGTGCTGGGCAAGGGTACCCACGACCTGGAAGGCTACACCCTGGAAGGCAAGGGCTACTTCGGCCCCGGCGAAATGCCGGTCTTCGACGCCAACTTCTTCGATATGCCTCACGGCGGCACCGACGAGCACGCCTTCGAGACCTTCAAGAAGCAGGCCCTGGCCACCGGCGGGCAGGTCTCCGATGAGATGCTCGACGAGTTGAAGGACGGGATCCTCAAGTCCATGTTCCAGGCCACGGACAACGTGGGCATGATGGACGAGGACGCAGACTACATCTAGCCTGCATCCCCGACCTGTACGGACCCGGTCGAACCTGACCAAGCGGGGCCCGCAGCAGTGCTGCGGGCCCTTTCTCTTGTCTCTCCGGGCTGACGTTCCGGCCGGCGTGAACCGCCCACTCCCGATACGGCTGATTTGCTCCCTGGCGGCTTTACCCGCCCCTCCGACTATTCAATCCCTCACCGGAATCCTGTATCCTATGGCGGAACACCTGTCCATTGACGGAGGCTATGGATGGCAGAGTTGGAACGCGTAACTATTCAGGAAGCATCCTACCGGCTTAACCTCTCCCAGTCGGAGATACGCCGGTACATCCGGGAAGGTCGGTTGAAGGCAACGCGGGGCGGACCCCGGGACCGTACCTGGATGGTGGAATTGCCCGAAGAGGGGTGGCTGGACGACGACAAGGCCCGCTACCACGAAATGGCCCAGGGGATGCCCGTATGGTGGTGGCCCACCGAGGCCAAGTCGGGCCTGGCCCACTACATATTTGACGTGGGCATTGAGGAAACCGTGCCTGTCTATCTGTGCGGGCTGGAAAGCGAGAACCTGTGGCCGGTAACTGAAATGGCCGAAGACCAGTGTTGCCCGGAATGTCTGCAACTGGCCCGGGCTCAGGAACTGCCGCTGAACCTGGACTAACCTGCCGGCGTCGCAACGGCATTAACCGGCAGCGGCAGAACCGGCAAGCATACAAGCATGGCATAGTGGAGGGGAAATGGCGCCACCAGATGTAAGGGCATTGATTTTCGACGTATTCGGCACCGTGGTTGACTGGCGGGGCAGCATTATTGAACAGGTAGCCGCCTTCGGCACGGCCCGCGGGCTGGAAAGGGACTGGGGCCAGTTCGCCGACACCTGGCGCAGCAAGTACCAGCCCTACATGAACCGGGTCCGCACCGGGGAGCTTCCCTGGACCAACCTGGACGCCCTGCACCGGATGTCCCTCGACGAGGTCCTGGACGAGTTTGAAATTGGGGGACTTAGCGACGATGAGAAGCAGGAGATAACCTACTTCTGGCACAACCTGCGCCCCTGGGCCGACTCGGTTCCCGGCCTGTACCGGCTCAAGCAGCGCTATGTCATCGCCACCATGTCCAATGGCAACATAGCCCTGATGACCAACATGGCCAAGAACGGCGGCCTGCCCTGGGACGCCATCCTGGGAGCGGAGGTGGCGCGGCACTATAAGCCCGACCCGGAAAGCTACCTCACCACCGTGGAACTCCTGGGCCTGCGGCCGGAGCAGGTAATGATGACTGCCGCCCACCAGGGCGATTTGCTTTCCGCGCAGAAGGTGGGGTTGAAGTCGGGCTTTGTGCCGAGGCCCATGGAGCATGGGCCGGACCGGACCCCGGACCCGACTCCCGACCCGTCCTTCGACGTGGTGGCCACCGACTTCACCGACCTGGCCCGGCAAATGGGGGTTTAGGGCGTGTCGTGAAAAGCGACGTCATTCCTGCGGAGGCAGGAGTATCTACTCCTGCCGGTCGAGGTTCCCGCCTCCGCGGGAACGACGGATTAGGCCGGTCAAATCATCATTTCAAATTTGCCAGACTGCCAGTGGTTCAGCTTATTTGAGATGGGGAGCAATTCCGCTCACCCTGAGCCTGTCGAAGGGCCGTCCGTTCATGGTTCGACGGTCTCACCATGAGCGGACTCCCGGGTTTACCCGTACATGCAAAGTGGTCGGACTACCAGGACACTCGGACACTCCACCCTTCCATTTGACGACAGCCCCTAATTCCTAATTCAGGAGTTAACCATGCCCCGCATTGCCGTACGGCTGGAGAACGACCCGCAATTGTCAACCGGCGACTACATCGAGCTGGCAACCCTGGCCGAGAAGCGCAGGTATGAGATGGTCTGGGTGCCCGAGGGCGCCGGGCGGGACTCTTTGACCCAATGCACCTTCCTGGCCGCTCACACCGACAGTATCAAGCTGGCGACGGGCATACTGCCCATCTACTACCGCACGCCCATGCTGACCGCCATGTCGGCGGCGGGGTTGGGCACTCTCTCCCAGGGCAGGTTCATCCTGGGCCTGGGCGTGGGACACCGGCCCTCGGTTGAAGGCGTCCACGGCATTCAGTTCAGCCGCCCCCTTACCCGTATGCGCGAAACCATTACCCTGGTACGCGGGCTGCTGGACGGCGAGCAGGTCTCCCAGGCCGGCCAGGTCTTCAACGTGGGCAACGCTACCCTGGGAGCGGCGGCGCCCAGCCAGCGGGTGCCCATCTACGTTGCCGCCCTGGGGCCGCAGATGCTGGAGTTGACCGGCGAACTGGCCGACGGCGCGCTGCTCAACTGGACGGCTGCCAACTACCTGGAGCAGGCCATCCACCATTTGCATGAAGGGGCGAAAAAGGCAGGCCGCGACCCGTCGGAGGTGGACGTAGCCGGCTACGTCCGGGTGGCCGTGTCCGATGAAGGAGACGGTAACGGTGACGGCGCCCGGGCCAGCCTGCGGGAGCAAATAGCCCGCTATGCCAGCAATCCCTTCTACTGCAACTTCTTCCGGGGCATGGGCTTCGGCGAGGAGATGGCCGCGGCGGAAGAGGCAATGCAGCGCGGGGACATGGCGGCGACGGCCGGCGCCATCAGCCGGGAAATGCAGGACCAGGTAGCAGTGGTGGGCACTGCCGAGGAGTGCCGGGCCGAAATCGAAAAGCGCCGCAGCCTGGGTCTGGCCTTGCCCGTGGTAGCCCCCTTCACCGTGGACGAGGCCAAGCAGTCTTACGCGCGGGTTATTGAGGCGTTTGAGGGGTAGGAACAATGCGGGATTACGATGGACGATTAAATCCCGGACTCCAGCGTCGTAATGGAGAGGTGGCAGAAATGGAATCTTCTCTTTACAGGGAAGCACTGTCCAGCGAACCAACAGGGCAACCCACGAAAGCCATACCAATGTCTGAGGCGGAAAGAGAGGAAACCAAGAGGAGGTTGATAGAGTACGCAGAGAGGTCCTTGCCTGAATTCGAGGCTAACCACGGTTATTTGCGCGAAAATTATGATGACCTTTTGAAGCAGTACCCTGACCGGTACGTTGCGGTATATGACCGAAGGGTGGTTGCAAGCGCTCCCTCAATCAAAGAAATCCTCAACACGGTAGATCAACTTGGCATTGACCGACATTGCGCGGTGTTCGAGTTCATGAATACTGGTTTCAGTTCGATGGTTCTCTAAAGATTAATGGCGATTAGAGGATTCTACTACCCGGGAAGCAGCAACGCGTCCGCGCCCTTTGTGATTGCCCTAGGGCGTGTCGTCAAATGCACCGTCATTCCTGCGAAGGCCGTCTATACAACACCGAAGGCTTAACTACTGCCGGTCGAGGTTCCCGCCTTCGCGGGAACGACGAAAAGG
>DAOUIY010000006.1:0-39759 GCA_034423215.1 Dehalococcoidia bacterium
CTGCTTTTCTCCGTCGTTCCGGCGAAGGCCGGAACCCAGAAGTCCTGAAGGTAAGGAACCATGTCCGGCGCTAACCTTCCTGGATTCTGGCCTGCGCCAGAATGACGGGTTTCGATAGTTACCCGTCATTCCAAAGTGGTCAAACTATCAGTGAAAATCCTTCAAATGGTAGAAGGCGCTCAGTCTGAATTTTGGCGCCGGCGCAGTTCCTCCTCCAGTTCCTTGATACGGTTATCCGCTGCTACCCGCGCCGCCCGCTCCTGGTCCAGGGCTGCCCGTTCCCTGTCCCTGTCCTCTTCCGCTCGGCGCAATGCGCCTTCTGCCCGGTTCAGCGCTTCTTCCGATTCAGCCAGATTGCGCAGGTATTGTCCGGTTTCGGGCGAATATAATTTCAGGTTGCCCTCCTGCCAGCAGAAGCTCAGCCGCATCACCTGGCTATAGCCCTTCAGTATTCCATCCGGTTCGGTAGTGAGTTCCACCGGCTGGTAAACGCCGTCAACCAGCCGGTCGCCGGCCAGGGGCTGCCCGTAAAGGTCGCCGCCACTCCGGTCAAACCGCCAATACTCGGCAATGCCGATCCGGGCGTACAGGTCGCGTTTGAATCCAACGTCCCGCCGGCTGGTCGAATCCGAAGCTACTTCCAGGGCCAGGTCCGGGGGCTTGCCCGCTTCCCAGGGCAGGTAGAGTCTCCTCGCTTCAATGGCCGGGGCGTCCACCCCGAAGGCGACGTAAAAGTCCGGCGCGACTCGGATGTTGAGGTTGGAAGGGTCGTAGCAGATGAAAGTGTCGCCGCCTCGGAACACATCCTCCGAGGCGTATTGGCTGCTAATGTGGGTGTCCAGAATGTGGAGAATTTCCTGGAGAGTGGGATATTGAAACATGTCCTTGGGCTCAGGCTCGTTGGGGTTGAACTCCAACTCGTCGTAGTTGATGACGGTCTGGATTTGATAGGCTAGTCTTGTGGTCATTGGTTGGCCTCCGGACGAGGTGGGGCCTGGTTTCGATCCTGATGTTGCCTATAGTAGCATACCCCGCACCCCTTCCGAGTGTGCAACAGCGCTGTGTTCACGGAGATGCTGGCCTGGAAGGTCTCTGGCGCTTGGTCCGCCGAAGTAAGGTTACTTGGGGTTCAGTCATCTCTTTTCCGATTGCAAACATCCTTTCCCTGTGCATAAAATGGCACGAATGTTGGAAACGAAGTGTCTGGGGGTTGTTCCGCTTTGGAATGTGGACCACCCACAGCGAACTGATGAGGTAAAGAGATGGTTGAGAATACCGGCGGCATTGAAGCTCTACTGCAGGAAGATCGCACCTTTCCTCCTCCCGAGGCATTTGCTCAACAGGCGAATATCAGCGACCCCGGTGTTTACGAGGAAGCAAGCAAGGACCCGGAGGCTTTCTGGGCCCGGTTCGCCAGCGAACTGGACTGGTTTGAGCCGTGGGACCAGGTACTGGACTGGAATCCTCCCTACGCCAAGTGGTTCCTCGGTGGAAAGCTGAACGCTTCCTACAACTGCGTTGACCGCCACCTGAAAACGTCCAGGCGGAACAAGGCTGCCATAATCTGGGAGGGCGAGCCCGGAGACTGGCAGGTCTATACCTACTGGGACCTGCATCGGGAAGTCTGCCGGTTTGCCAACGGTCTCAAGAGCCTGGGCGTTCAAAAGGGCGACCGTGTAACAATCTACCTGCCCATGGTGCCCGAGCTGCCCATATCCATGCTGGCCTGTGCCCGTATTGGCGCGGCCCACAGCGTAATTTTCGGCGGGTTCAGCGCCGACTCCATCCGGGACCGGCTGGACGACTCCCAGTCCAAGGTCATGATTACCGCCGACGGCGGCTACCGGCGCGGCGGGATAGTGCAACTCAAGCAGAACGCCGACGAGTCCCTGGAGGGTGAAACGCCGGTGGAAAAGGTGGTGGTAGTCCGCCGCACCGGCCACGCCGACGACAAGATGGTGGACGGACGGGACGTTTGGTGGCACGACCTGGTTGAAAATCAACCGCTGACCTGCGAGCCGGAGCCCATGGACAGCGAGGACATGCTGTACATGCTCTACACCAGCGGCACCACCGGGAAGCCCAAGGGGATTGTACATACCACGGGCGGGTACCTGACCGGCACCTATGCCACCACCAAGTGGATTTTTGACCTAAAGGAAGATGACGTGTACTGGTGTACGGCCGACATTGGTTGGGTTACCGGGCACAGCTACATTGTGTACGGCCCCCTGGCCAACGGGGCCACCTCGGTGATGTATGAGGGTTCCCCGGACTACCCGGACCGGGACCGCTTCTGGGCCATTGTGGAGAAGTACGGCTGCACCATCTGTTACACGGCTCCCACGGCCATTCGCACCTTCATGCGCTGGGGCGAGGAGTACCCCAACCGGCGCGATATGTCTACCCTCAGGCTGTTGGGTTCGGTGGGCGAGCCCATCAACCCAGAAGCCTGGGTCTGGTACTGGCAGCACATCGGAGGAGGCCGCTGTCCGGTGGTTGACACCTGGTGGCAGACAGAGACCGGCTCCATCCTCATCGCGCCGCTCCCCGGCATAACTACCCTGAAGCCGGGTTCGGCCACCCAGCCTTTCCCCGGCATAGAGGCAGAGATCCTGGACGAGGCGGGCAACCCGGTGGGCCCCGGCGGGGGCGGTTACCTGACTATCAAGCGTCCCTGGCCCTCCATGCTGCGGGGCATTTACGGCGACCCGGAGAGGTTCGTACAGCAATACTGGTCCCGTTACCCGGACACCTACTTCACCTCCGACGGCGCCAAGCTGGACGAGGACGGCTACTACTGGCTGCTGGGCCGGGTGGACGACGTCATCAACGTGTCAGCCCACCGCATCAGCACCATGGAGGTGGAGAGCGCCCTGGTGGACAACTCCAAGGTGGCTGAAGCCGCCTGCATCGGCCGCGCCCACGAAATCAAGGGGCAGGCCATCGTTGCCTTTGTGACCATCAAGGACCAGGTAGAGGCATCGGACGACCTGATTACCGAACTGAAGGGACACGTGGCTACAAAAATCGGGCCCATGGCCCGCCCAGATGACATCTACTTCGCCGCCGAGCTACCCAAGACCCGCAGCGGCAAGATAATGCGCCGCCTGCTGCGCGACGTGGCCGAGGGCCGCGCTCTGGGCGACACCACAACCCTGGCCGACCCGGCTGTGGTCGAGTCCCTGAAGGCCCAATACGGCGACGAGGAATAGGTATCCAGTTCTACAACGCTTTGGCGCCTGATGTGGGAAGGCCGGAAAGGGGTGGCGGATAGCTTTCGGCCTTCCTCCACGGCAGGTCCCAAGTGCAAGGGCTGTTTGAGGTAGTTTACCGGCAGCCCAACGCCTTTGCATTGATGGGCCAACCCGCGAATGAGGCGCCGGCAAAACGCTGGTGCAAGTCGGAAGGTCGGCCAGGAGCCGGCCTGATATAATTTTATGTGCGTTCGCCATGAGCGACGACTGAGCCCTAACCGCAATTTTCCATGAACTACGAAACCGTAATTGGCCTGGAAGTACACGTGCAGTTGCAGACCCGGAGCAAGATGTTCTGCGGCTGCCCCTCCGACTACCAGGGCGCGGCGCCCAACAGCCGGGTCTGTCCAATTTGCCTGGGACTCCCCGGTTCGTTGCCCGTAATCAATCGCCGGGCAGTGGAGTACACCATAATGACCGGGCTGGCGCTGGGCTGCGGCATACCCGAGCGCTCCAAGTTCGACCGCAAGAACTACCCCTATCCCGACCTCATGAAGGGATACCAGATTTCCCAGTACGATTTGCCCCTGGCCGAGGACGGTTGCCTGCAAATAGACGTTGACGGCGTTTCCAAGTCCATTGGAGTTATCCGGGTCCACCTGGAGGAGGATGCGGCGAAGCTGCTGCATTACCCCGATGACTTTGGCGACCCCCACAGCCTGGTGGACGTGAACCGCGCCGGGTCCCCCCTTATGGAAATCGTCAGCGCCCCGGACCTGCGCTCTCCCGAAGAGGCCCGTACCTACCTGACGACGCTGCACTCCATAATCCAGTACCTGGGAGTTTCGGCCGCCAATATGCAGGACGGCAACTTCCGGTGCGACGCCAACGTCAGCATCCGGCCCGAAGGCAGCGTGGAATTTGGCACCCGTACCGAAATCAAGAACATGAACAGTTTCCGGTCGGTTTTCCTTGCCCTGAATCACGAGGTGGAGCGGCAGAAACGGACATTGGAGGACGGCGGCCACATCACCCAGGAGACCCGGGGGTGGGTAGAAGAGCGGGGCGTAACCGTGTCCCAGCGTAGCAAGGAACACGCCCACGACTACCGCTACTTCCCGGAGCCGGACCTGCCGCCGCTCGCCATCGGCAGGGAGTGGGTTGAGGAGATACGGTCAAGTCTTCCTGAACTGGCCGCGCAGCGAAAAGCGCGGTTTGTCGAACAGTATGGCCTGCCCCTGTATGATGCGGACTTGCTGACCGGTTCCAGGGCCATGGGCGATTATTTCGAGGAGACCGTGGCCCTGCGCTCCGACTTGGCGGCGCCCCAGGCCCAAGCCAAGAACGTAAGCAACTGGATACTCGGCGACCTGAGCCGCCTGATGAACCTGGAGGGCCAGGCGATTGGCGACGTCCGGGTGCGTCCGGCCCACCTATCCGAACTACTTCAGCTGGTTGACTCGGGCACTCTCAGCGGCGCCATGGCCAAGACGGTCCTGGAAGAGGCTTTCGCCACGGGTCGGGAACCGGGTAAAATTGTTGAAGACAACGGTTATTCGCAGATTAGCGATTCCTCAGTAGTGGAGGGGGCCGTGGCCCAGGCCCTGGCGGATAACCCCAAGGCCGTGGCCGACTACATGGGCGGCAAGGAAACCGCCTCCAGGTTCCTGGTAGGCCAGGTAATGAAAATTACCAGGGGCCAGGCCAAGCCCGACCTGGTTCTGGAATTGGTCCAGTCGGCCCTGCAAGCGGCCAGGGAACAGGCTTAAACGCCGGGGTAGCCAACCGGCAGCCTAGGCTCGGAATTGGCGAAAGAAATGAACACCTGTTCAAGATGATTGAACTGCTGAAGCTGCAAGTCCTGAATTAGAGGCGAAAACTTGATCTATCTCAACTTGGCGCAAATCCTGGTTTCCATAGTCCTCGTCCTCATAATCCTCAGCCAGGTCAAGGAAGGGGGTAGCGGCCTGTTTGGCAGCGCCCAGTCCACCGTTCGCACCCGGCGGGGCCTGGAAAAGACCCTGTTCCAGTTTACGATTGTCCTTTCGGTGCTGTTTATCCTGGTTTCCATAGTCAGCGTCGGCCTGTTTTCCGGCTAATGTCCGGCGTGACTCTCCCCCACTTTCATCGCCATTCGCCAGCGACCCATGACAACTGGTCGGGTTGAGTCGCCCCCGATAGTCCTTACCACCGACTTTGGCCTTTCCGACGCCTTTGTGGGTGTGATGAAGGGCGTCATCCTCCGCATTAATCCCGCCGCTGTTATCGTGGATTTGACCCATGATATCGGGCCCCAGAACCTGCGGCAGGGCTCCTTTGTCCTGGGATCGAACTTTTCTCACTTCCCGGTGGGGGCCGTCCATGTGGCGGTGGTGGACCCGGGCGTGGGCACCGACCGCAGGGCCGTGGCCGTTGAGACTCCCGATGCCACCTTCGTGGCTCCCGACAATGGACTCCTGAGCGAAGTAATCAACAGATACCTGGCCGGACCGTCCCCGGCAGGGCGCCGCCGCCAGGACCCTGCATTGGGGGTAGCGGGACGCATTGCTCTGCCCGATTCTGTCAAAGCCTACTCCCTGGAAGAGCCTCGTTTCCGGCTGGAACCCCTCAGCAACACCTTCCACGGCCGAGACTTGTTTGCTCCGGCGGCGGCCCACATCTCGCTGGGGGTGTCGCCGGCTGAAATGGGCCCCAGGGTTTTCGACCTGGTTTACAGCCCCTTGCCGTCGCCGGCGGTTCAGGATGAAGCCATTGTTGGCGAAATTGTCTATGTTGACCGCTATGGCAACCTCATTTCCAACATCACCCGCGACCACGCCGCCGGTTCCGGTGTGAGCCTGGACGGGGCAGAGGTTCAATTCGGCGACCGGCGCATTGATTGCCTGAGCCGTACCTTCAACGATGCCGTAAATATCCCGTCACCCCAGCCCGACGGATTGCCGCTGGTGGCTCTCTTCGGCAGCAGCGGCAACCTGGAGATTGCGGTGCAGAACGGCAGCGCCGCCCAGTCGCTGGCGGCCGGAGCTGGCGCCCCGGTAACTATTTCCTCGAATTCCTTGTAGTCCGACAACTTTGAAATGATAGTTGAAACTGCTTTTCTCCGTCGTTCCGGCGCAGGCCGGAACCCAGAAGTCCTGAAGGTATGCAACGATGTCCAAGGCCAACCTTATTGGATTCTGATTGGATTCTGATTGGATTCTGGCCTGCGCCGGAATGACGAGTTTCGACAGTTACCCGTCAATCCAAAGTGGTTGAACTACCAGGGCATGCGTCAAATGGACCGTTATTCCTGCGCAGGCAGGAATCTCGGCTAAAGCCGGGCGATGTTCCCGCCGGGGAGGGAACGACGAGATAGGGCGATCTGAAGCTTCAACTTTCCATTGGAGGACATTCCCTGGCAGCCCGAAGTCTTGGTTTTGATGGGTAAACCCGGGTGTCCGCTCGCGGTGAGCCTGTCGAACCAAGGACGAAGGGCCTTTCGAGAAGCTCAGGGTGAGCGGGTATATCATCCATCAGTCAAATAGGTTGCATTCCTAGCTGGCCCGGCCGCTATTGACAACCCCCGGCCCCGTGCTACCATTGGGAAAATTTCGCCCTGGGTTCAAATTAGGCTTGTACGCAACCGGAGAGGGGAAGTATGGAACTCGACCGAGAAATGTTGCTCCATCTCTACCGCACGATGACCACTATTCGGCATTTTGAGGAAAGGGGCATACCGGAAACCGGGCAGCGGGGAATGTCCGGCTCCGTTCATTCATCTGCGGGCCAGGAGGCGGTGCCCACCGGTATCTGCGCCCACCTGACCGTTGACGACTACATCGGCAGCACCCACCGCGGCCACGGCCACTGCATCGCCAAGGGCGTGGACCCCAAGCTGATGATGGCCGAGTTGTTCGGCCGCTCCACCGGGCCTAACAAGGGCAAGGGCGGCTCCATGCACATCGCGGACATGAGCAAGGGAATGCTGGGAACCAACGGCGTAGTTGCCGCCAGCATTCCGCTGGCCGTGGGGGCTGCCCTCACTTCCAAGCTCCGCAACCTGGGCCGGGTGGCGGTGGCCTTTTTTGGCGACGGCGGCGCCAACCAGGGGGTATTGCACGAGTGCATGAACCTGGCTTCCGTCTGGAAGCTGCCGGTCATCTTTTGCTGCGAAAACAACGGCTATGCTGAGTCCACCCCGGTTGAATATGCCCTGTCCACCGCCCGGGTGGCTGACCGGGCCGCCGGCTACGATATGCCCGGTATCCATGTGGATGGGATGGACGTTTTTGATGTCTTTGAAGCGGCCGGCGAGGCGGTGCGGCGGTGCCGGGCCGGCGAAGGTCCCTCGCTGCTGGAATGTCGCACCTACCGCTACTACGGGCACACCGTCTTCGACAATCCCTTGAGCTACCGCACCCAGGAGGAGCAGGACTACTGGCGTACCCGGGACCCCCTGAAGCTGTTCCGGGAGCGGGTGGCCGATGGCGGCCTGGTGTCTCTGGCGGAACTGGACCAGATGGACGAAGCGGCCAGGGAACTCATGGAAGACGCCATTCGCTTCGCCGACGAAAGCCCGCTGCCCGAGCCGCCGGAAATTTACGACGACGTTTACGTTGACTACCCGGTTGACATGATGAGCCGGGGCATAAATTTGGAGGTTTAACCGACCTTCCCCGCTACTGATAGTTGCACCCCTCCCCCTCAGGGATAAGGGCCGCAGGTGAGGGCAACCACAACAAGGAGCAACCGCCATGACCACTGCCATGACTCCCAGCACCACCAGGGAACTGCGTTACCGCGAAGCCATTAACGAGGCCCTGCGCCAGGAAATGGAGCGGGACGAGACCGTAATCATCATGGGCGAGGAAATCGCCGGCGGCGCGGGGCGCGAGCACCTGGGCATTGTTGATGCCTGGGGCGGCCCCTTCCGCACCACGGTGGGTCTCATCCAGCAATTCGGCAACCAGCGGGTGCTCGATACTCCCCTGTCCGAAGCCGCCTTTGTGGGCACCGCCATCGGGGCGGCATCCACCGGAATGAGGGCGGTGGCCGAGTTGATGTTCGTGGACTTTGTGGGTGTCTGCATGGACCAGTTGCTGAACAACGCCGCCAAGATGCGGTACATGTTCGGTGGCCAGGTGAAGGTCCCGTTTACCATGCTGACCCGCATCGGCGCCGGTTTTGGCAGCGCCGCCCAGCATTCCGAGTCCTTCTACTCCATCTTCAGCCACATCCCCGGGCTCAAGGGCGTGGTGCCCTCCGACCCCTACACCGCCAAGGGACTGCTGATTTCGGCCATCCGCGACGATGATCCGGTGGTCTATTTTGAGCATAAGGGGCTGTACGGCGACACCGGCCCGGTGCCGGAAGAAGCCTACGCCATTCCCCTGGGCAAGGCCCGCACCGTCCGCTCGGGCAGCGACATCACCCTGGTGGGAATATCGCGCATGACCTGGGTATGCACCGAGGCGGCCGACGAGCTGGCCAAGGAGGGGGTAAACGCCGAAGTCGTGGACCTGCTGAGTGTTTCCCCCATAGACTACGACCTGATTATTGACTCGGTCCGTCGCACCCACCGGCTGGTGGTGGTGGACGAGGACACCCCCGTTTGCAGCCTGGCGTCGGACATCTGCGCCCGGGTGGCGGAGGAAGCCTTTGACTACCTGGACGCCCCGCCGTCACGGGTCACCGCCCCCCACACGCCGGTGCCCTACAGCCGCCCCCTGGAGAACGTCTACCTTCCCAATTCTGCCAGGGTGGTGGGCACGGTGGAAAGGCTTGTAGGGAGGTAGGGTAGTGGGGAGTTGTGGTGAAGTTGTTGGTCTATGTGGGCAACTGTTGGGATGTTAGCTGTCCATTGGAAATCGTGAGTAAAGTGATATCTTCGGCCTAACTGGCGGGTTCATGTCAACGTCGTTAAGTATCGCTAAAATGATGAGTTGCTCTTCCTTCAAAGGAAGAGCTTTCTTTGTGTTGATTCTATTGACATTGACATCTCTGCTTGCTTGCTCAGCATCAGACGAAGTTCAATCTTGGGAGTACGGGAAACGAGGTGCAGAATTCTACGCGGAAGGGGAATTCGCGTTGGCTGTAGAGAGTCTTGAGCACTCAATTGCATTAGATCCTACCAACGCGCTTGCTTATGTGATATTGGGCTCGGTGTACTATGAAATGGAAGAATATGACCGGTCTCTGGAAAATATTGACCGTGCTGTTCAGTTGGGGACTAGCCACCCAACAGCTTATCATCGAAAGGCGCGCATTCAACACACTAGGGAACAATTTCGGCTTTCAATTGATAACTACAGTCGTGCCTTAGAATTGATCGAATCATCCGATGACGAAGATACAACCTTTCTGTTGGGGGAAGTTCTTTATGACAGAGGATTAGCACACTTTGCAGTAGAAAACTTCGACAGGGCTGTCGATGATCTGAGCAGATTCGTTGAACTTAGTGGCGCCAGTGTTGAAGCTCTGTATTGGAGGGGACAAGCATACTTAGAACTCGACAGGTACCAGCTCGCTGTTAGTGACTTCAGTAAGGCGATGGAACTTGCCCCCGACGAGGAATTTGTCAAGGGCATCTATTTATATCGGGCTTCTGCCTATCAGGAACTGGACCTACATAGGCTTGCTATCAACGATTTCAACGAACTCATTGGAATGAGACCAGATGTTGCTGAATTATATCTGTTTAGGGGACACTCTTACTACGTTTTGGGGGATTCCGATTCAGCCGCAGCGGATGCAGTGCGTGCATATGAGTTGGACCACAATATTGTACGCTAATATGGCTGGGTATCTCCGCTTTGTTAGTTCAGGCTGGTACAAGGGTTTGTTAATTGATCGAGTACCGGCGTAGGCTATGGAGCATTATTCCAGGTTCCCAGTCGCCGCTATCTCGACCAACATACGTCTAGGAGATTGGGAACATCAATGATATATGAGCTTGAACTTGTATGTTCTGATTGTTTCGAGGACTGCGGAATCATTGCTTTCATAAAGAAAGACAGCCTAACAGGCCAATGTTCCTTCTGTGATGCCACTTCAGATACAGTGTGGGTGGCATGTTTTGACGAAGTCGTTAGACATATAGAGACTTGCCTATATCAAGAGTACGACGACGCAGCAAACTGGTTATATCACGAGAACTCTGATGGTGGTTATGTGGGCGAGAACTGGGATACGCGTGAGCTATTACTCGAGGTAGTAGAGCTCGACCTCTCTCTTGCAGGTGGAGATGGAATTTTTGACAGATTAGTTGATGAGTTGCCCCAACTCTTATGGTGTGAACGTGACCCTTACGGGCTAAACGATTTCCAAGTAGCTCGATTCAGTTGGGAGCATTTCTGTAATGTTGTAACCCATCAGCAGCGTTATTTCTTTGCCACTTATTCGAAGGTTCCAGACCCGGGAATATATTCACCGGCTACCGTTCTGGACAAGATATTCGACTATGCAAAAGAATATGGTATGTTCGTTTCGGTCCCGCTCGGAATGCAGTTGTTCAGGGCGCGTTTTCAGGAATGTGGGGTACAATTGCAGAGTGCTCAGGACCTAGGTCCGCCACCGCAAGAACAGGCGAATCAAGCTAATCGTATGAGTCCTCCTGGTATTCCGATGTTTTACGCCGGGGAGGACGGGGAGACAGCTATTCGAGAAACTACCAATGGATCGGGGCCCTTTGTGGTTGGCACTTTTGAGACTATGCGTCCTGCCGTTATACTTGACCTAACCAAGACTCCGCCAGTTCCCAGCTTGTTTGAGGAAATCCCTGAGAGACTTGAGTATCGGCCCCGCGAGGTTTTGGGATTTCTGAACCATGTTGTCAGCGAAATGTCACGCCCCATTGAAAGAGATAATCGGGTTCATGTCGAGTATGTGCCGACTCAGGTAGTCACTGAGTTTATTCGTTCCCAAGTCCCATTTAATGGCACACCAATAGACGGCATTAAGTACCCTTCCGCGGTCTATCCCGGTCACTCTTGTTACGTCCTGTTCGCTACACAAGACAATCTCCTTCCAAAGCCAGAAGGAGCTGAGTCCAATTGGGTACTTGCATCCGAGGACAGATGGTTGAGGCTGGTAAGCATCAGTCAAAGATTTGTGAGTCAGGATGAAATTGACCAGTGGAGTGAATAATCCTGTCCATCCTGTGCATCCATGTAAATTCACCCCGTAAACTCCCCAGTAACCACCTTCTCATAAGCCTGCCATTCCTTGACCATGCCCGCCGCCACCAGTATCTCTTGCAGCCCGTCAAATTGCGGTTTGCCCAGGTAGGGTGTGGACGGCCAGTTGTTTTGGTCTTTGTAGCGGGCAACCGAGGCGGTTACCAACTCTTGCGGCGTGTCAGGGAAGAACTGCTTGATGGCCGCTCCTACCTCTTCGGCGCCGGCGGAGGCCAGCCATTCCAGTGCTCTCGAATAGCCGGCGACAAACCGGTGTACGACATCGGAGCGGGAGTTCAGGTAGGCGTTGGTGGCGGCGAAGGAACTGTAGCAGAGATGGCCGTTCACCTTGCCCAGGGCCACGGAAAGCTGCCCCACTCCTTCGGCCAGCAGTTGCTCGGCCGCCGGCTCGGGCAGATGGATGAAATCTGCCTTTCCCGCCCGGAAGGCATCCACCGCCTCGCCCAGGCCCAGGCCGGGCAACAGAGTCAATCCCTCCACCGAAACGCCGTTGTTGCGCAGGGCGTACTGGAAAGAGGCCCAGGGCATGGGCGAAAAGCCCACTGGAATGACCGTAGAACCCTCCAGGTCGGCCCACCTGAACTCGTCGGAAGCCCGGCGGCCCAGCACGAAGAACCCGTCCCGGCTGTTTATCTCTGCAAAGTGGCGCGGCACCACCTCGCCGCCCCAGTCGGAGGCGATGATGGAGCGCATTATGCCGCTCTGCACTATGTCCGCCGCCCCGTTGTTCAGCGCGCTCAGCGGGTGCGGAAAGTCGGAGGGGCAAGTCTCGAAGCTGACGTCCAGTCCCTCGGAGGCCAGGTAGCCCCCGGCCACCGTCACGTAAATCGGGGTGTAAAAGACGGTGCGAAAAGTTTCCATTAACCGCAGGCGGAAGCGTTCAGAAGCCACGGTGGTAACTCCTTCGGTTTGATTAGCAGGGAAGTCCTCGACTCCAGCGGGTGTCGTCAATAGGAAGGTAGAAGCCTCCGAACGCCCCGTTCCGTCGTTCCCGCGAAGGCGGAAACCTCGATGGAGGCCAGAGTCCAGATTCCTGCCTTCGTAATAATGACGGCGCTCTTGACGACAGACCCTGATAGGTCAAACGAGTAGGGGCGCACGGCCGTGCGCCCCTACAATGACATTTCACGGGCTGGATTTGCCGGCTATGCCCCGGGCCGCAGGAAGGCCAGCAGCGCGTCAATGAAGGCTTCCGGGTCCTCTATCTGGGGAATGTGTCCCAGCCCGGGCAGAATGGTCTTGCTGGCGTTGGCGATGTTGTTGTGCAGCAGTTCCTCGCCGTCCCGCAGCATATCCTTTTCACCGTACATCACCAGGGTTGAGGAAGCCTGGATCAGGGGCAGCCGGGACATGATGTCGTAGTAAGAGAGGGACTGGTGCAGGTTGCGGACCCACTCGCCGGCCTGCTCGCGGGTCTGGTTGGTGGCGTCCACCCATTCCTGCCTGGGCTCGGCAAAGGTGGCCCGCTCCTTCAATTGCTCCAGGGTGCGAGGCGTGGGATTGCCGTTGTCGTCGTAATCGGCGGCGGTATCCGCTACCCGCTGGTTGCCGTTCCAGGGGTTCCACAGCGGGCAACCCACCAGGGCCAGCTTGTCCACCCGTTCCGGGTAGCTGGCCGCCATTTCAGTGGCCAGGCAGGCGCCCACCGAGTTTCCAACGTAGTGACCCCGGTGGATGTTCAACGTCTGGCAGGCGTCATCCAGGGCCCGGGCGTAGTCGGGAATGTTGAAGTGCCGGGTGGGCTTGTCGGAGTCGCCGTGCCCCAGCATATCGAAGGCGTAGCAGGTGTAATGCTGGCTCAGCGAGTCAATGACGGTATGCCATGCCCAGGTTGACGTTCCCAGGGGGTGAAGCATAACCAGGGGAAACCCGGAGCCCTGCTTCACGAAGTGCATGTTTCCTTCACGGGTCGGCACGCTGTCGGTCAGGTCCCTGCGGACAAACATGGTTCCTCCTTGCTAAAGGGCAAAAAGTATGGAATGTTCGGTCTGGAATGTTCAAGGGTTGCCCCTATCCTAGCCAGACACCTTGCCGGTGTCAATTTGGCCCTCGGCGCTAGAAGGTCAATCGGATTATAAGCTTGCGGTAACTTGCACAAGGACCTTCAACCGGAAATAGATGTCACCCTGAACTTGCCGAAGAGTCTAAAGTCCTCCCCCGTAAGCATGGCTCGGGAGCCGAAACCAGGCCGCTGGGTAGGAGATTAGATGCTTCGGCAAGCTCAGCATGACATTTCTCTATAGTGCAGTCGCATTGGCGCTGCTGGAACTATATGACAAGTTCCGGAGCCCGCTTATGGTGAGCCCGTCGAACCACGAGCCGGCGGCCCTTCCACAAGCTCAGGGTGAGCGGAAGTATGGTCCGCCAGTTCGAATAAGATGGAACAAAAGGAGGGCCAAGCCCGTCAAGAGCAGGAACCCGGAAAAGTAGCGGCAGCTTCCGCCCGTTTCGGCCATTACGGGCCGCACTTGTCCCGGCGCAGCCGCCGGGCAGACCGGCGCCGGGAGCGGTCAAACAAAAGAAATACCGATACTGTTTATGCAGATGACTTTTGGCTGGTTTGCTTTTGTTTCTGTCATGTGGCACGATATATCTAACAGTATTTTTGTGGCGGTCTCTCTGCAACCGGGGAGGTGCCTATGTGGACCAAGCAGGACCTGCAGAATCTGGTGCGACGGCAGACGGGCGATTACCGTCTAATAATAGTTTCCAACCGCCAACCTTACATTCATAACCTGGTGGACGGGGAACCCCAGTTTGTTGTTCCCGCCGGGGGGCTGACCACCGCCCTGGACCCGTTGATGCAAGCCTGTGGCGGCACCTGGATTGCCTACGGCGGCGGGAAGGGTGACCGCTACATAGTTGACCAGGACAACCGGGTTATGGTGCCCCCGGACGACCCGGCCTACTCCCTGCGCCTGGTCTGGCTCACCGAGCAGGAAGAGCAGGGCTATTACTACGGCTTTTCCAACGAGTCCCTCTGGCCCCTTTGCCACAATGCCTACACCGAACCAGTCTTTGACTCCAGGGACTGGCAGACCTACCAGCAGGTCAACCGGAAATTTGCGGACCTGGTGCTGGACGAGGTGGATGACCGGCCCGCCGTCGTGCTGACCCAGGACTACCACCTGGCCTTGCTGCCCCAGTACCTGCGGGAATCCGGCGCCCCCATAATTACCGGGCAGTTCTGGCACATACCATGGCCTCATGCCGAGATTTTCCGAATCTGTCCCTGGCAGGCCGAGTTGGTGGAGGGACTGCTGGGAAATAACCTGCTGGGATTCCACACCGGCGACCATTGCAACAACTTCATGGATACGGCTTTCAGGACCCTGCCGGTGCGGGTGGACGCAGAGTACAACCGCGTTGACTACCGGGGGGAGACCACCCTGGTTCGCCCCTTCCCCATCAGCATTGACTTTGACGACCTTTGCCAGTTCGCTGAGAGCGCCGAAGTTGAAGAGGAAATGGAGAGAATCCGGGACGAATGGGGTCTCGGCGGCCAGATTATCGGGCTGGGCATAGACCGGGTGGACTATACCAAGGGCATTCCCCACCGTTTCCGGGCCATCGGCAGGTTTTTTGAAAAGTACCCGGAGTACCAGGGCAAGGTGGTCTTCGTACAGGCGGGCGTATTGAGCCGCAGCGACATTGAGGCCTACCAGCTGTTGGGCGGGCAAATTGACCATCTTGTTGATGAGATTAACAGCAGGTTCGGCAGGGACGGTTGGCAGCCCATCGTTTACAAGCCGGACGACCTGCCCTCCGTAACCCTGATGGCCCTGCGCAGGCTGTCCAGGTTCTGCGTCGTAAGTTCCCTGCACGACGGGATGAACCTGGTGGCCAAGGAGTTTGTGGCCAGTCGCTTTGACGAGGACGGGGTCCTGATTCTCAGCCCCTTCGCCGGCGCCGCCCTGGAACTGACCCAGTCGCTCATCGTCAACCCCTACGCCACCGAGGAAATGGCCGAAGCCATCCGCGATGCGGTTGTCATGCCGGCGGAGGAACGCCGCTACCGGATGCAGCACATGCGGGCCATCGTAAGGGAGAACAACATCTACAAGTGGGCCGCCCGCCTATTGGTGGAACTGATGCAGTGCGCCCGCGGGTCCAGCGTGGCCCGGTCCCTTTACGCGTCGGCGGGCATCAGTTAGGTTGTCGTTCTCCGCATACCAGCCCGGCGCACCCGCACATTGCCATGCCTCATTTGCTTAACGTGTGGCCCAGCGTACAGGAACGGATGGCCCGGGCCGTCCATGTCCTGTTGCTTTTCGACTACGACGGCACGCTGGCGCCCATAGCTCCCCGACCTGACCTGGCAATTCTGCCCCCTCGAACCAGGGCTGCCCTTGCAGCCCTTTCCCAACGCCCCCTCGCCACCCCGGGCATAGTGAGCGGCCGGGGTCTCGCCGACGTAGCCGACATGGTAGCCCTGCCGGGCCTGATTTACGCCGGCAATCACGGGTTGGAAATACAGGGGCCCAGCTTGAAATTTGTCCACCCGGAAGCGGAAGCGGCCCGTCCCTTCCTGGATCAGGTGCGGGATGCGCTGCGGGAGAACCTTTCAGCGTACGACGGCGTTCTGGTGGAGGGCAAGGGGCTGACGCTGAGTGTCCACTATCGTTTAACGCCCGAAGATGTCAAGCCGGCAGTTATCGCCGCATTTGAGCGGGTTTTGGAGGATTTGAAGCCGGCCGGGCGGTTTCGCGTTACCCGGGGCAAAGAGGTCCTGGAAGTCAGGCCCGATGTTCCCTGGGACAAGGGCAAGGCCATATCCAGAATCGCATCGGAATGCCCCTGCGGCTCCCTTGCCTTCTACTTTGGCGACGACTTGACCGATGAAGACGGATTTGCGGCTATCCACGACATGAACGGCATTTCCGTCTTTGTAGGTGAAGCGCGCCAGCCCACCCGGGCCCTCTACCGGGTGGACTCCCCAGCCGAAGTGACTGAAACCCTTGAGTTGATGGCCCGGCTCTAGGGGGTGTCGTCAAATTGAATGTGGGGGCTTCCTAGCGTCCCCTTTCGTCGTTCCCGCGAAGGCGGGAACCTCGACCGGCAGTAGTTAAGATTCCTGCCTTCGCAGGAATGACGGTGCATTTAGCGACACGCCCTAGGCCCAGGGAGGAAGCTCCGGACCGGGTCGGCCAGATCTGGGTAGTTGCCGCCGGATGAAATAGCCCAGGCAATCCGGTTTGAAGTGGGGCGTTAGGCTTACCGGGAATATACTCCAACCCGGGCGTGTTCCAGGCCGGGGAATCCCGATTCTCCGGCTACGTGCCTTTACGGTAGAATAGGGCTAAAATCATTGAAGCGGCCGGAGGAGCGGTACTGGTATCAAGAGACGGATACTTGTGCCGGAGCGCCGGTACCGGGAAAGCGCATAATCAGGCATTGAGGAGGGGGACAATGTTTGACTTGATTATCAGGAACGGCCAGGTGGTCACGCCCTGGGGAGTGGGCGACTGGGACGTTGCCATCCAGGGAGAGAAAATTGTCGCCGTTGCCGCCAACCACACCCTGACCGAGGAGTCGGCCAGGGTTATTGATGCCACGGGCAAGGTGGTAGTGCCCGGCGGAATCGAACCCCACGCCCACGTCTATGCTCCCATCATGGGCCAGGGCGACCTGAAGACCGCACCCCCGGAGCAGGTAAGCCGGGCGGCCCTTTTCGGTGGCACCACCACCATCCTGGACTTTGCCATCCAGTACCCGGGGATTGACATAAGCCAGGCCATACAGGAGCGCACCGGCGTTTGGCAGGGCAATTCCTACGCCGACTACGCGCATCACCTGATGCTGCTGGGGGACATTTCCGACAACGTCCTGGGCCAACTCAACGAACACGTTCAGGACGGGTTTTCCAGCGTCAAGATTTTCACCACCAACATACGCCCCCCCAGCATGGCCGGGGAGCCCCGCATGGTGCGCATGGGCCACCTGCACGACCTGATGGAACAGGTACAGCGACAGGGCGCCATGCTGATGGTCCATGCCGAAGACGACGACATGGTGCAGCACATGTACCGCAAGCTGACCGAGCAGGAGCAGACCGAGTGGTGGAATATGCACCTGGTCCACAGCAACGAGTCGGAGGACGTATCCTTCCGGCGGGTCCTGAGGGTGGCGGAGTGGACCGGCGCCCCGGTGTACTTCGTCCACGTCAGCGCCAGGGAGGGCTTGACCGCCGTATTGGAGGCCCGGGCCAATGGTCGCCCGGTTTACGGCGAAACCCTGCACAACTATTGCTGCTTCAATGCCGAAAACTACAAGGAAGAAAACGGCATGAAGTACCACACCTATCCTTCGCTGAAGTCTGAGGAGGACAGGCAGGCGCTATGGCGCGGCATCGTACAGGGCGGGCTGAGCACCATGGCCACCGACGAATACTGCACCTCCTGGGACGTGAAGATATCCGGCCGGCAGGTAACGGATGTCACCGGCGGGCACAACGGCGCTGAAACCAGGATGGGGGTTACCTTCAGCGAGGGCGTGTCCAGGCAGGGAATGTCCCTGCAGCGGTTCGTGGACGTGACCTCGGCCAACGCAGCCAAGATTATGGGTCTCTACCCCCGCAAGGGGGTCATAGCCCCGGGCAGCGACGCCGATATCGTGCTTATAGACCCCACTATCAAGCGGCCGCTGACCATGAACGACTTCCACATTTCCGATTACAGCATCTGGGAAGGCTTTGAGGCGGCGGGCTGGCCCGTTATGACCATATTGCGGGGCATGGTAGCGGTGGAAGACGGGCGGCTGCGTACCGGCCAGGGCAGCGGCAAGTTTGTACGCCGCAAGGTGGACCCGGAGGTGGTTAACCGCCCGGCGGCGTAGGGGCG
This sequence comes from Dehalococcoidia bacterium, assembly GCA_034423215.1. GTDB lineage: Bacteria > Chloroflexota > Dehalococcoidia > Lucifugimonadales > UBA3495 > Bin22. The sequence continues at coordinate 18,211 of DAOUIY010000006.1, forward strand.
CCGGCAGCAGGGATGAAGCAGGAGAGGCGCTTTACGAAGCGCCTCTCCTTCGTTTATGAGGATCGTGTTTATGAGAATCGGCTAACGCCCGGATGGGGAAAATCGCGAGTCGGCATTGCCGGGCTGCCCGGGATCTTGTGTAACTATATCCCCCATCCTGAACCCCATCCCTTCCCCAAACCGGCCGGCTATGCTGGTTCGGACATCCGCCATGGCTGGAGAGTTGCCGCCCAGCAATTCGGCCATGGATGTTACGCCGCGGTCGGTTATGCCGCAGGGCACTATTCGGTCAAACATAGTCAAGTCCGGGTCCACGTTTATGGCGAAGCCGTGGTGGGCGATGCCCCGGCTTATCTTGACGCCAATAGCGGCAACCTTGGCCTCGCCAGCCCACACGCCCGTGAGGCCTGGTATGGCGCCGGACTCAATTCCGAAGTCGGCCAGCGACTCGATGATTATCCCCTCCAGGGCGCGAACGTACTTCAGTGGACCGCCCCACTGACGCAGGTTGACGATGGGGTAGGCCACCAGTTGCCCAGGGCCGTGATAGGTGACCTGACCGCCCCGGTCCGTCTCCACCAGGCCGATGCCTTCGCCTGCCAGTTGCTCCGGAGCGGGAAAAACGTGATCGGGCTTGGAAAGGCGGCCGCAGGTGTAAACGTGGGGGTGTTCCAGCAGCAGCAGGGTATTGGGAGAACGGCCGTCGTGGACAGCCGCAACCAGGTCGGTTTGAAGCCGCCAGGCACGCCAGTACTCGACGGTTCCGAGGGCAATTACCTGGCAATGAGGCTGTTCAGGCATGTAATAGTTGGTTTGCTGGAAAGGTCGAGGTTCCTGCCTTCACAGGAACGACGGGCTTCACATCGGAATGATGCTCGCGCCTTCGGTCCATATCGAGACCAACCTAACCACCTTCTGGCCCGATGGCCTCCAGCCGGCGCTTCATGGACTGCATGAAGGCGCTGGATTCGGCCCCGTCGTTTATCCGGTGGTCGAAGGACATGCACAGGTTCATCATGGACCGTATGGCGATGGCGTCGTTGATGATCACCGGCCTCTTCTGCACCGCCTCGGTGGTCATAATGGCAGCCTGGGGATGGTTGATAATGGGCTGGGATACTATGGACCCCAGCGCCCCGGTATTGTTCAGGGTGAAGGTGCCGCCCTGCACGTCGTTGATGGTCAGCTTGTTTTCCCGGGCCCGTTGGGTCAGGTCGGCTACGGCATGGGCCAGGCCGGAGAGGCTGAGCCGGTCGGCGTTGTGAATGACGGGCACCACCAGGCCGTTGGGCGCGGCCACGGCCAGGCCAATGTTCATCCGCTTTTTCAGTATAATCTTGTCCCCGCCCCAGGCGGCGTTGAAGGTGGGGTTGTCCTTCAGGGTTTCCACCAGGGCCTGTATCACGAAGGGCAAGTAGGTTAAATCCACTCCCTCCCGCTGGCGGAAGCCCTCGCGCATGGAGGCGCGTACCGCCACCAGGTTGGTAACGTCCACCTCCACAACGCTCCAGGCGTGGGGTATCTCGGTGACGCTGCGTACCATGGCCTCGGCGATCATGCGCCGCACCGGGGTTAGGGGCAAGTATTCTTCATCGCCGGCGTCGGAAGGGACGGGAGTGGGGGCAGGTGGGGCAGTTTCCGCCGTCTCCAGGTAATTCTGAACGTCGTCGCGGGTTATACGCCCACCCATTCCGGTGCCGGTTACCCGGGACAAGTCAACGTCGTGCTCCCGGGCCAGGCGGCGCACCGCCGGCGATAACCGGTGACGACCATTTCCGGCGGGGGCGGCAACCACCGGGGTCTCGATGGCGACCTGGGCCGCCAGGGATGCGGCCAGGGCGGCGGCTGGCTCCGCCGGCAGTTCGGTGGGACCGTCCTCGCCGGCTCCGCCGCCGGTGGGGCCCACCATGGTGACCGAGGTGTTCAGGTAACCGATACGGCCCGGGGGCGGCCCTTCGGATGCAGCAGGGCCAGCGGGAGCGGCGGCCGGCGACACTTCGGGGCCGGTTGCCGCCTCCGGGGAAGGCGCGGCGGTGGCTAACGCTGCCGCTGGCTCAGTCTGCGGCGTTGCGCCGTCCGCCGTTTCCACCTCGGCGATGGGCGCGCCCATGGGGATGGTCTCTCCCTCCTCGGCCAGTATCTTGACCAGGGAGCCATCCACGGGAGAAGGCACCTCCATGGTTACCTTGTCGGTAACCACTTCAACCAGGGGCTCGTAGCGTTCCACCCGGTCGCCGGGTTTCTTCAACCACTTTCCAATGGTGCCTTCGACGACGGACTCGCCAACGTGGGGAAGTTCTATAGTTTGGGCCAACGTCTCACCGTCCCTGGGTCAGGGTTTTGTCTTATCCACGAATAGTCACGAATGATCGCAAATGTCAATAAATTGTACTCGCGAACAATCCTGTCCCTTTGCGGGCCTGTGCTAATACGCCGCCAGTTTCCGCAGCGCGTCAGCTATTTTCTGGGTGTTGGGCATGTAAGCGTCTTCCAGGGTTTGGGCGAAGGGCATGGTGGGCACGTCCGGCCCGCAGACCCGCGTTACGGGCGCGTCCAGGTAGTCGAAAGCCTGGTCGGCTGCCAGGGCGGCAATCTCCGAACCTACCCCGCCGGTCAGGTTATCCTCGTGAACGATGAGCAGCTTGCCCGTCTTCTTCACCGACTCCAGCACGGTGTCGGTATCCAGCGGCTTGAGGGTGCGCAGGTCCACCACTTCCACCTGGGCCGTCCCATCGGCGGCCAACTGTTCCGCGGCTTCCAGGCAGTAGTGCAACATGAGGCCGTAGCTGACCAGGGTTATGTTCCGGCCCTGGCGCTTGACTTCCGCCTGGCCGATGGGCAGCACGTAGTCCTCCTCGGGCACGTCTCCCCTTACCAGGCGGTAGGTCTTCTTGTGCTCCAGGAATACCACCGGGTTATTGTCGCGGATGGCGGCTTTGAGCAGACCCTTGGCGTCGTAGGGCGTGGCCGGCGCAATCACCTTCAAGCCCGGCGTGTGGAAAAAGTAGGACTCCACGTTTTGCGAGTGGAAAAGGCCGCCTCGGATGCCGCCGCCGTAGGGTATGCGTATGGTTACGGGAGCATGGAGGCTTCCGTCGGTGCCGTAGGAGACGCGCGCCGCCTCACCGATAAGCTGGTTGACCGCCGGCCAGAGAAAGTCGGCGAACTCCACTTCGGGCACCGGGCGCATCCCGCGGAAGGAAGCGCCCAGGGCTATGCCCATTATGGAAGCCTCGGCCAGGGGCGTGTCAATTACCCGTTCGGCCCCGAACTCCTCGATGAAGCCCTGGGTTGCCAGGAACACACCGCCGCGCCAGCCCACGTCTTCACCCATGACGAAGACCCGCTCGTCGCGGTGCATTTCCTCCCACATGGCTTCGCGGACTGCTTCAATTACACTCTTTACGGCCATTGGTTTTCCTTTTTGATATTTCCACGAAGGGCGCTAAAATTGCCCGGAAAGCTACTGCTCCGGCGTAGAGGTGGCAACTTGGGAGAAGCCAACCGGAGATTCGTCTCCCACCTTCAAGGCTTCGTTTCCAGTGAGCAGCATCAGCCGCCGCAACTGGCTGCGGGACTCAATTCGGAATAGCCGCGGCGGCGCCGTCGAAATTACTTCCAACACCGGCAGGGCCGTTTCTACTCCCTCAATAACGTCCAGAACCTCGTCGTCGTAGAGCACGTTTTCGTAAAAGTTCTCGTGTCCCTTGTGGTAGGCGTCGGACAGCCCATTTATGACTTCGGCCGCGGCGTGTTCGGGAAACTCGGACATGAGGTGCCGCCCAAGACTCTCCAACTGCCTGGTAGAGTCATGCCGCCAGCCACGGTCGGCGGCGATGAGCTTGTAGTATTGCACTACGGCATTCCAGGCTTTTTCGCCGGCCTGAATTCGGTGGCCCGCTTCCAGTTCGGCGTTGGCCGCTGCCATCAGCCATCTACTCAGCGCCCTCCGGCTTTCAGGCGTATGTTCTTGTGACGGTTCGGGCTCGGGCAGCAATGTGGACATTTCGTTCCTGGTCTTCAGGCTTTCCACGATGGGCAAGGATTCATACGGGAAAGCTACGGCGCATATACATGCTTGTGCAGGTTGGAGGCGTCGGGCGGGGCCGTGGCCTCGGCTGCGTCGGTAGCCTCATTGATGGCGCGGCGGGCCTCGGCGCGGATTTCTTCCTGCTGCTCCTGGGTCAGGTAACCCTGCTCCAGCATAAAGTCGCCAAAGGCCTGCACCGGGTCGCGGTGGCGCGCGTCGTCAATCTCCTCCCTGGGCCGGTAGCGGGTATCGTCGTCATCGGTGGTATGGGGCATCAGGCGCTCCAGCTTCATTTCCAATAGCACCGGCCCCTCCCGGCGGGCGTGGTTGATGGCCTCCCGGGTAGCCTCGTAGGTGGCCAGCAGGTCCAGGCCGTCCACTATGATGCCGGGAAAGCCGTAGCCTTCCGCCCGGTTGGCCACGTCCCCAATGGCCATCTGCATCCGCTGCGGTACCGATATGGCGTAGCCATTGTTTTCGCAGACGAATATCACCGGCAGCTTGTGGACGCCGGCAAAATTCATGGCCTCGTGGGTCTCGCCCTGGCTGGAGGCGCCGTCTCCGAAATAGACCAGCGTAACCGTCTCATCGCCCATCATCCTGCAGCCCATGGCGTAGCCCACCGACTGGGTCAGCCCGGCGGCCACCACGTTGGAAAGCTGAATCACGTTGTTGTTGAGATCGGCGCCCTGCAGGGGGAACTGGCGGGCATTGCTGTAAGGGTCGCCCTCTTTGCCCATAAAGGACAGCATGACCTGGGTGGGCGACAACCCCACGGACATCTTGATGGCCAGGTCGCGGTAATAGGGGAAAAAGAAGCAATTGCCGTCCTTTTCGGCGGCCAGCAGGGTACCCAACTGGGCGGCTTCGTGGCCCTGGCACGAGGCCGCGATGGGTACCTTCCCCTGGCGGTTCATCATCCAGATGCGCTCGTCAATGGTGCGAACCGTGGTCATCCGGCGGTAGTAGTCAACCAGGTCCTCCGGAGTGATGCCCTGGGGCAGGGCGTGGGAAATATGGGAAATATCGGCTGCTTTACCGTCAGTCTGGCTGCCTGTCTGGGTCATGTTTGTCCTCCGGCGGGCGAACCGGGCTCTGGTGGCGTTGCCGGAACAAGCGCAGTTGTCCCGCCGAACCGGCACATCATCAAGGGCTGCTACCCGGCCCAATTATATATGCCGGGGCATGGGTGGGCAAATTGAAAGCTCTCGGTGGCAGGGCAATCGCGTCTTAACGAAATGTTGTCTTGAACGGCAAAACCGTCGTTCTGAACGGAGTGAAGAACCTGAACTCCATCCCACTAACCGACTTTCAGGCCCGTAACCGGGCTATGGGGCAGGATTTCAGGCCCTTCGGCAAAACTTATCCTGAGCCAAGCCGAGGGACTCAGGGCAACATTCATTTCCAGTTGAATAACCTTGCGCAAGTTACGATAAGGTAAACGTGCAATTGCCCTGTTCTCGGTGGCCCTTCCCGGGGCCCCGCCAGCACTGGTTGAAGTCGTCCTGGTCCATTTGGGCTAGCGATGTGACATAATCTCCAAGGTCCGTTCATTGGCTTGACGTTTAAGATAAGCCAACCCTGTAAACCCTCCCTTTCACGCCATTTTCTTAGCCGAGGAGACCGCTTCCGATGCAGCCTGACCAATTTACGGTGTCGCCGGGTCCCGTAGATGAGGCGTCGCGAATAACCAGCCTGGACCTGATTCGAGGCGTAGCAGTGCTTGGGATTCTCCTGATGAACGTAGTGTCCTTCAAGTACGGGCAGGTTCCATACTGGAATATCAGCGCTGGCGGCTCCGAAACGTGGCTTGACTGGTCGGTGGCGGTACTGGGCGAAATCTTCATTGACCAGAAGTTCATGGGGATGTTCTCGCTGTTGTTCGGCGCGGGCATAATGCTGTTCATAGACCGGGCTTCCCGCCGGGAGAGGCATCCCATCCGGTTGAACTTGTGGCGCAACCTGCTCCTTCTCTGCATCGGTCTGCTCCACTCGCTGCTCTGGGAAGGCGACGTGCTGATGCTGTACGCCGGCGCATCGGTGGTCCTGCTTGCCTTGCGGCGGCTTTCAAGCAGAGCCCTGATTGCCGTTGGCGCGTGCGTTCAACTGCTGCCTGTTGCCGGCTACGTCGGGGCCCAGTTGGCTGCCGGCTACTTCAATTCCGACCTGGCCGGCATCTGGACCCAGCCCGGGGAGGAAATCCGCGACCCCATTGGGTTCGCGATGCTGTTCGCATACATTCTTAGTGGGACGGGCATGATTCTGATGGGCGCCGGACTTTACCGGCTCGGTTTCATCCAGGGAGACTGCTCACCCCGAACTTACCGGCTTACGGCCGTTACCGGGCTGAGCGTGGGCCTGCCGCTGGCTGCGCTGGGCGTGGCCTTCGTTGCCTGGAACGACTATTCCAAGGAGGTGGCTTTCCTGGGGCACGTTCCCAATCACCTGGGGACCATTCCCGCGACCCTGGGTTACGTCAGCCTGGTAATCATCTGGAACAAGAGGGGCGGGAACCGGCTGAAGGCCAGGCTCAGCGCCGCGGGCCGCATGGCCCTCACCAACTATTTGTCGCAGACCGTGCTGGGCATTGTGACGCTGAACGTAGTCCTGGTCGGCGCAGACCTGAATCGCAGCGGGCTGCTGGCCTTTGTCTTCTGTATCTGGATCGTTCAACTCTGGTGGTCTCAGGCGTGGCTGGCCAGGTTCCGGTATGGCCCGGCGGAGTGGCTGTGGCGGGTGGCGACATATCGCCGGGGCCAGCCGTTGCGAAGAAGCCGGGTGGCGCAGGGAGTTTAGCCTTTGCATGGTCCGCCCGTGGTGTTGGGGCTGCCCGTCAGTTGTTTCTTTGCGCAAGCTGTCCGGGCGCCGCTTAGCTGATGCCAAAACCCTCCTGTACGCCCTTGACACCCCCATAAGACTGTGATAATTTTCACTAGGTTTGCGAACAGGGGCCGGTCAGGAAGGCCCCAGTAATCTGGCCGGGGAACGCGATCAAGGCAGGACCAATGGGCGATCCGAACGCTTTAACCAACATAGACTGGGTCAATATTTCCAATTGGCTCACTATGTATTGGATAGCCTTTCCGCTGGTTATCTTCACCGCCTTTACTCTCATGACAGCCCTGGCGTTCATTCCTTCTGCTGTGCAGACCGGCCACCTGCCCTATGGATTCCTGCGGTTGCGCTGGCCAATGGTGATTTTCGCGGTAGGCGTTTGGGTGGTAGCCTGGATTTTCTGGATTTCGGTCATGTTGCTCACCCCGGAAATGCTGGGCAACATTTACGACAGGTTCCTGGTTTAGAACACTTACGGAAGCTGCCCATCGGTGGGGGCTTCCCTTTTTTGTCAGAGAACTCTCTGTCACGGAACAGCTTTTGACGGAATTGGGTCCTAGAGGCAAAGGCTCCCGAAGTGGGGTCTTAGGTAGAGAATTCCCGGCGGAAACTAAGAGATAGGCAGGTTCTGGCGCCGATGAGGCCAAGCGCAAACATAATTCCACTGGCCATAGTTGGATTGGTCGTCACCGGCATTGTTGGTTTCCTGGTAGCAATTCTCGCCATTTCCTGGTTTTCCAACCCGCCTTTCGGCTTGGGCAACGCTCCGCCCCAGCCTATTGAGTTCCCCCACACGGTGCACGCCGGCTCGCCCGAAGAGGGCGGAGCGGGTATCGCCTGCGAGTTCTGCCACCGGAACGTAACGGAAGGGGCTGCGGCAACGGTGCCGGCCGTGGAACAGTGCGTCTTCTGTCACAAGCAGATTAACCCGGAGAACCTGGTGGCCTCCACGGGCGCCGACCAGGAGCAGATGCAGTTGGTGGTGGACAAGTTTAACGACGACGACCCCATTAACTGGGAGCGGGTGCACCGGGTGCCCGACCACGTGAGATTCGTGCATGAGGCCCACATCCGGTTCCTGACTGAAGGACAGGCCCGGACGGTGGCAATGCCCATCGGCGACGGCCAACCGCAGCAGCTTCCTTTGACCACCCAGCAGGCCTGTTCAGTTTGTCACGGCGACGTGGCCAGCATGACCGAGGTTCAGCCCACGGCCGGCCAGTCCCTCAAGATGGGCACCTGCGTGGACTGCCACCGGGAGTTGAACGTTGGCACCGACTGCACCATTTGCCACAAGTAGGAGCAGGCGGTTGACGCGGCCAAGAGTGGCATTGGCGACTTTGAGCGAGAGAATTAACTAAGGCAACTAGGAACGAAGGCAGCTAGGTATGAAGTTAACACGGCGCAATTTCCTGGCCTGGGCCGGCCTCTCCGCAATCGGAGCGGTGGCTTGTGACGTCATCCAGGATGATGAGCTCAGTGTCCAGAGTCCCCGGTCGCTGCCCGAGGACCTGGTCAAGGGACGGGACAATTGGTACGCCACCCTGGGGCGCAACGCCACCGACGGCGAGGGCGTTATCGTCAGGGTGATGGAGGGCCGCGCCAAGAAGATTCAGGGCAACCCCAGGTATCCGGTCAACATGGGCAAGCAGAGCCCCCGGTCTGAGGTGGGATTGCAGGCCCTTTACCATCCAGACCGCATCGCCGGTCCCTTGCTGCGGACCGGGGCCCGGGGTACAGGCCAGTACCGCTCAATCCAGTGGGAACCGGAAGCGCTGGACATACTGCGGCGGGAACTGGTAGCCCGCAGCCAGGGCATGGTGTTGATTACCGAGCCTCTGCGGGGCCACCTGGGGCTGATTGCCGAACGGTTTGCAACCTCGCTGGGCGGACGGCACCTGGGATTCGAGAGCCTCGACGATACCACCTACCGCGCGGCCATCAATGGCGTTTTCGGGCAGACCCGTCTTCCCGACTTCGACCTGGCCAACGCCAATTACGTGATTTCCTTCGGCGCCGATTTTCTTTCCACCTGGGGTTCTTCCACCAGGCTGGCTTCGGCCTACGGCGAGTTCCGGCAGGGCAACAGGCGGCAGACCCAGGGCGGCAGGGGCTACCTGGTGCATGTGGACCCCCGCTTTTCCCTGACGGCGGCTAACGCCGATGAATGGCTGCCCATAACCCCCGGCATGGAAGGCTACCTGGCGCTGAGCCTGGCCTACGTTATTATCAGCGAGGGTATGCAGGCTGAAGGCGTGGACGTGGATGCCATGACCAACGGCCAGGGCGCGGCGGCGCTGGAGAGTTTCGCCCCCGAAAGAGTCGCGGACCGGCTGGGCATCCCCGCGAAGCTCCACGAAGGCAAATCAGCGGCGGAGAAGATTCGCGACCTGGCCAGCAATTTTGCCCATCATGGGCCCAGCATCGCCCTGGGCGGCGGCAGCGCCGGAGCCCATACCAACGGTCAGTTCAATCTCATGGCCATCTACGCGCTCAACTACCTGGTGGGCAGCGTTGGGCGGCCCGGCGGAGTTCGTTTCAGCCCGGGCAGCCCGGTGGGTGACTTGCCGACCACCGCCACCGTGGGCAGCCTGGCCGACTGGAGTACCGTAGCCAACAACATCCGCAGCGGACAGACCCGTATGCTGTTGGTACACGAGGCCAATCCGGTTCACGGCTTGCCGAGTTCACTGGGCTTTGAAAGCGCCCTGAACCGGGACGACCTGTTTATCGTGAGTTTCTCCTCCTTTATGGATGAAACCACCTCCATGGCCGACCTGGTTCTTCCCGACCGCGTTTTCCTTGAAGACTGGGGCGATGATATTCCTGATCCCGGGCCGGGTTACCGCACCATCGGAATTCAACAGCCGGTGGTCAACCCCCTTAGCGATCTGGACCCCCGCAGTTTTGGCGATCTGTTGTTGAGCATGGCCCAGGAGATGGGGCAGGAAGATTCCTTGCCCTGGCCCACGGTGGAAGCCGCGTTGAAGGCTACTGCCGATACCCTTTACCGCTCCGGGTGGGGCACGTCCCGGCAGGTTGGTTCCTCCGGCGAACTTTGGAACTTGATGCTCCAGCAGGGTGGTTGGTGGGACGAGGATTCCACCGGCCCTGCTCCCACGGCGCCGGCGGGTATTCTCAATGCCATTGCCTTACAGGTAAGGGAGCCCTCCTATTCCGGCAGCGGCGAGTTTTACCTGCAGCCCTTCTCCCACAATTCGCTGCTGGATGGACGCAACGCCCATATTCCCTGGATGCAGGGCTTGCCGGACCCCATTACAACGGTGGCCTGGCAGACCTGGGTGGAACTGAACAGCCATACCGCCGAGGAAATGGGACTGCGCGAGGGCGACGTGGTCAGCGTGTCAACCGACAGCGGCAGTATCATGGGCGTGCTGTATCCCAACCCGGCTTTGCCTCCCGGCGTGGTGGCAGTGCCCTTGGGGCAGGGGCGGCGCAGCGGTTCCGATTATGCCACCGGCGGAGACCCGCGGGAGAGCGCCAATGCGCTGGACCTTCTTTCGGTGTCGCACATGACGGAAAACGGCGGCTTGGCCTGGGCCGGGCACAAGGCCAGGGTTGCGCCTACCGGGCAGAGCCTGAAGGTATCGAAGTTTGAAGGTATTTTCCCCGCCCGGCTGATCGGGCATACGGCGGGTGAGGCCGTAATCGTGGTTACGGACCATTAGGGTAAAGGCTATTAGGTTGAAGATGCCGGCCGTGAGTACATTCCTCGGCCGATGCGGGATGAAGAATGGTAACTAGCCGAATTGACCATAAGTGGGGAATGGTTGTTGACCTGGACCGCTGCAATGGCTGTCAGGCCTGCGTGATTGCCTGCCAGGTTGAGAACAACATTCCCATCAACGACAAGAACGCCTTTCTCCAGAATCGGGCCTATGAGTGGATCCGCGTCGAGCGCTATTGGGAAGGGGACTATCCCAATATCAAGGCCCGCTTCATTCCCGTCCTGTGCCAGCACTGCGAGAATGCGCCCTGCGAGCCGGTCTGTCCGGTTTTCGCCACCTACCGCAACGACGAGGGGCTGAACGTTCAGCTTTACAACCGCTGCGTGGGCACCAGGTACTGCATTAACAACTGTCCCTACCAGGTGCGGTTTTTCAACTACTGGCACCCCAACTGGCCGGAACGGCTGCAGAACCAGTTGAATCCCGACGTTACGGTACGGACGCGGGGTATTACCGAAAAGTGTACCTTCTGCGTGCAGCGGTTGCGCCGGGGGCAGTTGCAGGAAGAGCGACAGGGCGGCGGTGAACTGAACGACAAGTCTCTGCGTTCGGGCAATCACATGCCAGCCTGCGTTCAGGCGTGCCCGACCAATGCCCTCATATTTGGCGACCAGAACGATGTTCACAGTCCCATCAATCCCTATTTTGAGGACGTGAACCGGTACAATATTCACCACGAGGGTGAACGCAAGACCCGCGGATATCGAATGCTGGAAGACATGAACACGAAACCCAACGTGATCTACCTGAAGAAGGTTGATCCCAACAAGGGAAGCAGTGGCGGAGACCATGGCTAGTAGCGCTGAACATAACCACGTCGGTGGGCATGGGCAACACGCCGGAATGTGGGTATTCCCCCGCAAGGAGGAGATTACTTCCGACGTAGCTGGCAAGACCTTTTCCATGCCTTCGGGATACAAGCTTGCCCTGGGCGTAGCGGCAGTCCTGACCGCCCTGGGAGTGGTTGGATTTGCCATCCGCGCCTCTTCCGACGGGTTCGGCAGTCCCGGCCCCTGGGCCTACTATGCAGGGATCTTTTCCTTTGTATTCATGATTACCGGAGCTGCGCCCCTGGTGGCCTGCGCCTTCCGGTTTACCAAGAGCCACTGGCGGCGGCCCCTGTCACGAGTCTCGGAACTGTTCGCCATTATGGGCGTAGTGAACATCGTCCTGTTCATTCCCCTGCTTCTGGCTATGCCCCCCATCTGGAATCCGGATGCTCAGGGGACTGACCTGGAGGTGCGGAGGACCCTGTGGTTCGAGGTGCCCATCGGCGCCCCCTTCACCTGGGACTTGTTGTGCTTTGTGGGTCTGGCCCTTTGCAGCGTAGCGATTCTGTGGCTGTCGGCGGCGCCGGACATGGCGCAGGCGCGGGCAACTGCTACGGGTTTCCGGCGCAGCCTCTATACGGCCCTGGCCGGGTGGTGGTTCGGCACCAAGCGGCAGTGGAATCATCAGAAGGCGGGACTGGCCCTGCTGGGCGCCTTCTACTTCATGTTCCTGATATTTGTCCAGTTTATCTTCATCACCGAGTTTGCCATGAGCATGGTGCCTTTCTGGAAGGACTCGGTGCTGCCGCCCATGTACACGGTGATGAGCTTCCAGACGGCATTGGGTGCCATCCTGATTGTGCTGTTCATCATGCGGAAGTGGGGCGGCTACGGAACGTATTTGGGCAAGGCCCCATTCTGGTCGGCCAGCAAGATTCTGCTGGGGCTTACCCTGCTCTGGACATATCACCTGTTTGCCTTTTTCATCACTTACTGGTACGGCCGTCTCGAAGTCGAGCAGAATATCCTGCAGTACCTGTTTACCAAGCCTTACCTGGTAGTGTTCCTGGCGAATATGCTGTTCAGCTTCCTTGTCCCGTTCCTGATGCTGATTTGGAACCCGCTGCGGCGCAGCGCGTGGGGGCCGTCGCTGGCCGGCTTGTCGGCCCTGGTCGGCGCGCTCCTCTTTAACCTGAGGACCTTTGCCGCGGCTTTCAACACGGGCAACCATTACGAGTTCGCCCTGTCCCATGTCCCGGCGGCAGTGTGGCCCGATATCTGGGATATATGCATTGTGCTGGGCGGATTGGGTATTGTGGCCCTGGTTTACATGTTGTCCGCAAAGGTGTTCCCCCTCATGTCCATCTGGGAAGTGAAGGAAGGGACCCTGTACCAAAGGATGGATACCCTGGGGCGCGGCGAGTACCTGGTACTGGCCAAGCCGGAGTAGGCATACCGAGCCAGTTTTACCGGCGGGTCGTTTTCGCTGGCCTGAAGAGAGCGGGCCCGGTGTGGCGGCCACGATTATTGAACAAACCGGGGTCGGTTGTGCAGCCTGCCCCACCCGATAGACCGGCGCAATAGTAGGCAAAATACGGCAACCCCGTCCGATTTGAGCGGGGATGCCGCCGAAAGGAAGGAAAGCAGGAGCTTCCATGCAGGAAGGCAGAGTCCTAAGTACTAGAGAGATTAACCGGGATTTGCTCCGTTCAATTCTGGACACCCCCCGGTGGTTCTGGCCGGTGGTGACTGTCCTGGGACTGATCCTGCTGGTCGCGGCCATTGTTATCGGCATAATGGTCAACCGTGGCCTGGGCATCACCGGTCTCAACCGGCCGGTGGCCTGGGGGTTCTTCATCACCAATTTTGTGTTCTGGATTGGCATCAGCCACGCCGGCGTGATGCTGTCGGCCATTCTGCGCTTGGCCAAGGCGGAGTGGCGGCGACCGGCCACTCGGGCCGCCGAGGTCCTGACGCTGTTCTCCCTGATGACGGCGATGATTATGCCCATCGTCCACACCGGGCGTCCCTGGCGGATTCTGTACTGGGTTTTCCCTTATGACTTTGCCCGCGGCATTTGGCCCAACATCAGGACTCCCCTGGTGTGGGATCCCAGCGCCATCTTGACCTACTTGACCTCCAGCACCCTGTTCGTGATTATCGCGCTCATTCCCGACTTTGCGGTGCTACGCGACCACACTACGGGGATAGCCCACCGGGTTTACAGCGTCCTGGCCATGGGCTGGGAAGGCAATGCCCGCCAGTGGAAGTTGCAAATCGTGGCCGGAGTGCTTCTTTCGGCCCTCATTCTGCCGGTGTTCGTGTCGGTGCACAGCATAGTGTCCTGGGACTTCGGCATGGCGGCGTCGGTCAAGTCCTGGCACTCTACGGTCTTCGCTCCCTACTTCGTGGTGGGAGCGGTGCATTCCGGCGTGTCGGCGGTGGCCTTTGCCCTGATACTGCTGCGCTGGTGCTACGGCTGGCAGGACTACATCCGCCACGAGCACATAGATGCCCTGGGCCGCTTGTTGATTGTCGTGGCTACCGGCTGGTTCTATTTCCTGGTCATGGAAATTCTGTTCGGCATGTACGGACGGGAGCCGGACGAGTTGATGGTCAGGCAGACCCAGTTCACCTACTGGCCTTACAATGCCTGGTTCATCATCTTCGTAATAACCACCTATTTCATTCCGGTAATTCTGTGGTTGAGCCGCGCATGGCGGCGTAACCTGTGGATAATGTCCATCGCTTGTATCTCGGTAAACGTGGGCATGTGGCTGGAAAGGTTCCTGATCATTGTTCCGGGTCTGATCAACAAGCAGCTTTTCACTTTTGTGTGGGCGGACTACAGGCCCAGCATTTTCGAAATTATCATCGTCGGGGCGACTTTTGCCCTGGTGACCCTGTTGATGTTGCTGTTCAGCCGGGTGTTCCCGCTGGTGCCCTTGTATGACGTAAAGGAAGGGGACGTGCTGAAGACCCAGGTTCAAATTGGGCGCCGGACGGTGCCGGCGACTTTCCGAGAAGACTAGGCCCCGCAACCGGCCAAGGGTAGTGGGAGCCGGGGCATTCAGGTAGAGGCAGAGAGGTTATAAGTTATGGCGAGACGTCCAATATTGGGGTTGTTCGACAACGCCAATTCCGCCGCCGATGCCGGCGACGGCCTGCGGCGTGCCGGGATTCCCGAAAACGATGTTGACTTCCTGACGGACACTCCCTATCCGGAAGGCGCTTTCGGTGAACGGGAAGAGCCGCACAAGCTGTATATTTTTCCCTTCATTGGCGCGTTGCTGGGGCTGACGTCGGGCATCCTGCTGACCTCCATGACCCAGGTGGCCTATCCGCTGGTGACCGGCGGCAAGCCCATACTGTCCATACCGCCCATGGCGGTGGTCTGCTACGAAGGCACCATGCTGGGCGCAATTCTCTTCACGGTGCTGGGGATTATTTTTGAATCCCGCCTCCCCAAATTGAAGGCGGGGCTCTACGACAACCGTATTACCGAAGGCTACATTGGCGTCCTGGTAAACACCGAGGAGACCCAGCACGATGCCGTTGAAGGGGTCTTTGGGCAGACGGGCGCGGTGGACGTCAAGAAGCAGTAGTTGCGTGTTAGTGATTGGGTGGGACCGGTAACTGTCCTGCCGGTGCATTGAATCAATTGAAAGGCCGGAGACCGGTGACCGCCGGTAGAAGGCAGCCAAAAATGAGCAAACTTTCCGCAAAATTCAAGAACATCTTGTCCAGGGGAAGCCGGAAAAGGACCTACCTGGCCGGACTGGCGTTGTTGATCGGCGTCATGGCCTTGGGCTGTTCCCAGGGTTCGTACCCGGTGGACGTCTTCTACGAGATGCATTACCAGCCGTCCTTCAAGGCCCACGAACCGCCCAGGTTGAGCGTTCCGGCCAGCGCGGTACCCTTCTATGCGGTGCAGGCATCCAGTCACGACGGCGCGGAACTGTACGACATCAACTGCGCCATGTGCCACGGCCCGCTGGGGAAGGGCGACGGTCCCGCCCTTGTGACCATGATTGACAGCTACGGTTATGTGCCGTCCTTCAATCCTGATTTGACTGCCCTGGACGACCCGACGATGATCGCCAAAGATACCGCCGGCGTAAGAGACATTATGATGGGGGGCTTGACGGTAATGCCCAGCTTCTCCAAGCTGCTGTCGCCGGAGCAGATTGACGCCGTTTCTCGCTACGTGGCCGACTGCCTGCAGGGCGGCGACCCGGGGAGTTGCTGATTACGGCGCGCCGCGCCAAAACCGCATGGGATGGAGCGGAACGGTAGGAACGGGAACAGCGGTATGCCGTTCCAGGAATTAAAGTGAACAAGCATCGTTTTACGAGTAAAGGGCAGGTTGTACGCCTGCCCTTTGCCTTTTTGAGAGTCCCTGCGTTTGTCGCTGCCATAGCCCTGGCGGCAGCGTTGGCGGCTTTTGCCCTGGCCAGCGTTTCCCATGCCCAGTCTCCGCCCGCCGGTTACGACGAGGCCGAAGCCCAGGCAATTGACCGGATGTTGATGTGCCCGGTGTGTCCCGCCGAGTCCATAGACCAGGCCCAGGTGCCTCTGGCTCGCCAGATGCGGCAAAGGGTCCGTGAAATGCTGGCAGAAGGGGCTGACCGCCAGGAAATCCTGGATTTCTTTGCCGACCGCTACGGCCAGAACGTCCTGGCGTCGCCGCCAAAGTCGGGCTACAACCTCCTGGCCTGGACCCTGCCGGTGGTCATGGTGCTGGCCGCGCTGGCCGGAGGTGTCCTGGTGCTCCGCTCCATGACGAAAAAGGGTGGCGAAATTGCCACACCCATGGCGCCGGGGCAGAACGCGGACGAGGCCAACGAAAACGACCTGCAGCCTTACCTGGCCGCCGTGGACCGCTCCCTGGGAACGGGAGCGGACAGTAGCGACTCTCCCGCCCCAGGGGATTCGGAGCCTGGCCCACCGAACAGTTGAGGGTCCGGCGACTGCCTGCCAGAGTTGAAACGATAACACCGTTTCATTACAGTGTAGCCACGTTCAAATGACTATCCGGGTTTGAGGGAGAGTCTCCGTCAGGGCAAATGCATTAGAAGCTTGTCGTAACCTGCGCAAGGTGGTTCAACTGGAAATTAATGTCAGCCTGATTCCTTCGGCTTCGCTCAGCATGACATTTCTCTATAATGCAATCATCTTTGGGAGGTCCCATTCCAAGGCAGTAATGACGGCGGGAGCCGGAAAGGCAGTTTTGGGGCCAGCCTGTTCCCGTTGACTCGGGACGGTTACACGTTCAACAGTCGAAAATTCAACAGACAAGATGGGACGCAGAACGGTTGCTCCTCTGCTCGTTGCGGTTGCCGATGTCGGCCCGCCAGCTAACACTAACCGATTTTCTCCCAACGGAGGCGCGAAATGAACTCCATGGAATACGACATAGTCATCATCGGAGGAGGAATTATCGGCCTTTCAACCGCCATGCAACTGGCCGGCCGATACCCCCAAGGCCGCCGGGTCGCCGTGGTGGAGAAGGAGCAGGGACTGGCAAACCACCAGACGGGTCACAACAGCGGCGTAATTCACTCCGGCATTTACTACCGGCCGGGTTCGCAGAAGGCCCAGTTCTGCGTCGGCGGGGCCAGGGACCTGAAGCAGTTTTGCGACGAGAACGAAATCGAGTACGAACTGTGCGGCAAAACCATCGTCGCCACCGAGGAGTCTGAACTGCCCCGGCTGGATAACTTGTACGAGCGGGGCGTGGCCAACGGGGTTCCGGGCCTGGAGATGATCGGGCCGGAGCGGTTGAAGGAAATAGAACCCCACACCTTCGGGCTGCGGGCACTGTGGTCGCCGGCCACGGGAATCATAGATTACGTCAAGGTTACCGAGGCCTACGCCTCCAGGTTTCAGGAGCGAGGGGGAGACATCTACATGGATGCTGCCGTGCAGTCCATCGGAGGCACGGACGGGGCGATGACCATCGAGACCACCCGCGGGTCCCTGCGGGCAGCCCACATTATCAACTGCGCCGGCCTGTACGCCGACCGCATCGCCGAGATGATGGGGGAGCGGACCAATGTCCGGATCATCCCCTTCCGCGGCGAGTACTACACGCTGAGGCCAGAAAGCCAGCACCTGGTCAAGGGTCTAATCTATCCCGTGCCGGACCCGCGCTTTCCTTTCCTGGGCGTCCACTACACCCGCAACATTCACGGCTACGTGGAGGCCGGGCCCAACGCGGTGCTGGCCTTCGCCCGGGAAGGATACCGCAAGAGCAATGTGGACGTGGCCGAGTCCCTGGGCACCTTCACCTATCCCGGTTTCTGGAAGATGACCGCCAAGCACTGGCGTACCGGCGTGTCCGAAATGCACCGGTCCTACAGCAAATCGGTGTTCGTCCACGACCTGCAAAAGCTGATTCCCGAGATTAGAGACGGCGACCTGGCGCCGGGTGGCGCTGGCGTCCGCGCCCAGGCGGTGGCAACCGATGGCGCCCTGCTGGACGACTTCTCGATATTGCAGGGGCAGCAGGCAATCCACGTCCTGAACGCCCCCTCCCCCGGCGCCACATCATCCCTGGCCATCGGCGAGCACATCGTCAATCTGGCGGTGGAGAGTTTTGGCTTGGAGGGGTAGTTTCCCGTCTCAAGCTGAGGAACTGACCATAGCCATACTAGGTATTTGATTGGAGCATCAATAGAGGTACAATTCGGGGGTGATGCTTCCCGTCTGACTCATGCATATTAGATTGAGTTAACGAGGATTGGCCCTGGAGATGCACGGATGGCTATGGACCCTGCGTTGCACCGGAGCATTATCGAGGCGATAAACCGGAAAATAGGCGACCGGAAGATGGTCTGCCCAGTTTCCGGACACACGGATTCCTGGGGCGTGGACGTGAACGGCGCAGCCCTTCCCGTTGCTAATGACCCTGGGGCCTTCGTTCCCTCCGGCGGAACTGTTTTTCCGGTTGCGGTCATTGTTTGCGAGGAATGTGGCTACACGTTCCTGATGAACCTGCTGAAGCTGGGCTTGGCTGACGAAATCGGAGTTGAGGCTTCCGCCAATGCCTGATTCTCCGGATAACGAGCAACTCTCTCCAACGCACGCTTCATTTGGCGCTTCTTTCGATAATGTATTGACAGTGACGGTTCATAGTGCAGAGTTGCACCTGTACACGGTGACCGAAGATCAGCTGGACAACCTGGCATCCGGACGCTGGCTTATCTACACCAACCTGGCCTCAGCCTTCTTCGGCTCCTTCGTTTCACTGGCGTCCATATTCCTCGCTGGCTTTACCTCCCCCTCACCCTTCCATACGGCCGTTACCAGCGGCGCGACCTTTTCAACCGGTTTTCTTTGGGCGCTTTTCACGGTAATGGCTGTGGTCGGCTACCGGGCCCACAAAAGGAACATCCGCCAGATCAAGGAGCGCAGGTACCAGCCCTGAACCGGCCATCTCTTCTGCAGTAAGTGTCCGGCAATCGGCCAGCAATTCCTCAGAAAACAAGACCGCCCCTTGTCCAACAGGCGAGGGGCGGTCTTATATGTGCGGTTCTAATGACGGGCCTGTTGCTTGCCGGGCCCGCTACCTCAGCACGTCGCTAGCCTCCGCCTCGTCAATATAGGCCTGCACGTCCTCGGGCAGCAGAAAGCCCTCGGCTTCCAACTTCCGCGCCGCTTCCGCCACTGCCTTCACGTAGCTTTCGTGATTTCCGTAGCGCTCCTCCAGGGAAAGGCGCGGGTCGCCGGATGCCAGGCGTTCTTCCCTCTTGGCAGCGAAGGGTATGTGCTGACCGTCGCCCTCGCCGCCGTCGTTTTCGCCAAAGCCGTCCCGGCGCAGGGCCCAGCCCGTGGTCGTGGCAATGGGCGCCGCCACCGGCGGAAGGCGCACCCCGGCCACCTCGTTGCCGTCCTCGTCCACCCTGGATACGAAAATGGGATAGGAGGGACGGCCCTCCAGCGAGGGAGGCAGGTTGGCCACGATGCCCTGGTCAAAGTCCGGGCCGTAGTCCAGGAAGTAGTGCGTGGTTATGGCGCCGGTGTAGGTAACGCCGGGGATGTCGGGCCAGCCCAGCGCCTCCGCCGGCACGACGCCCGTCTCGCAGCCGGGACGGGTAACGGCAAAGGCAGCGTTCTCGCCGGCCCGGGGCACCCGGCTGGCCGGCGGCTCAACACCCTCGCTCACCCACCGGTCCAGGGCTACCAGCAGGGCCCGGTGGGCGGCGAAGGGGCTGACGCCGTTGGTGAACTGCTGGTTCTTGCCCTTCCTGGTCACGTCGCCCACGCCGTGGGACAGACCGGACAACAGGTAAAAGCGCACGTTCTCCGGGTCGGGCAGGTCGTTGCCCCGGCTGTCGGTGTGCAGTTGGGAGCAGCCCTTGACCCAGTACTCGTTGGCGGTGTTGATTTCCATCCGCCGGGGCAGGGTGTTCGTCTCCTCTCCTGCACGGCTTCGGCCTTCGGTCTTTCCGCTCAGGTGGTCGGTAGTCACCTGGTGGGCAAAGGGGAAGATGGCCTCGGGGTACAGGTGGTTCTGCCGGTTGCGTTCGGTGCGGTCGGTCTGGGCGAACCGGTAGTTAATCTGGTCGCCGTTGCCGCCGCCGGTATGGCTCAGGATGCCGTCCAGCGCCCTCTGCCCATACTCGTCCTCATTGAAGCCCAGCAACTGGAAGTCGTTGAGAGTGCGGGAGGGCTGGGATATCGAGTAGCTGAAGGTGTAGTCAACGTGGCCGGCCAGGGGGTTGTCCGCCGACTCCGGGGCGTGCCGCAGGAAGGAGAGGAAGTCCCGGGTCGCCGCCAGCCCGATGCCTGCTACCAGCGGGTCCTTCGCGGTGTAGGTGAACTCGTAAATGTGGCTTTGCTTGAAGGGCGTACCCTCGGGCAAGAGACGGATGGCTTTACCTTCCTGGCAGGTATATTCCCATCCAGACTCGGGGATTTCCACGGGGGTATCGTCCAGCAATTCCCGCACCGTCAGTCGGGCCAGCGACTTGTCCAGGGTCGCGGCGGGGTAGGCCAGTTCACTGGTCAGGGTGGTCTCGTTGTCGAAAACGATGTACTCGTAGGATGGGCCCGTGATGGTCTCCCCGCCGTTGGAGGCCACCGGCACGTTGATTGTCATGGAGTCGTGGCCGCTGGCGCTGATGTCCCAGCCGTTGCCCACCACGGCGTAGCCCATTTCCATGATGAAGCCCGTGCCGCCGTCCGCCGCCGTGGTGGGGTTATTGATGGCGCGGGCGCCGTTCAACAGGCCAATCCGCATGCCGCCGCGGTTATTGAAGTCGAGAATAACCCGGCGGTTGCCCAGGGCCAGGTTCACCGGCTTCAGAATGAAGATGTCGGTGGAATATTCCACCATCCCCCGGTCGTTCACCGGGGCCAGTTCAATGTCGGTAATGACGGCGTTGCGGGGGTCCGACGGGTCAAGCTCGCCGTAGGCGGCGCCCCGCAGCTTTTCGTACTGGCCCACGCTGCCAAAATAACGCCCCTCAAAGGTGGGAGACTCGGAGCGTTCGGGGTCAATTTCAATGCGTTGGATGCCCTGCCTGGCTGCCGTCAACATTGCCGTGTGGGGTTGCGTCATGGCCACTCTCCTGGTGTGAGATACGTAATAACTCCGGTGGTGCAATCGTGATTGAAGACCCTTGTGTTGCCTCGCTGCACTAAGGTCTTTTATTGGTCTGATGATACAAAGGAGGCGATAAACGGTCAATGCGCCGCATTGCTGCCGGCAAGCTCGGTGTGGCCGGGTCGGGCCAGGGCAATAGCGTTATAAGTTGGTCCAAAGGGCACAGATAAAGGTAGTGTCACCTTGAGCCTGCCGAAAGGTCTAAAGTCCTCATGCCCAGTCGCGGTTGGGGACCCGATACAAACCTGCAGAGTAAGAGTCTAGTAGTCCGACAGCTTTGAAATGATAGTTGAAATTGCTTCTCTCCGTCGTTCCGGCGAAGGCCGGAACCCAGAAGTCCTGAAGGTAAAGAACCATGTCCGGCGCTAACCTTCCTGGATTCTGGCCTGCGCCAGAATGACGGGTTTCGATGGTTACCCATTAATCCAAAGTGGTTGAACCACTAGTAGTCAGTCAAGGTTGAAGTGTCAGGATAAAGTCTACGGAGCTTAGCTCTGGCATTCCTGATAGTGAAGCTCCAGTTGATGGGTTCTGGCGTCGCGTTGCGCTCTGTCA
>DAOUIY010000007.1:0-38217 GCA_034423215.1 Dehalococcoidia bacterium
GCCCTTCGGCAAAGTTTATCCTGAGCCAAGCCGAAGGACTCAGGGCGACATGACTTCCTGCTTGGACGTATAGCCTCACTTAAAGCGCGATTGCCCTGTAAATGACGTCCGCAGCCCAATAGAAGGCCCAACGGAATGTTATACTGGTTCGGCCCCGAAGAAGTTCTCCCGATTCCCCGGGAATCTAGATCCCAGCAATAGAGAGGTATTAGGATGAAGTGGGCCTCAGCAATCTCCCAGCAAGCCGAGCTAGAATCAGCCATAGACGAATGTGCCGCCTCGCTGCGCAGCCAGTTGGGAGAGTCCCAGGCGGACCTGGCCGTCGTCTTTGCCTCTTTCCACTACAGCCAGAACTACGACGCCATCCCCGACCTTGTTCGGGTTGCCCTGGGCGGTGACGCGAGCCCGCCTCTGGTTCTCGGCTGCTCGGGCGGCGGAATCATTGGCGACGGGAAGGAGGTGGAGCAAAGCCCCGCGCTCTCCATTACCGCCGCTTCTCTGCCCGATGTGACAATCTCTCCCTTCCACCTGTCCGGCGAGTCCCTGCCCGACCTGGACGCCGGCCCCGCGTCGTGGGAAGAACTGCTGAAAGTCAGCCCGACTGTCGCTCCCCAGTTTGTGCTGCTTGCCGACCCCTTCTCCTTCCCCGTCCAGAATCTCTTGATGGGCCTGGACTTTGCCTTTGCAGGGGCGGCCAAGATTGGCGGCCTGGCCAGCGGCGGCCAGCAGCAGAACGGCAACGCCCTGTTCCTGGGCAACCGGGTTCACCGCGCCGGCGCCGTGGGTGTCGCCCTGCACGGCAACATCACCATTGATACCGTGGTGGCCCAGGGCTGCCGCCCCATCGGCCAGCCCATGCGCATAACCCAGAGCCGCCAGAATATGCTGGAATCCCTGGACGGCGAAACGCCCCTGAACGTTCTTCGCGGCCTCTTCCCCACCTTGAGCGAGCGGGACCAGGGCCTCATGCGCAACTCCCTGTTCCTGGGCGTGGTCATGGATGAATTCATAGACAACCCCCAGCAGGGCGATTTCCTCATCCGCAACGTGATGGGTATGGACGACCGCAGCGGTTCCCTGGCTATCGGCGAAATGCTCAAGGAGGGCCAGTTGGTCCAGTTCCACCTCCGGGACGCCGACACCTCGGCCCAGGACCTGGCCGCCGTGCTGGACCGCTATGCCGGGGACAACCGGGAAAACCAGGTCCACGGCGCGCTGCTGTTTTCCTGCCTCGGCCGGGGTCAGTACCTCTACGGCAAGGCCAACCACGATACCGACCTGTTCCGCGACAAGCTCGGCTCGGTGCCCCTGGGCGGCTTCTTCTGCAACGGAGAAATCGGTCCCGTCAGCGGCACCACCTTCCTCCATGGCTACACCAGTTCCTTCGGGATATTCCGCCCCCGCTTGTAGGCCGGGGTTTTCTCCGGCCTGGCTGGGCGCCCTGCATGGCCGCCATAAAGGCAGGACTGTCCGCTTCCCTTACCGGCCAGTTCAGTATCCAGGGCCGGCAGGCCCGGGCCGGCCTACTGGCCTGGGTCCACGACGTGAACCAGGCCGGCGGTCTCCCCGTTGCCGGCAAGAACTATCGCCTGGAAGCCGTCTGCTACAACGACGCCAGCCTGGCCGAAGGGGCGGTTAAAGCTACCCGCCGCCTGGTCGCGGGGGACCGGGTTGACCTGCTCTTTGGCCCCTACTCCAGCGGCCTGGCCCGGGCCGCGGCAACCGAAGCCGCCCGGCACGGTCAACTGCTCTGGAACCACGGTGGGGCCGCCGAGGAAATTCACCAACCAGGCGGACGGGTTGTTGGCATCCTCTCTGGCGCATCCCAGTACCTTGCCTCCCTGCCCGCCCTGCTCCTTGAAGCATCTCCCGCCGCCAACTCCTTTGCCATCCTGCGCTGCTCCGTGGGAGCTTTCTCCCGGCAGGTCAGCGGGGGCCTGGAAGAGACGGCCCTGGAACACGGCCTGACCTGCGTCCTGGACCGCCAATTCCCGCCCGGACAGTCGGATTTCTCCGGCCTGGCCGAGGAGGCGCTTGCCGCCAGACCGGACCTGCTGCTGGCCGTCGGACGCATTCGCCACGACATCGCCCTGGCCAGGTGCCTGGTCTCTATGGCAAAAGACCGTTCAATGCCCTGTGTCGTGGCCGTCGTCGCCGCTCCCATAGCCCGGTTCCGGGAAGCGCTGGGCGACAACGTGGAGGGCTTTGTGGGCCCCAGCCAGTGGGAACCCGTGTCCACTCCCTCCCAGGTTACTGGGACCGACCCTGCCGCCAGTTACTTTGGCCCAACGCCGGCGCAGGTAATGGCCTCGTTGCAACGGGCCAGCCAGGTCAACGGCGGGCTGCCCGTGGACTACCCCATGGCCCAGGCCTACGCCGCCGGCTTGGTGGCCCAGCGTTCCCTCGCCGCGGCCGGCGCGCTAAACCAGGGCTCGGTTCCCAACATGGACCCCGACCTGCTGTGGAAAGTCGCCGGCCAGCAGGACTTTCATACCTTCTTCGGCAGGTTTAGAATCAATCCGGAAACCGGGCAGCAGGTGGGCCGCACCCCCTTCCTGGTCCAATGGCAGCAAGGCAAAAAGGTGGTCATCTGGCCCCCCGAACAAAGCGAAGGCAAGCTGGCGCTCAGCGCCCCCTGAAACCAGCCCAACCCGTCGGTGGGACAGTTGTGGCGCGGCCCCTAAACTCTGTCAATGGGCCGCGGACAAATTTCTTTGGGGCTGTCGTCAAACTGAATGTGGAGTTCTCGTACCCGCCCAACCCGTCGTTCCCGCGCAGGCGGGAACCTCGACTGGCCAGAGGCCGGATGCACCCAAAGGCATGAATCAAGATTTGGCGCACCATCCATCATTTCAAAGGACTGACCTACCAGCATTCCCGGCGACAGCAGCAAAAGGAGAACGTCAAAATGGAGTTAGAGGGCAAAACAGCGTTGATTACCGGCGCCGGCCGCGGCATCGGTCAGGCCATCGCCCGGGCCTACGCTCGCGAGGGCGCAACCCTGGCCCTGGCAGCCAGGAGCCTGGACGAACTGGAGCAAACGGCGTCGGCAACCCGCTCCATGGGCGCCGTGTCCCACGTAATCCAGGTTGACGTGACCGACCGGGCCGCCGTGGACGCCATGGCCGCGCAGGCCCGGGATAAATTCGGCCGCATTGACATACTGGTAAACAACGCCGGCATCGTCGGGCCCATCGGCGCCCTGGAAGACAACGACGTGGACGGCTGGCTGCGCACTATCCAGGTAAACCTGGTGGGCGCCTACCTCTGCTGCCGGGCGGTTATTCCCCTGATGGCCCAAAGCGGCGGCGGCAGAATCATCAACCTCTCCGGTTCCGGCGCCACCTCGGCCCCGTACCACCTTTCCGCCTACGGTTCGTCCAAGGCCGCCATCATCCGCCTCACCGAAATCCTCGCCCTGGAACTGGCCGGCAAGAACATCCAGGTCAACGCCCTGGGGCCGGGCTCCATCCACACCAGGATGTGGGACGAAATTACCGACGGGGCCCGGGCTGCCGGCGACACCGAGTTGTACGAGTTCGGCCTGCAGGTCACCGGGGGCGGCGGCGCCCCCATCAACCGGGCGGCCGACCTGGCCGTCTGGCTTGCCGGCAGCGCCTCCGACGGTCTCAGCGGCCGGCTCATCCACGCCGTCGCCGACGACTTCCCCAGCCTAACCCCGCTGATTCCCGACATCATGGCATCCGACCTGTACACCCTGCGACGGGACGAACCGCCCCCCAACCCCAACCGCCCCAACTCCCCCGTCTAACCCCACCCCAACCCGTCGTTCCCGCGAAGGCGGGAACCTCGAACCTGGCAACCGGGTAGGCAGCAGTCCCCTACCACTCAACGGGTGAAGGCTAACTCAATACCAGGGCAAAACCCGCATCGTTCCATCTCCCCCCCTCTCCCTCTGGGAGAGGGGCCGGCGGTGAGGGCAGCCACCTGACCCTGACTGCACCTCGCCACGCCAAACCCCCACCCCACCCTGGCCTCGGTTTAATCCCTCTGCAGCAACTCAATCCGCACATCATCCGGGGCCCGCACAAAGGCCACGTGCACCCCGGGCCGTATGGTTCGCGGTTCCCGGGCCATCTCCGCGCCCCGTCGCTTCAGTTCCGCCACCGTCTCCTCCAGGTTGTCCACCCGAAAGCCAAAGTGGTCCAGGCCCAGGTGCGGGTCCCGCGGGCTGGACTTCATCACCTCATCCTCCGGCACCGGGGCGATGAACACCATCAACCCGTCAATGTCCAGGTCCGTGCGTACAAACCCGTCCGACTGCACCGAATGAATAACCCTGGCATCGAAAATCTTTTCAAAGTAGGCAGCCATCTCCTCCGGCTGCTTGGTGCGCAGGTGGATGTGGTCGTAAGTATATTTGGGCATCCGTTCCCCTCCCGGCTCAAAGATTTGCCCCAACTTAGGCGTGCCCCGGCGCTTTGTCAAGAATCCTTGGCCCGGGGACAATCACATTATAGATATGCGTCATGCTAAGCGAAGCCGAAGCATCTAAACTCCCACCCAGCAAGTTCGCATCGAGACCCCAACCACGACTGGCATGAGGATCTTAGACCTTCCTGCAAGCTCAAGGTGACATGCGCTTACTTCCTACTAGTCCGACAACTTTGAAATGAAGGTTGAAACTGCTTCTCTCCGTCGTTCCGGCGAAGGCCGGAACCCGGAAGTCCTGAACGTAAGGAACCATGTCCGGCGCTAACTTTCCTGGATTCTGGCCTGCGCCAGAATGACGAGTTTCGATAGTTGCCCGTCATTCCAAAGTGGTTGAACTACTACGCTTTGGAAGAATTGACAATGCGATGGTCCTGTCCGTAACCCGGCCCAGTTTCTCCAAATTCCCCAAACCCTGCCAAATGCCCCCGCCTGCTCTTTTCCGCACCCTCCCCGCATTGCCCATACTATCCTCAATAACGCTATAATGTGCCCCAGCCAATTAACGCCATAAATTACTGATTCCCGAGGAGGCTTTATGAAATACGACGTCATTATCGTTGGAGGCGGCGCGGCCGGCTCGGTTCTCGCCAGCAGGCTGGCCGAAGACCCCAATACCTCCGTCCTGGTCCTGGAGGCGGGCAAGGACTACCCCGACCCGGAAAACCTGCCCGACGAGATTAAGTTCGGCGCCACCCGCTACGCCGAGTCCCCCGAGTCGGAGCACAACTGGGCCCTGCGCGGTACCATCACCGAGGAGCAGGGCGAGATCCACGTGGCCCAGGGCAAGGTCATCGGCGGCGGCTCCTCCATCAACGGCCAGGCCATGCAGCGCGGCCTGCCCGAAGACTTCGACGACTGGGCCTCCAGGGGTAACGACCAGTGGTCCTACGACAAGGTCCTGCCCTTCTACCGCAAGATGGAGCGAGACCTGGACATTCAGGACGACTTTCACGGCACCGACGGCCCCATTCCGGTGCGCCGCCGCCAGTCCGCCACTCCCTCTCCCATCCAGCGGGCATTTCACGACGCCTGCCTGGCCGAAGGCTATTCCTTCGTTGAGGACACCAACGGCGCCAACCCCACCGGCGTCGGCATCGCCCCCACCAACAATCTGGGCGGCGTCCGCATGAGCGCGGCCCTGGCCCATCTCAGCCCCATGCGCCACCGCCTCAACCTCACCGTGCGCGGCGAGGTTTACGTCCAGAAGATACTCTTCGAAGACCGCAAGGCCGTCGGCGTGGAGGCCGTCAGCGGCGGCGAGACCTTCCAGGTATTTGGCCAGCGGGTGGTACTGTGCTCCGGCGCCATCCGGTCCCCCCAACTGCTGATGCTCTCCGGCATCGGCCCCCGGGACCAGTTGGAGCAGTTCGGCATTCCCGTCCTCCAGGAGGCTCCCGGCGTTGGCCAGAGCCTGTGGAACCACCTGAGCGCCCACATCAATTTCAAGGTCAAGGATGGGGTCAGCATGGAGCCCAACCTGGACGGCGCTCACTACAGCCTTCACTACACTTCCGACGGCTCCGACCAGACCAACGACATGCTGCTCCGCACCAACACCGTCGTGGACGAGCGGGAAGAGCGGGTCCGGGGCGTCCGCACCCGGTACAACACCAACGACGTGCCCCCCGAGCGTTCCGCCCGCATGTCCTGCACCCTGGGCCGCCCCAAGGGTTCGGGCTACGTCCGGCTGGCCTCAGCCGACCCCAGCGCCCAGCCCACATTCAACTACCGCTATCTCCAGAACCCCGACGATATGCGCCGGGTTCGCGAGGGCATCCGCATGGGCGCCCGGCTGCTGGAGTCCGAAGCCTACAGCGATATCATGGACTACCGGATAACGCCCTCCGATGAGGTGCTGAACAACGACGATTCCCTGGACCTCTATATCCGCCAGACCGTGGGCACCGCCCGCCACGTCTCCGGCACCTGCAAAATGGGGCCCGACTCAGACCCCATGGCCGTGGTGGACCAGGAATGTCGCGTCAAAGGCGTGGAGAATCTGTGGGTCGCCGACGCCTCGGTAGTGCCTCACATCCCCCGCTCCGGCGGCCTGCACCCCACCGCCCTCATGATCGGCGAAAGAGTAGTCGAGTGGATAGCCGCCTAACCACCACCGCCCCGCATTAAGAACAAAATGCCGCCCCTTCCCGCAATAGGAAAGGGCGGCACACTCCAACAATCCAACCCAAACCAGACCTCGCCAATGCCCTAACCCGTCGTTCCCGCGCAGGCGGGAACCTCGACGGACTGGGTCAAGCTTCCTGCCGACTGGAAGCACACGGCGCCCTTGTGCACCCCCTAAACCAACACCAGGCTGCAACGCGCACTGTCCCATCTCTCCCTATGGGAGAGGGGCCGGGGGTGAGGGCAACCCCCTAGCCCAAACCAGACCTCGCCAATGCCCTAACCCGTCGTTCCCGCGCAGGCGGGAACCTCGACATGCTGGCTCAAAACTCCCCCATACTGAAAGAACGTGGCGCCCTTACCGCCCCCCTAATCCAATACCAAGGGGAAATAAGCCTTGTTCCAACCCCCCTCTCCCTCTGGGAGAGGGCCGGGGGTGAGGGCCGCACCCTACCCCGCAGCCTGCCCCGGCGCCGACGCCGGGTAATCAAAATAGGCGTCAGTAATCAGAAAATGCAGCTCCTCCGTCCCTTCCGAAATTTCCCTCAGCAGACTGATGGGTTCATCCTCGTCCGGCCACTCGAAGTTAATCATAGCCGACAGCCGCCCCACCAATCGCTGCAGCGCCCGCCCAGACCGGGAGTAGGGGCCGCTCCCTATGGCCGTAATCTCCGATTCAATCAACTTTACCGTTCGCCCCAGGGACTCCGGCAGCAGCGGGTCGCTCACCAGCAGGTCCATCACCCGGGGGGGAATCACCGCCACGCTGAAGGTGTGGTTGTAAACCTCCAGGGCAAAGAAAACCCGCAGCAGCGAAATCCAGTCCTCTTCGTGAAACTCCTGGTTTGCGCTGTCGTTGGTCGTATCCACTTGGGCCAGCAGCAGGGCGCAGGCTCCCTGGGCCCTTTCCACGTAGCGGCCCAACTGCAGGAAGCTCCACCGGTCGTCGTGGTACATCGTGGACTCGGCCAGCCCGCCGAAGGTTTCTATGTCCGTGGCCACCGATTGGTAAAAGGCCGTGGGCTCCCACTGCCACACCGAGGAGATGTTCTGCTGCTGCAACCGCAGGTACGCCGTGTTGAGGCAGGTCCACACTTCCTGGCTGATGCAGTGGCGCGTATGCCGGGCATTCTCTCTACCCTGGGCAAAGCAGCTGAATACCGAGCAGGGATTCGCCCGCTCGAAGGTAAGGTCGTCGGCCAGCGTAAAGGAATCGGCCAGCACGTACTCTTCGTCCCCGAACAGGGCAATCTCCCCCGCCGGCGGTTCCCTTTGCACGTAGTTGTAAATCCGAGTCCAGCCGAAATGAATATCCCGGACCGGTCGGTCAACCAGCGACTCCGACTGCAACTGCAACAGTCGGCTCAGATTGCCGGCCCGCTCCAGGTATCGGCCCAGCCAGTACAGACTCTGCGCGCTACGGGAAAGCAATTCTCCACCTCACAATCATCGGCTCACCCTCGTACCAGGCCAAACCAGGCTTCCCTAGCCCGACCGGGTTGGGTATCGTCTCCCCCATCCACCTGGAAATCCGTCGTTCCCGCGCAGGCGGGAACCTCGACAGGCGGGAGTTTAGCTTCTGGCCCCCAAACGGGCAGGGCAATTCCGCCCCAAATTAAGCCGCCCGTCCAAGCAGGGAGTCATGTCGCCCTCAGCCTGTCGAAGGGCCGCCCCACCCCGTCGTTCCCGCGCAGGCGGGAACCTCGCCTGAGCCAGAGCATTCTAAATCTGGAACACCCCGTCGTTCCCGCGAAGGCGGGAACCTCGAACTCAGCCAGTAATACCTCAACTCCCGTTCAACCTACGGCAATCCGGCCAAGCGGGAAAATGCGTTTGCCCTCGGCAATCACACCACCCACCATCCCCCCTACTCATCCGACAGCACCCACACATCCTTGCCGCCGCCGCCCTGGCTGGAATTCACCACCAGGCTGCCCCGGCGCAGGGCCACCCGGCAAAACGCCCCGGGCACTATACGCGTCTGCAGCCCGTTCAGAATGAACGGCCTCAGGTCCACGTGCCGCGGTTCAAAGTCTCCTTCAATCAGGCAGGGGGCCCTGGAAAAGGACTGCACCGGCTGGGCGATGAAGTCCGCCGGGTCCGCCCTCAATGCCTTGGCATACTCATCCCTTTCTTCCTGCGTGGCATGGGGCCCGATTATCATCCCGTAACCGCCCGACTCACCCACCTTCTTCACCACCAGGTTCGCCATGTTGTCCAGCGTGTACTCCAGGTCCCGGGGACGGCGGCACAGGTAGGTCTCCACATTGTGCAGCAAGGGCTCCTGCCCCAGGTAGTACCGGATCATGTCCGGCACGTACACGTAAACGCTCTTGTCGTCGGCCACCCCCGTACCTGGAGCGTTGGCCAGCGTCACGTTGCCGGCCTTGGCCGCTTCAATCAGGCCGGGCGCCCCCAGCATCGAGTCCTCCCGAAAGACCCGCGGGTCAAGGAAATCGTCGTCTATCCGCCGGTAGATAACGTCCACCTGCTGCAGGCCCTCGGTGGTGCGCATGTAAACCACCCGGTCCCGCACCACCAGGTCGCTGCCCTCCACCAGTTCGGCGCCAATCTCCCGGGCCAGGAACATGTGCTCGTAGTAGGCCGAGTTGTAAACGCCGGGGGTCATCAGCGCCAGGGCGGGGTCGGGCTTGCCGTTGGGCGCCAGTTCCCGCAGGGTGGCCTGCAGTGCCGTGCCGTACTGTTCCACCTCCTGCACCCGGCAGCTGCGGTAAACCCGGGGCAGGCTGGCCTTGGCCGCCTTGCGGTTGGCAATCATGTAGGACACGCCCGAGGGCACCCGCAGGTTGTCCTCCAGCACCCGGAAGCCGTCGTTTACCCGGATAATGTCGGTGCCGCACACCGCTACCCACACGCCGTAGGGCTGCCTAAAGTCCCGCATTTCCGGCCGGAATTGGGGGCACTCCAGGATCATGTCCGCGGGGATAACGCCGTCCTGGATGATTTTGGCCGGCCCGTAGATGTCCTCAAGGAAGTTGTTCAGCGCCCTTACCCGCTGCTCCAGTCCCTGGGCAAGGCCCGACCAGTCGCCGGATGTAATGACCCGGGGGATCGGGTCCACGGGGATGATGCGTTCCTCGGCCTCCGTGTCGCCGTAAACCGTGAAGGAGATGCTCTGGCTGGAAAAGCTGCGGTTTACCCGACCCTGGATGGTCGCCAGTTCTTCCGGCGTCAGATCGGTCAGAGCGCTGTGCAGGATTTGGGAATGGGGACGTACCTGTCCATCGGGCAGGAACATTTCATCATAGATAGAGTCTTCCAGGTTATAGCCTTCAAACTTGTCCAAGTTTGCCCTCCATCCGGGGGGCTGGAAAGTCCCCAGTCATATCTGTTTGTATCTGCGGGGCAAACTATACCATCCGAGTCACCTCTAATCAATTCACCCCCCTCCCCCAGCAGGCCAAACGCATTCTAAACTTTGGAGAGTCCGTCGTTCCCGCGAAGGCGGGAACCTCGACCCCGGCAGAGCAACCGCAGGGGCGGATTCAATCCCGCTCACCCTGAGCCCGTCGAAGGGCCCCGCCCTAATGCTCCAACCAGCACACCACGAGCGCACTCCCAACCCATCCGTCGTTCTCGCGCAGCCGGAAACCTCGCCCCCGGCAAAGCACCCGGAGGGGCGATTCGCGAATCGCCCCTCCGGAACGGTCCCCACACCTCCTCACTCTTCCTGCTCCTGGCTCGCCCCCGGGGGCGCCACCCGAACGGTTATTATGTCCGTATCGTGGTACTGCTGGTGCCGCACCGAAAGGGCAAAACTCCGCAGCAGGCGCAGGGATATATCATTCTCCGTGGGGGGCTGGGTATCGTGCTGCTGCAACTGCCGCACCTGGTCCTCGACGTTTGACTCATTCCCCCCGCCGATAAACTCCAGGTCTGCCAACTGGCCCTCGCTGGAGGCCAGCACAATCAGGCGACGGTCGCCATCCGTCTCCGTTTCTCCCCCTTCCAGGTCCAGGGGCGCCAGCGTCAGCAGCGTCTCCTCCGCCACCGCGCTCAACCTCGCCTTCATCGCATCGTCCCAGCCCCGCCGGTCGGCAAACCTGGCAACAAACTCGTTAAGCTCGGGCAGGGCGTCAATGTGCAGCCGGGACTGGAAGCGCATGCTCCGGTGGGTGGTGAATTCCAGGTACATAACCATTACTATGGCCGCCAGGCCCCCGGTGGTGATTCCGCTCTTCAGCAGGGCGTTCACCACCGGCCCCAGGTTCGGATAGTCAAACAGGGAAAACTGGAAGGCGGCGGCCAGCCAGAAACAAACGCCGGCCACGATTATCTTCTGCCGGTTCGACTCGGTCTGGATTATCAGCCTCGCCCCCTCCACCAGCAGGTTCCCCGAAACCATGATGAGGTAACCAGTCATCACCGCCCCCGGTATCGTGCTCAACAACCCCGACAGTTTTGGCACAAAGGCTACGGCGATAAATATAACTCCAATGGCATATCCCACCCGCCTCGAAGCCATTCCGGTTGACTGGGCAAAGGCCGCCGAGCCCGGGTGAATGCTGTTGGGTACCGCTCCCAGCAGTCCGGCCAGCAGGTTGGTGATGCCCCCTCCCGCCAGCGCTCCCTGCACCTGCCGGAAGTTCACCGCCGGGTTTCCCCGCCGCGCCGCCCGCTGCTGCGCTATGGCCTCCCCGTTGGACTGTATGGAAATTATCACTCCCAGGAACACAAAAGAGGGCAGCAACGTCCAGAAGGGAATCCCCATGTCCAGGCTGAAGTCGGGTATCTCCCGGGGCAGGCCCACCCAGGGCACCCGGGTAACCAGCCCAAAGTCATACACGCCCAGGGCCACGGCGGCAACGCAGCCCACCACTATTCCCACCACCGGCGCCCACAGCCTCAAAAAGGCCGACCCCCGCAGCGTCAGCGCGGCTATCACCACCAGCGTTATCAGCGCCAGGGCCGGCCCCTTGAAGGGCTCCTCCAGGGATGTCTCGTCCAGCAGGTGAAAGACCACCGACGCCAGCGTGATGGAGAGAATCATCATCACCGTTCCCCCCACCGTGGGCGTAATAATCTTCCGCAAAATGAACAGCCACCGGGAGATGGCCAGTTGGGCCAGCGCCGACACGATGACCAGCATCATCAGCGTCCCCGGCCCGCCGTCCACCACCGCCGTGATGCAGAAGGGGATGGCAAAGGCCGCCGTAAACATGGGCAGCAGCGAACCCGCGCCTATGGGCCCCAGCCGCCGCACCTGTATCAGCGTGGATACCCCCACCACCACCAGCGACGCGAATACCATCCAGATCAGGTACGACTCATCCAGCCCCGAGGCCCGGGCCACAATCACCGGGGTAACCAGCATGGCGGCAGTAGCTATCAGGCTGAACTGAAAGCCGTATCCCACCGTAGCCGCCAGGGGCGGACGCTCATCAACTTCGTAGCGGGGATTTCGGTTTGTAGTAGCCAATGCATATCTCCTTTCAACAGGAAACACGCGAAGAGTTAATCAGGAAGATCCAATCATTCATTCAATCAGCTTGAACAATACCACGATTTTCACATAGGTCAATCCACCCAACTTGGCAAGTCCGGCCGCTTGCCCGCCCTTCCATCCCCCTTGCCCTCTCCTTCGTGAGCCCTCGTGTACCTTCGTGGGAAGCCCTTTGTGCAACGCCCGTAGCCCCGCGCTTTCTTGACAACCCGCCGTACCTCTTTGACAATCACCCTGTCCCCCAAGACCATAATTTACAAAATCCGCCGGCCCCCGCGCCGGCAGGTAGGAGCATCCATGACCACCAGTTCAATCACCTGGACTCAAGAAATGGTAGAAGTAGCCGGTACCCGCATCAACCTGGTCAAGGGCGGCTCCGGCGACCCCCTGCTCGTGCTTCACGACGAGATGGGTCACCCCGGCTGGCTCCGCTGGCACGAGGCCCTGGCCCAGGACCACACCCTCTACATCCCCTGGCACCCCGGCTTTGGCGAGTCCGAGCCCCTGGACTGGGTGATGAACCTGCACGACCTGGCCATCTGGTACCTGGGCGCCCTGGACGACCTGGGTCTCGAGGGCGTGGACGTCATGGGCTTTTCCCTTGGCGGCTGGCTGGCGGCGGAAATGGCGGTCATGTGCCCCCAGCAGTTCAAGCGCCTGGCCCTGGTCGGCGCGGCCGGTGTCCGCCCCCCCGAGGGCGAAATCTTCGACATCTTCCAGGTTGTGGCCAAGGTCTTCATCACCCGCAGCCTGCTCAACCCCGAGTCCGTCCCCGAGTTCCAGGCCATCTGCCCCGACGAACCCACCGAGGAACAGGCCTTCAATTGGGAAACTTCCCTGGAAGGCGCCTGCCGCCTCAGCTGGCGCCCCTACATGCACTACCCGGCCCTGCCCAAGTTGCTCCCCCGACTCAAGCGCCTGCCCACCCTGGTAATCAGCGGCGACCAGGACCCCATAGTCCCCCCCAGCGCCGCCCATCTCTACCACCAATCCATCCCCAACTCCCGCCTGGAGGTAATTGAGAATTGCGGCCACCGCCCGGAGGTGGAGCATACGGAAAGGTTCGTAGAAGTGGTGCAGGGGTTCTTCGCTTAAAGAGGTAATAACATGAAACTGAGAACCGACAAAGAAGCCGACGCCCTATACCTGCGCCTCGACGATTCCCGCATCGTAGAAACGGAAGAGGTATCTCCGGGGGTTATGCTGGACTTTAACGAGGCCGGAGAGGTTGTAGGGGTGGAGATGCTGTACCTTTCCAAGCGGTTTCCGGGCATGGATTTGGGGGACCTGTATTTTGACAGTAGATAGCCGAGTCCCCTTTCTTTAGTTACTGGGTCAACCCAAATTGGCCCTGCTACGTTGACCCCATGTAGTATATATGTTCTAATTATCTTGATGGGCGGAGTCTTGATCCCACAAGGAAACTGGAAAATGCCGTCGGCAATTGAATGGACTGATGAGACTTGGAATCCTGTAACCGGTTGCACCCGTGTGTCTCCGGGATGCGACCATTGCTATATGTACACTCTTTACCCTCGTCTCAATGCCATGGGCGTTCCTGGGTATGGCGTTTCTCCATCTATTGTCACTGAGTTGCCCGAAAGGCTACGGGTTCCCCTTCGATGGAAAAAGCCTCGCCGCATTTTTGTCAACAGCATGTCAGACCTGTTCCATCCTCAAGTTACCTATGAGTTCATCTACGAGACCTTTAAGGTAATGACGGAGTCCGCAGAAAAATGCGGTCACGTTTTTCAAGTTTTGACCAAGAGACCGGGAAGGGCGGTAGGCTGGTGGAAAGAATACGAGAGCTTTTTCCCCGAAGGATGGCCATCAAATATATGGATCGGAACATCCGTTGAGAGCCAAAAGTATGCGCCCAGGTTGACGGTACTCGCCAGGCTGCCTGCCAAAGTACGGTTCGTTTCGGCTGAGCCTCTCCTTGAAGCTCTAGACTTAAGCCAATGGCTTAAACGTAGAGATTTGCAGTGGGTCATAGTCGGTGGCGAAAGCGGACCAGGTGCCCGGCCAATGGAAATAGAATGGGCAGCTAGCCTAAAAGAGCAGTGTGACGAGGCCGACGTAAAGTTCTTCCTCAAGCAACTCGGCGGTGTCAGGAACAAGCGCGGTGGGAATTCAGCAACCATAAACGGGGAGACCTGGCAAGAACTTCCCGACTGGAGATAGGGAATCTTGGCTACCTTCGGCGGCCCATGGACACAGCAAAAGCTCGAAATCCTTAGAGGTTATCTCGACGCTTACACAACAGCCTTGAAAGATCAACGATTCCGATTAATCTACGTTGATGCTTTTGCCGGAGAAGGGTTTTGGCGACCCGGCACAGATTATCTTCGAGAAGACTATGAAGAGTTCGGAGATGTACTAAAGGGGTCAGCGACGATAGCCTTGGAAATCCAGGATAGACAGTTCGACGCGTTCCTGTTTATTGAAAAAGACCTGGACCGCATAGATTCGCTAAACCGCCTGGCACTCCAATTTCAAGGTGAAGGACGAGAAATCCAAGTTATAAACGAAGACGCAAACATGGTAATCCCACATTTTTGCTCTGCGATGGATTCCTTCGACCGTGCTGTGATCTTCCTTGACCCTTTCTCTACAGAAGTGTCTTGGAATACAATTGCAGCCATCGCTGACTCGGATAAAATCGATTGTTGGATACTGTTCCCGTTGGGTGCCATAAATCGGAACATGCCAATACAAAATGAACCAACACCCCACCTAGCAAGCCAGTTCGACCGTGTCTTTG
Organism: Dehalococcoidia bacterium; assembly: GCA_034423215.1. Classification (GTDB taxonomy): domain Bacteria; phylum Chloroflexota; class Dehalococcoidia; order Lucifugimonadales; family UBA3495; genus Bin22. The sequence goes on from DAOUIY010000007.1 coordinate 14,808, forward strand.
GTGGGCGCGAATATTGGCAGGACTTTTACCGGGAAGCCGCTCAGCAACCATTCCCCTTCTTTGCAGAGACTCCCTTGCAGGAACGGCCTCATGGGAGCAACCTCATTGCTGCTAGGTATCGGGAGAGGTTGGAATCAGTGTTTCACAGGATTGCACCCACTTCCCGCACTTTTAGAAATTCCAAGGGAGTGGCATTGTTCGAGTTGTTTTTTGTTGCCACAAATCCCCGAGGTGCTCCCATAGCCGTCCAGATTGCGGACCATCTTCTAAGGAATTGGTAAAGGACCCTTACCGCCTTACAAGTTCGATATACAGGCCAAAGAATGACCACCCGCACCCCCTGGACCCGCCAACAATTGCTCGTAGCCTTCGAGCTATACTGCCGAATTCCCTTCGGCAGAATCACATCCCGGCATCCCGAAATAATCCGCGTCGCGGAACTCATTGGCCGCAGCCCCTCTGGCCTATCCATGAAAATGGGCAACATCGCAAGCCTCGACCCCGCCATCACTTCCACCGGACGCCGGGGACTCGGCAATGCCTCCACCGCTGACCGGACTATGTGGGAAGAAATGAATGCCAATTGGGACCGGTTCGCCGTGGAATCAAGGAATGCGTTGGAAGAGTTGGGGGTTATTGGCCAACCAGAGGTCAACAAGGTTGACGCTGATGCTGAGATGTCCCAACGTGAAGGTCTAGACCGCACCGTGCAAACCACAGCCCGAGTAGGCCAGAATTTCTTTAGGGCGGCAGTTTTAAGCGCTTATGACCAAAAGTGCTGCATTACGGGCCTCTCTATCCCCAGGCTTCTTGTGGCCAGCCATATAGTTCCCTGGAGCCATGATCCAGCCAACCGGGTAAACCCGCGAAATGGGCTATCCCTTTCCGCCCTTCACGACCGCGCCTTTGACGCCGGCTTACTGACTATCAATGAAAACATGACGATTAGGGTGTCGCCTGCTTATTCCGAGGACGAGTTCTTTTCCGGCACAGTCGCCGCCTACCACGGCCAGCCCATCCGCTTGCCCGAAAAATTCAGTCCCGACCCCAACTTCCTGGCCTACCATAGAGAGCAGATCTTCTTGGGTTAACTCAGGAGTATTTCGGTAGTGCCCCCATTCGTGAAAATTCGTGCCCATTCGTGGATAAACCCCACCCCCTGACACTCCCCCCTTGCCACTCTGCATAACCCATCTCTACCATAATTCTCATGGCCCCCAACAACTCCCCCAAAATCTCCGGGCCAAATCCAAAACGCCACTGAGGCACGAGATGTTTAATGTCTAGCAACCCCAGGAAAGCCCCGTCCCGGAACCTCCGTCCCCAACCCAAATCTACCGGACCCATATCATGCGCCGCCCAGGAGCAAAAGCCTGGCGACAACCCCCTGTCCATCGTAGGACAAAAGCCTGCGCGTCTAACCGGCGAAGTAGAAATTGTTGACTCTTCGTCCCTGACCTTTCGCCAGCAGGCCGCCTTGCCCATCGTCGCCAACTCACCCACCATCGCCCAGGCCGCCCGCGCCTCCGGCGTCGGCGAGTCCACCCTGCGCCGCTGGCTCTCTGAACCTGCCTTCAGCGACCAACTCGCCGTCATGCGTCGCGAGTCTGCCCAGCTTGCCCGGCAGGAACTCAACGGCCTTCTGCCCCAGTGCGCCTCCGTCTTCGCCGAGGCCATGCAGGGCCCCGACCCCACCCTCCGAGTGCGCGCCGCCCGCTACGCCCTCTCCTTCATCCTGCGAATGGGCGAAATGGAACGCCTCTCAGAAGAACTACGCTCTTTGGAAGCTGCCGCCCAGATGCCCAAGTCATCTCAGCCTTAGGACATCGCCCAATGACGCCATCTCAGCAGTCCACGGCAATTGCATTTCTGGTTTGGGGCAACCTCGTCGTTCCCGCGAAGCCGGGAACCTCGAACCTGGATGGACAGACGGTTGAAGTGAAATTCGCCAAATGCCATTGCCCTACTCAGAGATCCCTTCCCCTTGACGGCGGAAAGTCAGGATGGACGCAACCACATGCCCCACTTCCCAATGGCCGAAAATGAGCAAATATGGCCGGAAAATCTAACTTCTCTCCCCTCTCCCAGGGGGAGAGGGGCCGGGGGTGAGGGCCATTCCCCTCCCCAATACCACCCTTAGGAGACAAGCTCATGTACACCCTTTCCCAAATTCGACGTCGTGTCGACGTCCTGAAACGCAGGTACGCCAGGGAGCTTGCCATCTACCGGCTCCGGCAGTTGGCTGAGAGCATCTCCAACGATTGGGCCGTTGCCGTCGCCGAGGACCGGGAACTGCCTCAACCCCTTCAGATTGTCCGGCGGATAGCTGATGCCGGGGTGCGTAGCCATTTCTTCAGCCTTCTTCATCGCTACATAGAACGCTGCCGCCAGGAAGTCAAAATCCCAGGTCCCCTGGAGATTGTCCTGTCTCTGCTGCCCTGGGCTCGCCTCGAACGCTATTCCTCTCTCTTGCGTTATGACCTGCCGGCCGCCGAGCCCACGTAGATTCAACAAAAATTCGTGCCTATTCGTGCTAATTCGTGGATAAGAAAACCGGTCAGGTTGCCACTCCCCAGCCACCAATGCTAAACTCCCCCAAACCCCCTACGTGAACCTTCGTGTCCCTTCGTGGACCATTCACTTTGAGGTGCAGATATGCTAATCGGCCACTTTACCGAGCAGCCCTGGCAGGATGACAACTCCGGTCTGATGGGCACCCAGTCCACCGACCTGAGCATCAGCAACGAGCACTACAACCCCAACGTCGGCGCCAGCCTCTACAACCGCTACCTGGACGAAAAGGTCTATGCCGAGGAAATGGGCTTCGACGCCCTGATGCTCAACGAGCACCACAGCACCCCCTTCTGCATGCAGGGCGTTACCAACGTCGGCGCCTCCATCCTGGCCCGCATCACCAACAAGGCCAAGATCATCATCCTGGGCAACGTCCTCCCCATCTGGGACGACCCCCTGTGGCTGGCCGAACAGCTTGCCATGATTGACATGATCTCCCACGGCCGCCTGGTGTCCGGCTTTGTCCGCGGCGGTGGACGCGAGAGCTACTCCCACAACTCGCCTCCCCACTTCAACCGCGAGCGTTTCGAGGAGGCCCACGACTTCCTCATCAAGGCCTGGACCACCCCCGGCCCCTGGCGCTGGGAGGGCAAGCACTACCACTACCGCTACGTCAACCCGTGGATGCGGCCCTTGCAGCAGCCCCATCCGCCCATCTGGATTCCCTCCACCGTAAGCGTGGAGACTGTTAAGTGGACTGCCGAGAAGGCCTATCCCCTGGTCTTGCTGGCCACCAAGCTGGAACCCACCAAGGAGGCCTTCGAGCTCTACCATGAGACTGCCGCTGAGTTCGGCCACAACTCCGGGACCCAGAACGTGGCCTACCTGTGGAAGGTCCATGTGGACGAGACTGAGGAGAAGGCCGAGGAAGTGGGCCGCAAGTACCTGTCCGGCGTCAGCAACCCCTTCCTGGCCGGCAACGAGGGTCAGGTCAACCCCGCTATCATGAGTCTGCCAGGACATACTTCCCGGCGGTCCCGCCGCCTGTCCGCCACCGCTTTCGGCCCCGCCGGCCGCTTCGGCACCAACCGCCGGCCCTACGAGGACCAGGCCGCCGACTACAGCATCATCTCCGGCACCCCCAAGACGGTCATACCCAAGATCCGCCACGTCCTCGAGTACCTGCGCCCCGGCAGTGTCTTCTTCTGGGACGGCGATGGCGCCATGTCCCACGATGACCAGATGCGCAGCCTCCGCCTCATGGGACAGGAGGTCATCCCCGCCGTCCGCGAAATGGCCAAGGAGCTGGAACTCTACAGCCCCTTCGAAAAGGACACCAAGACCGGCGAGTTCATCAACGACCCCGCCGACCAAATAGCCGAACTCACCCCCGCCGACGACTAGGCGGCCACCAGGGAAGTCCCTTCCCCCTCGACGGGGAAGGTCAGAGCCTGCCCCGAACTGGATTCGGGGATGGGGGTGATGGTCCTCCTAACCCCAAGACCGTAGGGGCGGCCCTTGTGGCCGCCCCAAACCTGTCAAATTGAAGGCAACGCTGCCGGCTGGTCATACCCCTCTCCCCCTGGGAGAGGGGCCGGGGGTCAGGGCTACAACTCCACCGTCAGCACCGACATGGGCCGCGCCCCCACCTCGTAGGTATCCAGCGCCGTCATGGCCCCTGAAGCGCCGTCAACGCTGTAGGCAGCCAGCCGGTTGGTGGCCGACCCCGCCGCGAAGACGAACCGGCCCGCCGGATCCAGGCTGAAGGCGCTGGGAACCGCCTCGGTGGCGGCGTGGGCCGCCGGAGTCAGCTTCCCGTCCCCGTCCACCGCGAAGGATGCAACGCTGTTGTGGCCCCGGTTGGGCACGAACAGCAGGCTGCCGTCGGGCGAGAACTGGATCTGCGAGCAGGTGTTGCGGACGTCCACCCCATCGGGCAGGGTGGGAACTGTCTGCAGGTGGCTCAAAGTCCCGTTGTCCTGGTTGATGGCATAGGAGGATACGCTGCACCCCTGCTCGTTGGAGAAGTACATGATGTCCAGGCTGGGGTGCAGGGTCAGGTGGCGCGGCCCCACCAGGGGGTCCATGGGGATGGTCAGCGGGTCGTTGCCGGACAGGGTTCCGGTAGCCGCGTCAAACCGTAGCTGGTAAATGACGTTGGGGCCGGGGATGTTCTTGGGCGGCTCCAGCACGTTGTCCTGCTGGTAGGCAATGTGGGGCACGTAGGCAAACCGGTTGGACCGGTCCGTCATGATGGCATGGGCGCCGTCATTGGTGGCCAGGGAAGAGGTGGCCGCGCCTCCCACGCTGCCGTCATCCCCCAGCGGAAATACCGCCACCCGGGCTCCCTGGTAGAAGGAACAGAGCAGGTGCCGGCCCGTCCGGTCCTGGACGAGGTAGGTAGGCGAGTCCTGGGCGTCAACCATGCCGGTCTGAGACAAAGCCCCGGTGGCTCCGTCAATGCTGTGGCTGCTTATCTGGGCAGAGTTCCGGTGGCCCACGTACATGGTCTGCCGGTCGGCGCTGATGGCCAGCAGGGATGGACCGCCGCCAAAGGCCGCTTCCGACTGAAGCGACAGGGCGCCGGTTCCCTCGTCCATGGTGAATATGGAAACCTTGTCGTCATCCTGGGCCGCTACGTAAACAAAGGTCGTCATGTGAAGCCTCCTGTGCGCTGTGTTCATGCAAGTACGCCCATGATAGGGCAGGCAAGCCAACCGCGCCAGTGCCCCGCGTCAGCGCCCTGGGTCTGTGCCGGAACAGGACAGACCAGCCCTGGCCGGCAGCCGCTCAGGTGGACACCGGCATTGCCGCTAGGTATAATTACCTGGCTCCTACCTGCGGAGAGGTGCCGGAGTGGACGAACGGGCACGACTGGAAATCGTGTAGGGGCTTACGCCTCTCGAGGGTTCGAATCCCTCTCTCTCCGCCAGACTTTCACCTTCCCTGCCGTTGCCTCCTTGCAACAACTGTTTTTTGACCGTAACGGTATTTGTCTTTGTCCCGTTGGTACCCGTAGGGCCTGACCAGTCTGTCAGAGCCAGTGCCGGCCGCTGTCCCTGGCCTTTGGCCGAATGAACGGGGCAGCGTACAGTTGCCGCGAGTCCCAACCTGCAACTCCAACGCCTGGCGATTGACGGCATGGGCGCCAGTGCATAACATCCCAGCAGCGACTTGATGCATTGCGATATCGCCACATCCAGGAGGCAGGCAGTGAAGTACAACTACATAGTCATCGGAGCCGGGTCGGCCGGCGCCATTCTCGCCACCAGGCTCTCGGAAGACCCAGACGTCTCGGTGCTTCTGCTGGAGGCCGGGCAGGACTTTCAGGATATGGACAGCCTCCCGGAGGAGGTCAAGTACGGCTACAAGTCCACCAAGAGCGTCTGGGACAGCGAGCACAACTGGCAGTACCGGGCCAGGGCCACCGACGAAGCCGAGATTGAGATACCGAGGGGCAAGGTGACCGGCGGGTCCAGCGCCATCAACGGGCAGATATTCATCCGGGGCATCCCCGAGGACTACGATAACTGGGCCGAGTGGGGCAACAACGAGTGGGGTTTCCGGCAACTGGCGCCCTACTTCAACAAGGTGGAAACGGACACTACCTACCAGGACGACCCCGGGGACTTTCACGGCAACAGCGGCCCCATAATCTGCCACCGGTTCCCGGAATCCGAGTGGCGGCAGGGCAACAGGGCCTGGTTTGAGGCCTGGCGGGACAACGGGCATCCCTTCTGTGAAGACCACAATATGCCGGGGACCACCGGCGTGGGGCCCATCACGTTGAACAATCCCGAAGGAATCCGATGGTCCACGGCCATCGGGTACCTGGGCCTTTCCCGCCACCGGCTGAACCTGACCATCAGGAGCAACGTAACGGCCAAGCGGGTCATGTTCGACACTAGCGGAGACCGGCCCCGGGCAACCGGCGTGGAAGCCGTTTCCGGCGAAGAGACTTTTGTGGTCGAGGGAGATGAGGTCATCCTGAGCGCCGGGGCCATAGCGTCGCCGCAACTGCTCATGCTATCGGGCGTGGGTCCCGCCGACCACCTGCGGGAGCACGGCATTGCGGCTATTGTTGACTCACCCGGTGTCGGGCAAAACCTGGCCGACCATCCCCTCATCAACATGCTTTGGGCCACAAAGCCCGGGGTGGACCTGACGCCCTATCTGCCCAGCGCGCAACTGCTGGTAAGGTACACGGCGGAAGGGTCTCCCCTGGAAAACGACATGATCGTCTATCTGAACGCCGCGGCGGGGATGGCCCGCAACCGGGGCGGAATGCGCGGCGGGGCAACGGGCACGAGCGCCGTGGTGGGCCTGGGCGCCAGCCTGGGACTGAACCTGGCGCTGTCCAAGGGCGCAATCCGGCTTCGCTCCGGCGATTATCGGGACTACCCCTATTTGAACTACAACCTGCTGGACCACGAGGAAGACCTGCGCCGGTACCGGGACGGAATTCGCATGATTGTGGACCTGGAGGACCATCCGGCCATGGCTGAAATTATCGAGCGGCGGGTCTATCCCGAGGACTCGGACCTGGAGTCGGACGAGGCGCTGAACTACTGGATGAAACGCTGGGTGGGAACCGGCCACCACGTTTCCTGCACGGCCAAGATGGGCCCCGGCTCGGACCCCATGGCCGTGGTGGACCAGTACGGCAAAGTCTATGGGACGGAAGGGCTGAGAGTGGTTGATGCTTCCATCATGCCCGAATGTGTCCGCGCCAACATCAACGTCACTGTTCTGATGATCGGCGAGCGGATAGCAGATTTCATAAAGGAAGGAAAGTAGAGCGCACCTGCCCCCATTGGCGCGGTGTGGCTCATGGGACAATATACGCCCAGAGGGCACAAACGGGGCGCTTGCCGGAGCGAAGCCCCTTGGGCGTGTCGTCAAATAGAAGGTAGTAGCCTTCGAGTGTCCCATTTCGTCGTTACCGCCTTCGCAGTAACGTCGCCAGGCCGGAGTAGGGATTCCTGCCTGCGCGGGAGTGACGGCGCTTTTGACGACACGCCCCGGCGCCAGCGGGAACACCTGAAGGAGAGGCACATCAATGCACTGCGGAGTAATGGTTACCGGATACAATCAAGGCGACTGGCCCCGGCTCATGGCCGGGGACTATGACCGGGGGCCGGCAATTTCCGACGCGGCGAATATGGATGAGACCCTCTACATGGGGGAACTTGTCGAGCCGCTGGGTTTTGATTCAATCTGGGCAACCGAGCATTACGGCTCCGCCTACTCGATGCAGCCCAACCCGTTGCAGTACCTGGCTTACTGGGCAGGCCGCACCAGCCGGGTGGACGTGGGCACGGCGGTGATTGTCGCGCCGTGGTGGAATCCGGTGAGGCTGGCTTCCGAAATCTCCATGCTGGACATCCTGTTGAAGGGCCGACGCCTGCACCTGGGCATCGGCCGGGGCATCGCGCCCCACGAGTATGCGTCGCTGGGCTACCCGATAGACCAGTCCCACAAGTATTTCTACGATGTAATCAACGCCATCCGGGCGGCGGACGGAGCCGAACGCTTCGAGTTCAAGGGCGACGTGTATGACATTCCGCCGACAACCATCCGGCCCCAGGCCCGGCACAAGGGAGAACTGACCAGGGACATAAAGGTTGCTTTCACCACGGAGGCGTCGGCGCGAATGGCCGCCGAGAATGGCCTGGGGCAGATGTTCGTCGCCGGCGACGACGTGGACGAGATGACCGCCAAGGTGCGCCGGTTCAACAGGATTCGCAAGGAACTGGGACTGCCACCGGACCAGCCGACCACCCTATTGTGGATGTACTGCGCCGAAGACCGGGAGGAAGCGGAAGAGGGCTGGACCTATTTCTACAACCAGCTGACTGCCGCCCAGCACCACTATTTCGAATGGAACAACCCCGGTTATGAAGGGATAGCCGGCTACGAGGAGTACCTAAAGCGCCAGCGGGCCGACGTGGGTACCGCTGATGCCGGATTCGCCGCACGGCGCGCAACCCAGCCCATTGGGACGCCGGACGAGATTGTCGAGAAAATCAGGGCGGTGCAGCAGACCATCAGCTGCGAAAAACTGGTGGTCCACGTGTTCTACGGCGGGATGCCCAGGGAGAAGGCGGAAAAGAGCCTGAGGCTATTCGCTGAGAAAGTTCTGCCTGAGGTACAGGCCATGCCCACGCCGATTAATCCGATGTCGCTGGAGTGACTAGGGCGTGTCGTCAAATGCACCGTCATTCCTGCGCAGGCAGGAATCTCGGCTCCGGCCTATCGAGGCCCCCGCCTTCGCGGGAACGACGAAAGGGAGCACTCGGAGGCTTTTACCTTCATTAGAAGGCATCCCTGGTCAGGTGGGAGTGTTGGACCCTCGTAGTTTGACTACTTTAGCATTGATGGGTCAACCGGGAGTCCGCTCGTGGTGAGCCTGTCGAACCGTCGAATTGTCAATCTGCGGGCGGGCGGCCCTTCGACAGGCTCAGGGTGAGCGGAAATACTATCCATCATTTCAAACAAGTTGAACCACTAGCACTCCTCTACCGGACGGGTGGCTATGCCGTAGGTGCCGTAGAAGAAGTTGGCGTAGTGGGTGGTGCCGCCGGTAACGAACAGCAGGTACTGTTCCGGGCTTTCCAGCATGGGTATGGTGGCGCCCGGGTCGTTTTCCAGGGACTGCAACTCCGGGTGGTGCAGCCACTTGCCGTTGTCGTCTTTGGGTACACCCCGGCTGCCGATGGCTTCCTGCAGCGATATCCGGCAACGGTTGTGCAGCCATTCCTGGGCGTCGCGCTTGCTGAGCCCGGCCTGGGCCAGGATAACCGCCCGGGAGGGGCTGAGCATGATGGGATGGTAGGGGCCCGGATAAGATACCCGCTGGCTGGTATGCCCCACCTGCGCCGACTGCCAGCCTCGAATCCAGTTGCCGCCGCCGGTGCCGGGGTAGTACATCAACTGGGCAATGTTGTTCAGCGTGTCCGTGTGGCTCCTGGAGCCTGAGTCCAGGATGTCGCCGGGGCCGGTAACGGTTACTACCGTCACGGCGCTTTCGTGGGGCTGGAAACCCTGGTCCACGTGGTAGGGCTGCCAGGGACTGAGTTCCTCGTTCTCGGCGATGCACATGCCGAACTTGGTGGGCAGGCCGATGAAGTTGGGGTCGCCGGTGCCGGCCTTGCAGTAGCCGATGTTGATGAGGCACAAACGCAGGGCTCTTCCGATGGCGGTGTTGGCGCTGTTGACCACGCCGGGGCCCATGGCCGAGGTGCCACAGTTGATGCCGGCGCGCTGGGCAATGGGGCCGTTGACCAGGATCAGCGGCGCCTCGGTGTGGCCCGACACCTGCATATCGCGGTGGTTCATTTCCGGCTGGGCCAGGCAGTCAATGGCAGCCAGCAGAATCGGGAATTGCTCGGGGCGGCAGCCGGCCATCACAGCGTTGATGGCAATCTTCTCCACGGTGGCGACGCCGAAGCCCGGTTCCATGACCATCATCACGTCCTGGGGGCTGCGGTTGGCGCCGGCCAGCATCCGCTCCACCAGTTCGGGGGTGGGCGGAACGACCGGAATGCCATCGCTCCAGTCCCTTTCGGCCAGGAACCGGTTCACCGCGTCCAAACCTTCGGGGGATGCGTCCATCTCCACGGTGAAAACGTCGGTTTCGCCGCCGGTTTTTTGCGCGGTGACCGGCCCTCGGGCCGACGGGTAGGCGGTGAGACCCTGGATAATGGCGTCCACCTGCTCGTCAACCATGCTCCGAATGAAATCGGGCTGCTGTCCGGTGGTGGCGTGGGGGATGATGACGTAGGCGGCGGTGGGCTGGCCCCAGCCGTCAACGCAGGACTGCCAGGCCCGGGCAAAACTCTGGGCGGCAATGGCCACGGTGGGAATGCCGGCCTTCTCCATTGCAACCATGTCATGGCTAAGCCACGACGTGCAACCGCCTCAATGGGCGGTGGCGCCCACCATGGCGTCAACCTCGGTGGCGATACGGGCGGCCTCCGCCTCGTCAATGTGGACGCCCCGGCTGAGAACCGGTCGGCCTTCGCGCAGATCGCCGCCGTAGCGCTGGAACTTGACGCTGGGATAGCGGCGCTGAAGCTGCTCGGCGAAACGGTCCACGGCAACGTCTGCGCCGCCGGTCACGTTGTTGTACAGCCCGATGGTCTTTCCCTCAAAGGTGTTGAGCCTGGGCGCCGGCGGCACCTTGAAATCCACACGGTCGGCGGCGGGAGACATTATCTGTACTTTCATGCCGTAAATCCTCTGCGTATCAGGTTGAAAATTTGGCTTGGACCGCTACTGGGGCGTTGGCAGTTCCGCTAGTAGCGGTGAGGTTGAGCATAGTTGTACCGCCGGTTAACGTCAAGTAACTGCGGGACGGGGATCATTCACCGCGAACCGAAGAGGTATGAGACCCTGGCTGCCGGCGGCGGAAGTTACTCCTCTGCCTTTTGGGCGGCGGGCAGGAAGTCGGCGTCGGTGAAGTCGGAGAAGCGCTGCGGCAGAAACTCCGCCAGGTCGGGCGCTGCGTCAGTGGAGCCGCGGGTTACCAGGTCCGCGATGATGCGGCCGGTGATGGGCCCCAGATGGATGCCCTTGGTGGCGTGGCCGGTGGCCAGGTAGGCGCCCTCGCGACCGGGAACCGGGCCGATGATGGGTTTTCCGTCTGGACTCAGGGGACGCGAACCGGCCAACTGCTCTACCAATTGGGCTCGCTCCAGGTCAGGCAGAACGTCCATGGCGCGGCGGAGAAGTTCCAGCCGGCCGGCTTCCGTGGGCTGACGGTCAAATTCCTCGCCCCAGAACAATTCCCTGCGGTCGTAGTCCCTGCCGCCGGTGCTTCCGACGCTGGTCAGCCCGTCCAGGCGGCTGATCATGTGGCCCCGCCTGGGGGAGCTAATCAGCACGGGCAGAGGTTCGCCGGGGTAGTTGAGCAGAAGGCGCTCCCCCTTCATGGGCCGGACCGGAACAGGAAAGTCCAGCCAGGGAGTGAAGGCACGGCTCCAGGTTCCGGCGGCCACCACCACCGTACCGCAGGCGATGTCTCCGGCACCGGTCCTTACGCCCGTGACCCTTGAACCGGCGGTAAGGAGTCCGGTAACCTGCCGGTGGAGGACCGTGGCGCCCCTCAACTCCGCCGCCCGGGCAAGGGCCAGGTTGAGCCGGTAGCTGTCCAGTTGGGCCGACTCGTCCTCGTAAACCGCGCCGGTTATCGCGGGGGTAAGCCGGGGTTCGATGGACCGTACTTCGCCGCCGTCAATCCAGCGCATGTTGACGTGGGGCTGCTGCCATTCCATCATGCCCGTGACCAGGTCGGCCTCATCGTCGTCAAGGGCCAGGCGCAGGGAGGGACGGCGCTGGTACAGCAGGTCCATTCCGGTGGCGGACTCCAGTTCGGGAACAAGCTGCTTGAATTCGTCGTAGGCAGCCAGGGCCATTTGGAAGGATGGGCCGGGAGTAAACTCGGCCCCCAGGAGACTGAGGGATCCGGTGGCGTGGGCGGAAGCCCCGCTGCCAATGGCGTCCCACTCCAACAGCGTTACCTTAACGCCTTCCCTGGCCAGGTAGTAGGCCACCGAGCAGCCAACCACGCCGGCGCCTATCACAACTGCATCCACAACTGCGTCGGGACTTGGCGGCAATACTCTGACCTCCTGTGATGGTTTCGGGAATTATCGCCGGGGCGCGTGGGGGTGTCAATTGGAGTATATTGTTGCCAGACGGCCTACGCCGATAGGTAACTCCATTACATTTTGTAGCATTTCAACCCTTTTTTGACGTTACACGATTAAGAGAGAAGGGACCTTTAAGAGAGTTTTGCAGTTAGTCCCTCAAACGCATGGAGGTTTTGCATGAATGCGACCAGGGAAATTGGCCAGTACGTGGCCGGAACGAACTTTGAGGCCTTTCCCGCCGAGGCGGTGGAAGCGGCGAAGGGGGCCATCATTGACTGCCTGGCGTGTATGCTGGCCGGCAGCGGGGAGCCGCTGGCCGATATTCTGTGCCGCTACGTTGCTGCTGAAAGTTCCTCGCCGCGGGCCTCAGTGATTGGTCGTGGCTTCAAGACTTCTGCAGCCAATGCTGCGCTGGTCAATGGGGCCATGGCCCATGCCCTTGACTACGACGACATTACCCAGGTTACCAAGACCCACCCGACCGCCGTGCTGCTGCCGGCGGCGCTGGCGGTGGCCGAGGAAACCGGCGCTTCACAGAGGGACTTGCTGACGGGTTACATGGTGGGCTTTGAGACGGCCTGCGCCGTGGGCGAGTCCCTGAGCGAGGCCTATTACGACGACCTGGGGTGGCATCCCACCGGCCCGCTGGGAGCCATCGGGGCGGCGGCCTCCGCCAGCAAGATAGCCGGCCTGAACCCGGATGAGACGGCAATGGCGGTCTCGCTGGCGGCGTCGCAGGCTTCAGGATTGCGGCAGAACTTCGGCACAATGACCAAGCCCTTCCATGCCGGGGACGCGGCGCGGGCAGGGGTGGTTTCGGCCCGTCTGGTGCGGGAGGGTTTTACCGCCAGCCAGGACGCACTGGAGGGCCGGTTCGGGTTTATCCGGGCATTTTCCGGCGGCCAGGACTTTGACGCTGGGAAGGTGGCGGACAACCTGCGGCGCAAACTGTACCTGGTGGAATCGGGCATAGAAATCAAGAAGTACCCCTGCTGCGGCAGCGCGCACCTGGCCCTGGACGCCACCTTTGACCTGCTGGCCCAGGACGCAATAGACCCGGCGGCGGTGGAGAGTATCGAGGTGCTGGTGGACTTTGACCCGCCCCGTTCGCTGATTCACTCGCGCCCAACCTCGTCCCTGGAGGGGAAGTTCAGCATGCAGTATTGCCTGGCCGCAGCACTGCTGGACCGCAAGGTGGGGTTGCAGTCTTTTGGCGACGACCAGGTATTGCGGGCCGAAGCCCAATCTCTCATTCCCCGGATAGAGATGCGCCGGATCCCGGGAAACGAGGGCAAGCCGGGTTGGACCGAGGGCTACAACGAGGTGGAGGTCCACCTCAGGGATGGAAGCACGGTCCGCAGGCAGGCGCACCGGGCCAGCAGCGGGGCCCTTAGGGGCGTGACCATGCAGGATATCCGGCAAAAATTCCGGGATTGCGCTTCCCTTGCCATGCCGGACGCCACGGCGACACAGGTTCTGTCCCGCCTTGACCGGCTGGAAGACGACGTGCCGGTCAGCGAACTGGCAGACCTGCTCCGGGGGTGATGGGTTCGGCTCCCAATTGGCAAGTTGATCTTGCTACGGGGTGGCCGAGGGACTATTGAGATGGCGGCTATTTCTTCCGCTCAACTTGAGCACGTCGCAGGGCCGCCGGTTGTTGGTTCGACAGGCTGGCCATGAGCGGGACTCCAGGTTTGCTTGTTGAAGCAATGTAGGGGCCCATGGACATGGGCCCCTACCGACGGGCAAGTTTGAGGTGATGACTGGGCCAGTCCGACCCGTCGTTTCGGCGCGGGCGGGAAGCCGGACGGGCGGGAGTTTAGATTCCTGACTTCGCAGGAATGACGGTTTGGGGGACTAGCCAGCACTAACCTTCACTTCAAAAGGGTTGACGTGTCAGGCGGAGGTGAAGATCTCGTTGGCGATGTCCATGGCTTCCCGGGCGAAGGGTATTCCCGCGTAAAGGGTCATGTGTCCGAAGACCTCGATGACCTGGTCCCTGGTCAGGCCGATGTTCAGGGCGCCGCGGACGTGGCTCCGCAAGGGGCCCTGGCGGCCCAGGGTTGCCAGGCAGGTCATGGTGCAGATGCAGCGACTGACCGGGTCCAGCCCGGGCCGGGTCCAGGTAGCGCCCCAGTAGTATTCCCCGGTGATGCGCCCCAGTTCAGTCTCCGCCTCGGTGGGAGGAGCCGGCCGAGCGGTGGAAGAGGCGCCCATGTAGTTGCGGCGATACTCCTCGCCCCGGCGGAACAGGCTGTCCGGGTCCTCCTCCGGGTCGTGGACGCGAGCCGGGGTAAAGTCTATGCCCCGCTCCTGGAAGACCTGCTGGCAAAGGGAAAGGGCCTGGATTCCCGCCGGGGCGCCACTGTACCAGGTGTCGTGAATAATCAGTTCCACGACCTGTTCCGGGGTAAGGCCCACGTTCAGGGCGTTGCCCAGGTGGCGTTTGAGCTGGACTTCCCGATTGGTCACTATGAGGCACGAGAGGGTTATCATCTCCCGCTGCACGGGGGTCAGAGCGGGACGACGCCAGATGGAGCCGAAGAGCGCCTCACCCAGTATCCTCTCCAGATCGGGGGCAATGTCCCAGGCCCCGGGCGCCGAGCCGCCGGTTACCTGCCCACCACCAAACATCCTTCTCGTTTCCTGGCCAAGCGCGTAGCGGTCATCCAGTTCACTCATCTCTGTCCTCCATATCTGCATTAGCAGTTTTCCGGTTCCGGCCAGTGTACGGCGGCGGGGCTGCGGGCGCAACGGGAGACGGGGCCGGGCACTGGGAAGAAGTGAAAGCATGGTAGCGGTGCCCTGGTAATTTTCAACCTGAGGCGGGCGGGCTTGTTTTTCCGAACGGTATGCAAAGTCCATTCCACAAACCGCTATCGGACCCTTAGCGGCGCTGTGGGGCAGGATTTTATGCCCTTCGGCTAGCTCAGGGCGACATGGCTTATGGCCTGGTGGTATTGCTTAACTTGAGACGCGATTAGCCCGGCCGATTACTCGAGAAGGGAAGGGGCAGCGGTGGCAAGCGCGGGACATTTAGGGTAAATTGGTGCCACTGCGACGGGTCAGCGATGGACTGAGCAGATGCGGATATACCAGCGTCGGCCAGTGGGCCACGCTCGAAGGAGGAGACAATGGCAGAGACAATCCGGGAGGAGTACATCAGGAAGAATCCCCGCTCGGCTGAGTTGTATCCCAGGTTTACCGAGCTGTTTCCCTCGGGCGGAGCAGGCCACGACGGCTACGTGGCTTCTCCCTTTCCCATTACCATCGCCAGCGGGCAGGGCCCCCGCAAGTGGGACGTGGACGGCAACGAGTACATAGACTACGGGCTGGGCTCTGCCTCGCTGCTGCTGGGTCACGCCCATCCCGAGGTGGTGGAAGCCCTGACCCGGGCCGCGCCCGCCGGCTCCCACTTTGGCGCGCCGGTGGAGTCCATGCTGGAGTGGGGCGAAAGGGTCTGCAACCTGATTCCCTGCGCGGACAAGGTGCGGTTCGTGGCATCGGGCGCCGAGTCCACCATGCTGGCCATGCGCATCGCCCGGGCGTACACCTGCAAGGAGAAGATAATCCGGTGGGAGTCCCACTATCATGGCTGGCACGACTACGTGATGCCGGGCAACCTGCCGCCCTTTGACTCCCCCGCGTCCATCGGGATACCGCAGGGCGCGGTGGACTCGGTGATGGTGTTGCCGCCGGACCTGAACGTGCTGGAGGACACCCTGGCCAACAACAGCGACATAGCCGGGGTGATAACGGAAGGCTCCGGGGCGTCCTATGGCACGGTGCCGCGGCAGGAAGGCTTCGTGGAAGGGGTAAGGGAACTGACCCGCAGGTACGGCGTGGTGATGATACTGGACGAAGTTATTACCGGGTTCAGGTGGAGCCCCGGCGGGCTACAGGAGTGGCTGGGCATTGAGCCCGACCTGTGCACCCTGGCCAAGATACTGACCGGGGGCCTGCCCGGCGGCGCAGTGGCGGGCCGGGAAGAGGTGATGCAGGTGATGGTCCAGACAGGCGACCGGCAGCACGACCGGTACCAGAGGGTGCTGCACGGCGGCACCTTTAATGCCAATCCCTACTGCGCCGCTACCGGCAACGCGGCCCTGCGCATCGCCGCGACGGGGGAGATGCAGGCCCAAGCAGACCGGATGGCCGAGCGGCTGCGGGCCGGTCTGCGCCGCATAATAGACCGGCATGAAATTCCGGCGGCCGTTTACGGCGAGTCGTCCACCTTCCACGTCTATTTTGGCGGCCGCTCCATTGACGGCCTTGATGCCAATACCCTCAAGAACGCGCCGCCGGAAGTGCAGACGGCTTTCCGCCAGGCGTTGCAGGTCCGGGGCGTTGACCTGATGTCACGCACCAGCGGCGTCCTGTCGGGCGTCCATACTGAGGCCGACATTGACTCCAGCCTGGAGGCCTTTGACGGGGCAATCAAGGCCATGATTGATGAGGGGATTGTGAGCTGACTTGCGCAGGTTAACGGGCAGAGGGGGTGCAGACGCACGGGGCTGCACTCCCTTTTGCGCACCGGCTAACCTGATGGCGCTGAAGATGGCCGGCCTGCGCCGGCAAAGAACGCCGGCCTGGAAGACAGTTCCCCGGCGGAGTATGACAGCGTTCAGCGTAAAGGAGGGCAGCCTTGGTTGACTCGGAGGCGCTGGTAATCGGAGGTGGCATTGCCGGCACGTCCACCGCATACCACCTCGCCAGGCTGGGGCGCAGCGTTACCCTGCTGGAACGGGGCGACATCGCCTCGGAAGCCTCCGGGGTCAACGCCGGGGGCATCGGCGCGCTGGGCTGGGGGAACGTGCCCAACCTCCAGTCGTATCTGACCATGGGCAGCCTCCAGATTTTCAAGGAAATGCAATTGGACCTGGGCCTTGACCTGGAGTTTCGCGCCTCCGGGGCGCTGCAGGCCATCCAAACGGCTGAAGAGTACGCGTACTCGCGGGACAACGTGCTGGCCCTGAAGTCGCAGGGTTACACCCTGGAGCTGCTTACGGTAAGAGAGGCCCGGGCCCTGGAGCCGGAACTCAACCCTGGACTGCGGGGCGCAGTACACTTTCCCCTGCGGGCCCAGGCCGACCCGGTGAAGGCGACCCGGGCCTTTGCCGTCGCCGCCGAGCGGTTGGGGGCCCACACGCTGACCAGGCGGGAGGTGACGGCCATCACCAGGCAGGCGGACGGCGCCTTTCGCGTGACCTGTTCCCGCGTCCAGGCGGGAAACGAGTCCGGAGTCCAAGCCGGTGTCCGGGCCGAGGAAACTCACACGGCGAGACAACTGGCGCTGGCTGCCGGGGCTTGGTGCGGGCCTCTGGGGGAAATGCTGGGACTGCGCATTCCCATAGTTCCGGTGAGGGGCCAGATGTGGGCCGCCGGACCCCTACCGCCCAGGGTGTTTCACTCCCTTTCGGCTGCGGAATCGCCAATGCACTGGGGGGACAAGCCCGGTAACGACAGGGACACACCACCGGAGTTGACCCACCTGGGCGGTCGCCGGGTAACCAGGCACCTGTACGGGCGGCAGTCCAGGGACGGTGAACTGGTCTTTGGCGGCGACCGGCAGATGGCAGGTTACGACAAGACGGTTGACCGGGCGGGAATAGAGGTAAACTTCGGCCACGTCCGGGAGTTGCTGCCCATGCTGGGTCAATTGGCTATTGCCCGCACCTGGGCGGGCCTGATGCCCTTTTCCCTGGACGGCAAGCCGGTCATTGGCAGCATTCCCCAAATGGAAAATCTCTACATCGTCGGCGGGCTGGCGTCCTCGGGCTTCGGGCGGGGGCCGATGGCCGGAAAGTTGATTGCCGATTTCATGCACACCGGGCACAGGCCACCCGCGCTAGGGGAGTCGGACCCGGCCCGCTGCGTCTCCCGCCTGGCAGGCGCGGGCAGCTAAAGGAGTTCTACCATGGGTCAGATGGACGGAATGGTCGCTATCGTCACCGGAGCCAGCAGGGGACTGGGGAGAGCCATCGCCAGAGAGTACGCCCGTGAAGGGGCCAGCGTGGTAATCAGCGCCCGCAGCCAGTCACCCACCGGCCTTACCGGCACCCTGGAAGAGACGGCGTCAGAAATCGAGGAGGCCGGCGGCGATGTGCTGGCGGTCAACTGCGACGTTACCGACGAGTCCCAGGTTAACGAAATGGTGCGCCAGGCCCTGGAGCGGCATGGCAGGATAGACGTCCTCTTCAACAACGCCGGGGCCATGGTGCTGGGCGAGTCCATCCTGGAGATTGACCCGATCCGTTGGGACCAGCTTATCCGGGTCAACGTGGGCGGACCTTACCTGTGTACCCGGGCCGTACTGCCAACCATGATGGAACAGGGGAAGGGCAGCATCATCAACATTGGCTCCAGGATGGCCACCGACCCGGCCCAGGGAGGGGGCGTGCTTTACAGCGCCAGCAAGGCGGCGGTCCACATGTTCAGCCTTTGCCTGGCCGACGAGGTGCGGGAGCACAATATCGCCGTCAACATACTCAGTCCCGGGTCCATGCGCAGCGAGGGTTCCGCGGCCATTCCGTGGACCCAGCGGGACTGGCACGAGAGGGTGGACCCCAGCGCCGTCGGCCCGTGCGCCGTGTACCTGGCGCTCCAGGACGCCAGTACCTTCACCGGCCAACTGGCGGCCCGGGCGGATTTTGGAATTACGTGGGGGCCGGGGAGCCAGCCCTCGCCCTGATGCCCGGCGGGCTTTAGCCATCCTGTGAGGGTAGGCTGCCAACGGGAGACCGGCGGCGGGAATCGTGCAGGGGGAGCTAAACTAGTAGTCTGACAATTTTGACATGACGGGTGAAATTGCTTCTCTCCGTCGTTCCGGCGAAGGCCGGAAGCCAGGAGTCCTGAAGGTAAGGAACCATGTCCCGCGCTAACCTTCCTGGATTCTGGCCTGCGCCAGAATGACGGGTTTCGATAGTTACCCGTCATTCCAAAGTGGTTGAACCACTAGAGACAAATTAGGATGAGCATTTTGCTTGGGCGAGGTGTGGTAGGGGTTAGGTGGGAGCCCTCACCCCCGGCCCCTCTCCCTGAGGGAGAGGGGAGATGGGGCTAGGCGCATCTCACCTCGGTATTGGCTGTGGGCCGGTCGTCAAGTTGAAGGTGGAAGTCTCGGAGGGTCCTTTTTCGCCGTTCCCGCGCAGGCGGGAAGCTCGACCGGCTGGGGGCGAGATCCCTGCCTTCGCAGGAATGACGGTGCATTTGGCGATACGCCCTGGTGGTCCATCGCATATGTGAATCCGCCTTCCCGCCTTTGCGGGAACGACGGGTTGAGGGCCGGGCCAAGTATCAATTCAACTGAACTGAACCGCTGGGTGCCATAGAATTAACCTGGGCCAGAACCCCTTACCCAGTCACGTAACCGTTTTTCAGGTCCCACTCCCTTGCCTCTTGTTCCCGGTCTTCGGCGGGCCCGAAGCCTCCGCCGCCGGAGGAGAGACAGATGATGTGGTCGCCGGGTTGGACGGGCACTCCCACCTCCTTTGAGCCCAGGACTCTCTCCGACTCGCCAGACACAATCTTGTAGTGGTGGGGCAGGCCGTCATCGGCGCCGAACAGGCCGAAGGGAGGCACGATGATGCCGTCGCCGGCGGTGTTGAGCAGGGCGGGGCCGTCTCCCTCATAAACCAGGTCACACACCGCGCCCAGACCGCCGCGCCAGGCTCCCGCTCCCCCGGAGTCGGGCCGCAGTTCGTGGCGCTTGATGAAGAAAGGAAACCGCTCCTCCGTTACCTCTATGCTGGGCGAGCGGATTCCGCCGGCCACGTTAATTTCGCCCACGTTGGGCCAGCCATCGTAACCCCGGGAGGCGCCCCCGCCGCCCCGGGCGAGAAAGAAGTGCCAGATGAACCGGCGGCCCGTCCTGGGGTCCCGGCCGGTGATGGCGTAGCGCAGCCGCCGGGAAAAGCCGGATGAAACCGCGCCGGGTATGGCCGGGGCCAAGGCCTTGAACACCGCCTCCACCACCTCTTCGGCGCAGTGGTTGGTGCTCATGCAAACCGGGGCCGGGGGGTTGGCATTAACGATGAGGCCCTTGGGGGCTATTATCCGAACGGGCCGCATGGAGCCTTCGTTGCGGGCCACATCCAGGGGGGCCAGATACATTATGGCGGCGTGGGCCAGGGACCGGGTATTGGCGTAGGCGCTGTTGATGAACCCCTCAACCTGGGGGCTGGAGTCGCTGAGGTCAATGGTCATGCCGTCGCCGGCAATGGTTACTTTCGCCCGGATGGGCACCAGGCGGCTGTCAAAGCCGTCATCGTCCACCAGCGACTCCCCGTGGTACGTACCATCGGGCCACTGGGAAATGAAGCGTCTCACCTGCCGCTCGGTGGCGGAGAGGATTTCGGCAACCACCGACATGAGCCTGTCGGGGCCGTAGGCGTTTACCAGGGTTTCGATTCGCCGGGCAGCCAACATGACCGAACCTATTTGGGCGTTCAAGTCCCCCAGGAAGTTCTCGGGCTGCCTCACGTTGGCCGAAAGCATGTGCAGCAGGTCGTCGCGCGGCACACCCTTTTCGTAGAGCTTCAGCGGGGGGATGCGAAGGCCTTCCTGGAATATCTCGTTGGCGCCAGGGTTATACCCGCCGTGGGTGCCCCCGCCCACATCGCTGTGATGGGCGCGGTTGACGCCGTAGAACAGCAACCTTCCTTCGTAGAAAATGGGCCGGATGATGGTAATGTCCGGCAGGTGGCTGCCGCCAAAGTAAGGGTCGTTAAGGATGAACAGGTCGCCGTCGGAAATACTGTCCCCGAAGTAGTCGCGCACGGCGGCGCCAGCCACGGGCAGGGCGCTTATGTGGACCGGTATCCCCTCTCCCTGGGCCACCAGTTGACAGTCGCCGTCCAGGATGGCGGTGGAAAAGTCGCGGCTGGAGTTGAGAATCTGGGACATGGCGGTGCGCAGCATGGCTTCGGTCATTTCCTGGGCGATGGACTCAAGGCGGTGCTCCACCACGGCCAGGGTAATGGGGTCTATGCGGCCGGCATTTGCCCCATCACTTTCCAGGCCCGGGCGGCCGCTGTTGCCGGGAACTGTCGCGTCAACTGCCTGGCACACTCGCAGGGCAATGCCGCCCAGGGAATCCACCGCAGCCACGTCTCCCGGCCACACCAGGATGGTGGTGAATTCCGACTCCAGCACGGCGGGGCCGGCAATTTTTGAGCCGGACGCCAAAGTATTCGCGGCATAGATTTGAGCCTCCCGCCACCCATCCAGGAAAACCTGGCGGCTTCCGACCGGGTGGGGAACGGAGCCGGCGGCATCGCCAACCGGGTCAGCCTGGGAAATCCTGGGGAGCTTGCCCACTGCCGTTACCCGCAGGTTTACCAACCTCACCTCCTGGTCCTGCTGGTTGTAGGAGAAGAGTTCCTGGTACCTGTGGTGGAAATTGGACTCCAGGGCGGCAAGGAAATCCGCCTCCTCCAGGGACAGGGCCGGCAGGGGCACAGTGACTTCGTAAATCTGGTCCAGGTAACGCATGTCGGCGGTACGGTGAATCTCCACTGCTTCCGCTGCCACGTTCCGTTCCAGCAGCTTTTCCCTTCCCTGACCCTCCAGTTCGGCCAGGATGGCGCCAAGTTCAGCCAGGTCCAGGGAATCCAGGCTGACCGGATATGAACGGGAGAAGTCGTACTTGATGTCTGTGTTGAGCATTCCGTAGGCCGACAGGACCGGCGCCGATGCTGGGATGTACACGTTCTCCACCTGCAACTGCCGCGCCACCTCTGCGGCGTGGAGGCCGGAGGCGCCGCCGAATCCCATCAGGGTAAAGCCCCGGGGGTCCACGCCGCGCTGGACGGACATCAGCCTGATACCCTCGGCAATGGTGGTGCAGACCAGCTTGTAAACGCCATAGGCCGCCTCGACGTTGCCCAGGTTCAAGGGTGTAGCAACATCGTCCGACAGGGCGCGGTTGGCGGCTGCGGGGTCCAGCCGGGCCCGGCCGCCCAGGAAGTTGGCGGCGTCCAGGTACCCCAGGGCCAGGTTGGCATCGGTGACCGTGGGCCGGGACCCGCCCTTGCCGTAGCAGGCAGGACCGGGTTCGGCGCCGGCGCTTTCCGGGCCTACGTGGAGAATGCCGCCGTCGTCCACCCTGGCAATGCTCCCGCCGCCGGCGCCCAGGGTGTGAATGTCAATCATGGGCGCCGCAATCTTCCAGCCGGCCTCGAACTTCTCGCTGGTTATGTGGGGCGTACCGTTTTCGATGAGAGAAATGTCGGTGCTGGTGCCGCCCATGTCGAAGGCGATTATCCTGGGTTCGCCGAGCAGTTGACCAATATAGGCAGCGGCGCTGACACCGCCAGCCGGGCCGGAAAGGATGGCCCGTACCGCCATGCGCGCCGAGTCCTCTATGGGAGCAACGCCGCCGTTGGACTGCATAATCAATACGTCGCGCAGCCGGGGATACGCCGCAAAACGTTCCCCCAGGTTGGAGAGGTAGCGGCTGAACACCGGCCCGACGTAGGAGTTAATCACCGTGGTGCTGAGGCGGTCAAACTCCTTGATTTGGGGGATTACCTCGTGGGAGAGGGAGGTGTAAAGGTCGGGAAAATAGCGGTTAATGGTCTCCCAGGCCTGCCGTTCGTGGGAGGGGTTCAGATACGAAAAGAGAAAGCAGACCGCCAGCGCATCGGCGCCCTGGCTGACCAGGCTCTCGAGGGACTCGACCAGCGCTGCCTGGTCCAGGGGTTGCTCCACCTGGCCGTTGGAGCGAATACGTTCGGGAACGCCGGCCCTGAGGTAGCGGGCCGCCAGGGGCTCGGCAGGCTTCATGCGGAGATTGTAGCGGTCCTCCTTCAGACCTTCCCGCATCTCCAGCAGGTCGCGAAAGCCGTCGGTGGTCAGCAGGCCAACTTTTGCGCCTTTACGTTCCACCAGGGTGTTGGTAGCCACCGTGGACCCGTGGATTACCAGGTCCGTATCGCTGAGGAAGCCGTCAAGGGTCAGCCCAAAGGCTGCGGCGGCTTCCTCCAACCCGGCCATGACACCCACGGAAGGGTCCTGGGGAGTGGACTGGGTCTTGAAAAAGCGAGGCGGTGAATCCTCGCCGGCCACAACGAAATCGGTAAAAGTGCCACCAACGTCTATTCCTATCTTGTACAAAATCCTCTCCTGTGCCTTAGGGCGTGTCGTCAAATTGAATGTGGGGGCTTCCTAGCGTCCCTTTTCGTCGTTCCCGCGAAGGCGGGAACCTCGACCGGCAGTAGTTAAGATTCCTGCCTTCGCAGGAA
>DAOUIY010000008.1:0-190053 GCA_034423215.1 Dehalococcoidia bacterium
TCCTGCGAAGGCAGGAATCTTAACTACTGCCGGTCGAGGTTCCCGCCTTCGCGGGAACGACGAAAGGGGACGCTAGGAAGCCCCCACATTCAATTTGACGACACCCCCTAATCAGTCTGTAGGCAGTCCCGGCTCCCAACGTTGCTGCAGGAGTCGGGGCAAGACCTCTTGACCGTTGATAATAGGTTCAAGATTATATTTGACCTGTTGATAGCAAAAGGCTAGAATTTGGGCAATAACAGCGGTTTTGCCCCGCCGCCGAACAAGGGATACAACCGGGTTTAGAACCGGGGCCGCAACCCTAACGCTGCCGATCAGGAGGTAAACCCTGATGGACTTCGGAATTTTCCTGGACTTCCCCACAGGTGGCGGCTCTCATGAAGCAGCCTTCCGTGAGAACTTTGAACTGGTAGATCTGGCGGACGAACTCGGGCTTGATACCGTGTGGCTGGGGGAAACCCACTTTACGCCGGAAAGGGCAGTCCACTCCGCCCAGATGGTTATAGCCAGCGCCATTGCATCCAGAACCAAAAACCTGCGCGTAGGCTCGGCAGTCCACGTGCTGCCGCTCATCCACCCGCTACGTATAGCCGAAGAAGCCGCCACCGTGGACCAGATAAGCGAGGGTCGGTTCGAGTTCGGCGTGGGCCGGAGCGGCAACATGCGGGCCTACGACACCATGGGCCTGGACTACATGGAGAGCAAGGACAGATTCCAAGAGGCACTGGAAATTATCCTGCGGGCCTTCACCGAGGAGTCCTTCTCCTACGAAGGCAAATACAACCACATTACCAACGCCCGCCTCACTCCCCGCCCCTACACCAAGCCCCATCCAAAAATCCGCCTGGCATCCAGCGGCGAGGAGAGCTTTGAGCGGGTTGGCCGGTTGGGCTTCCCCATATTCCTCTCCATGCGGGGCATGGACGTAAATGAGCTGGAGACCAACCTGAAGCATTACCATGCCGCGTGGCACAAGGCTGGGCACGAGGGGGACAGTGGCGACATTTCGGTTCGGTTCCCCATGTATGTGGCTCCCACCGAGGAGGATGCCCAGGAGGAGCCCCGGGAGTCCATTGAGAGCTATTTCCGGCGGATGCGGGAACGCTTCCAGCAGGGCCGGTTTGAAGAGGCCCTCGCCGACGTAACCGGCGGCCAGGAACTAATAGAAGCCCGGCGGGCCCGGTTGGCTCGCCTGGAAACGATGTCATACCAGGAAATCCTCGACACCAAGGTGATTGTCGGCAGCCCGGACCAGGTTATTGACAAGCTGCACCAGTACCGGGAGAAGCTGGGGATAACCGGCTTTACCGCGGAACTCAACCCCGGCAACCAACTGCCCCCGGAGGCGGTGCGCCGCAGCTTGAAGCTGATTACCGAAGAGGTAATGCCCGCATTCAAGTAGCCACGTCAAGCGGCGCCATGGAAAATAACTGTGGGGCGGGTCTGAGACCCGCCCCACGGCTTTTGCTTTCACCTAAAACCAACTTGCCGGTCAAGAGCCTGCAATGCGATGGGTTTCAGTGGCCAAGGAGTGTCGTCAAATGCACCGTCATTCCTGCGAAGGCAGGAATCTCGACCCCAGCCGGCCGAGGTTCCCGCCTTCGCGGGAACGACGAAATGGTACGCTCAAGGACTTCTACCTCCAATTTTACGACGGGCCGCCGAAGCTGTTTCAAGAATCATTTAGAGACTATTGCAAAGTCCCTCCCACTTTAACGGTGGAAGGGACTTTTGAAACAGGCACTATCTCTACTGTGCCTCGGGACTGGAAACACCGCAAGCCTGGCGGGCTGTTAATCTGCGCTGCCAACGGGGAGCTTGGCGCCCTGGAACGGGCCCTCGGAGGCCTCGAAGCTCTGGGCAAAGGACATTATCTCATCGTCCGACTGCGCTTCCAGGTCAATGGGGCGGCTGAAACCCTGCTTGACCACGTAGCCGGTCTTGTAATAGACCTCGCCAATATTGCCCTCGGGGTCTTCAAAATAGATGCTGTTGGAAATCCCGTGGGTAACCGTGCGCAGGATGGTGGTGCCCTCAGCCTTGAACCGGCGGTCCAGTTCCCTCAGGGCCTCCATGTTGGGGACGATGAACGATACCTGCCCCACGTTCTGGGTGCGGGGCCGGTTTTCGTTAGCCTGGCCCAGGTTCAGTTCGTGATGCTCGTTCTCCGGGTCCGCGCTGAGGAAGCAGCTTCCCCGGTCAGGGTCCTCGTCGGTGACGGTCAGGCCAAGAACGCGGGTGTAAAAGTCGCGCATCTTCAAAAAATCATCGCAAATTATGCCCACGTGGCCCAGGTTGGAAATGAGAGCCATGTTGTTACCTCCATACTCAGCTTAGGCGCAATGGTAGCACCGGGATGGGGTGGTGGCAAGAAAAGGTTCAGTTTCCATCTTGTTTTCCCAGGGAACCGACCGCCGCCGCGCAAATGTCGGAAAGCCGCTTACCCAGTACCCGGTTCAACTCGGCGGGTCCGCCGGCCTCAATGGACTCGTCCATTTTCGTCTCGGCCCACAAGAGGACCTCTTCAAAATCAACTGTCACCGGGCCCGGCTGACCGCCGGTTGGGACTGACAACACGTTGGTGACCATGGCCGGGTCAAGGGACGCGGCGCCGCTCATTACCTCATCTGACCTGAACATGGCGCTGGTCCAGAAGGCGTCCGCCTGCTCCGGTTCCGTTTCGCTGCCCCGAGCCAGGGATACCAGGTCCATCGTGATATATTCCCCGTCCTCGGCGTCGCCGCCAAATAGCGCCAGGGCCGGAAGTCCTTCACCGGCAAGGCCCAACTCCCCCTGCAGGGCCCGCGCCGTGGCGGATACTCCATGCTGACCGAAGATTACCAGGTGGGCGAAACCCGCTCCCCGCTCCTCGAAGCTGGCCCTTAAGGAGCGAAAGACGTCGTGGGCAATGGTGTCTTTCTCAGAGACCAGGAAGACGGCATAGACCGCCGGCCCGTCAGGTTCGGCGGCCTCCAGGTCCTTCTGCCACCTCGCCAGCTTGTCCCAATCGTGGGTATCGGCGTGACTTGGCAATTCTGTTTCCCCCTTATGTCAACATGGATGAACAGGACTTTCAGGAAATGGAAAGGCAGGCAGCAAACAATCCCTCCAACCTGTCCATCCATGTTTGAATTCAACGATCAGAGCCATGCTCCCACCAGCAGCCACGCGCCCCAGGCCAGGAAGGCCAGCCCCAGCAAACGGGACACCCAGGCTCCGGCGGGAGCCACCTTCTCCACCAGGACGACGGCCGCCAGCGCCGCAATCCAGAGCAGGTTCATCACGCCCAGCAGGAACAGCAGGCCCATCAGGGCCCAGCAGCAGCCCAGGCAGTAAGCGCCGTGGTGCAGACCCATCAGCAGGGCGCCCCGGCTGCCCTCCCGCCAGTCGTTGGTGATAAAACCCATGGGAGTGCGGCAGTGGCGCAAGCAGGCGGCCTTGATGGGGCTCAACTGGAATGCCCCCGCCGCCAACAGCAGCGCCCCCCCAATCACGGGGCCGGAAGCCAGGATGTGGTAGCCCAGTATGGCAAAAATCAGGGCGAACTGGAACAGGGTAGCCGCCACGGAAAACCCCGCCCACACCAGCAGGTAGCCGGAGAGAAAGACCACCGTGGGCACGTAGGGATTGCCCTGCTGCCGCCGGCGCCGGTTGATGCCGGCGAAGGCCAGAATCATGGGGGCAGCGGAAGGGACCATCATCCCTACCATCATCACGGCCCACATCAGGAACATCAGGCCAAAATCCACCGGCCTGAATCCCACCGACATCTGGGCCGTTGCCATGCCGCCCAGTTCGCCCACGCTGTCCATGCGGGACATGCCCGGGGCCAGGTAGAACAGGTACGCCCAGGCCAGCAGGGTTATGGCCGCCAGGGCGACGAGGACCAGCGCCTTGTCTCGCCTGAGCAGGCTTTCCAGAAGCATGGACTCAGTGGGGTTGGACTGCATGGGAGTATTCTGGCACAGGATTGCGCGTCAGGCCAACCGCCGGCAGTTCCAGCTCCAGCGCACCTGGAAGGCCGGAACCGTTTATGCCTCTTGCCAGACGAGGGTTCTCTGAACGAGGGGACAAGCTATGGCAGCATTATATAGCCTGGCGTGATATTTGCCTTGACTGTTTATTTGTGCCTACGATAATATATTGCCGCTACCATGAACGATACTTCCACCAACCCCGGTACCGGCGCCGGACCAACTGAAGAGGCTTCCACGCAGCGGCGGCAGGGCCGCATTTTTTATGGTTGGTACGTTGTCGCCGTCTCCTGTATGCAGGGGATGTTTGGCAACGGCGCCATCTCCACCGGCTTTCCCCGTTTCTTTGAACCTATCCGCATGGACATGGGCGTTTCCTACGCCGCCATGTCCCTGGTTTTCAGCCTGGCGCGGGCCGAAGGCGGACTGGGGGCTCCCCTGGTGGGATGGCTGGTGGACAAGTTCGGCTCTCGTCCCATGATTCTCTTTGGCGGCCTGACCGCCGGCATTGGCCTGATGCTCCTGGCTTTTGCCCAAGAATACTGGCAACTGGTCCTGCTGTTTGTGGGCGTGGTATCGGTGGGCAAGACCGCCGGGCTGGGCCAGACCCTCATGGCCACGGTAAACCAGTGGTTTGTCAGGCGGAAGGCGGTGGCCCTTTCCACGTTGATGACTGCCTTTGCCGGCGGGGGCGCCATCGTGGTCCCCCTCCTGCACCTGGGCATCGTGTTCCTGGACTGGAGACCCACCGTTTTCATCATCGGCCTGTTTGTCACGGTCCTGACGCTGCCCGTAGCCTATGTAATTCGGAGCCGCCCCGAGGACATGGGCCTGCGCCCCGACGGCGACCCGCCGGCCGGCGCCGCTCAGGCTGCCCGTACTTCCCGGGGAGGCGGCCACCACCACGGCGGCACGGCGGCCTCCACCGGCGAGGAGCAGAACTTCACCGTCAGGCAGGCCCTGCGCACCCGCGCTTTCTGGCTAATCCTGATGGGCGTGATTACACGCGTTTCCGCCACCAACTCCATAATCATCCACCTCTTCCCCCTGCTGGTGTGGAAGGGAATGACCGAGGATGTAGCCACGCTGGCCGCGTCGGTCATGTTCTTCATGGCCATTCCGCTGCGCTTCCTGCTGGGCGTGGCCGGCGGGCGCCTTTCGCCCCGAAAGCTGCTGTTTTACGGCATGAACTTAGGGGCCGTGGGCCTGTTGGGTTTGTGGCTGCTGCCCCAGTGGCCGGCCCTGGTGGTCTTTATCCTGGGTCTGGCCATTGTGGAAGGGATCACTTCGGTCAACTGGATAATGGTGGGAGACTACTTTGGCAGGAACC
This sequence comes from Dehalococcoidia bacterium, assembly GCA_034423215.1. Taxonomy (GTDB): domain Bacteria; phylum Chloroflexota; class Dehalococcoidia; order Lucifugimonadales; family UBA3495; genus Bin22. The sequence continues at coordinate 5,305 of DAOUIY010000008.1, forward strand.
GCTTTGCCAGCCTCATGGGGGCAATGAGCATCTTCCACAACATCGGAATGTTCATCGCGCCCATCTATGCGGGATGGATCAGGGATACCACCGACAGTTACGTGATAGTGCTTGCCACCTTCGCGCCAATGTTTGTACTGAGCGCGGTGATGTTTGCCCTGGCCGGAAAGCCGTCTCTGCCCGCTTCCCGAACGGGAGATGCGCAGCCGCAGGGTGGCGTGGAGGCAGCGGGCGAGACCAGAACGGGGTAACCTGCGGAAGAGGCACGGAGCCGACCGTTGAGCAAAGACGGCGCTTCATGTCCGGTAGTCTTTTGGCAGAGGCCGCCAGCCGATTCCCTTTAACGGCAGCGCCCAGTAGTTTGACCACTTTGGAATGACTGGTAACTATCGAGACCCGTCATTCTGGCGCAGGCCAGAATCCAGGAAGGTTACGCCGGAGATCGTTCCTTACCTTCAGGACTCCTGGGTTCCGGCCTTCGCCGGAACGACTGAGAGAAGCAATATCACCCATGAATGCAAAGTGGTCAAACTACTGGAAGCTTGACCACTTTGCATTCATGGGTAAACTGGTAGTCCGCTCATGGTGAGCCTGTCGAACCGTGAACGGGCGGCCCTTCGACTAGCTCAGGGTGAACGGAAGTACTATCCATCGGTTCTGATGAGTTGAATCACCCTTGAGTCAGCAGGAACCTGACTTCTACCATTTCCTGCTCCCGCGGTATTGGCCTGCGGTATGGCATTCTCCAGGGCCGTTCTACGCTTCGCTGGTCTCAAACTCGGCCACTACCGGATTGGTCAGGGTGCCAATGCCCGGTATCTCCACCTCCACCGTGTCCCCCGGCAGAATGGCGCGGGTGACGCCGGTGGCTCCCGAAAATACCAGGTCCCCGGGGCGCAGCGTAACGTGCTGGCTGATATAGCTGACTATTTCCGCGAAGCTGAAGAGCATGTCCGAGGTGTTGCACCGCTGGACCTCTTCCCCGTTTATGCGGACCACAAGGTCAAGCTGCGTGGGGTCAACTTCCGTTTCTATCCAGGGGCCCACCGGGGCAAAGGTGTCGGCTCCCTTGGCGCGCCAGAAAGTCCAGTCGTCCTTTTGCCAGGCGCGTTCACTTACGTCGTTGCCGCAGGTGTAGCCAAGAATATACTGGGAAGCCCTTTCAGGCGGAATGCGCCGGCACACCTTACCGATAACCGCCACCGCCTCCCCTTCGTAGTGGACTTCCCCCGCGGTATCCTTGGGAATGATAATGGGGTCCTGGGTGCCGGTGAGGGCGTTTCTACCCTTTCGCCACGGCTGGGGTCTCTCCGGAACCGGCATGGCTTCCTGGCCGAATACGGAACCCGCATATTCCAGGTGATCTACGAAGTTAAGACCCGGGCCCCAAAGCTCGCCCGGGTCGGTCGGCGGCAGCAACCTGACGTCGGAAAGCAAGTGGCGATTGTCAGTAATTCGGAAGCTGGTATATATGCTGCCCCGTATCTCAGCGACTTCGTCTCCCAATAGAACACCGTGAGCGGTGCGATTCCCGGCACGGAACTTGGCTATCTTCATCCCTATCCCCCAAACCCCATTTGGCATTACTTTATCTCAATAGTCCAGCTTTCCACAACACCCGCCGTGCCTTAAAGCGTCAAGTTTCCGTAAAAATCAGGGCCTGCAAGATAATTTCTTGCAGATTGTTTTTTGAGACTGCGGCCACCAAACCGATACCGATGTAAAATGCGAATTGTTCCATCTCCCCTCTACCGGAGGGAGAGGGGCAGGGTGTGAGGGTAGCCGCCTGACCCTGGCCAAGCTTGACCGAGGCAAAATGAGCATCCCACTTTGGTATTAGTTTAGAATAGGTAGAGCATCAAATCGGCAAGACCGCAAGCCGGCAAAATACAGAGATGGAAAGCGCAGGGAGCAAACATGAAACTGGGATTTTTCGTTACCAACCAATACCTGCCCGGGGAGTCTTTCGCCCAGAAAATCCAGGAGAGCGCCGAGCAGGTCAGGGCGGCCAGGGAGGCGGGCTTTGACCTGATTTGCACCGGGCAGCACTACCTGGCGGCGCCCTACCAGATGAGCTCCAGCTTCCCCCTGCTGGCCCGCCTGGCCGCGGAGGCCGGGGACATGGAAGTGGCGGCAACCGTCATACTGGTACCGCTGCACAACCCGGTGGAACTGGCGGAGAGCGTCGCCACCATGGACGCCATCTGCGGCGGCCGGTTCATCTTCGGCGTAGGCTTGGGCTACCGGGACGAGGAATATACCTCCTTCGGAGTCCAGCGCGGGGAACGGGTCGCCCGCCTGCGCGAAGCCCTGGAAGTAATGAAACTGCTTTGGACGCAGGAAGAGGTGGAATTTGAAGGGCAGTTTTATACCGTGCCCCGGGTTTCGCCCTCCACCAAGCCGGTGCAGAAACCCCACCCGCCCATTTGGGTTGCCGCCAACAACGACGTGGCAATTCGCCGGGCGGCGCGCTGGGGATACCCCTGGCTGGTGAATCCCCACGCCACGGTGCAGATGGTGGGCGAGCAGTGGCAGGGATACCAGGCGGCCCTGGAACGGGCCGGCCAGCCCACTCCCGAAGCCCTGCCCATGATGCGGGAACTGTACGTGGCCCAGGACCGGGAGACGGCCTACGTGGAAAGCGAGCCCTGGCTGGCCCCCAAGTACGCCGCCTACGCCGCCTGGGGCCAGGATAAGGCCCTGCCCGGTGAGGAGAGTTTCTCAGTCCCCTACCAGGACCTGGCCCGTGACCGCTTCCTGCTGGGTTCCCCGGAGGACGTATCATCGGAAATTCAACGCTACGAAAAAGAACTGGGCGTAAATTACCTGATTTTCCGGATGCAGTGGCCCGGAATGTCCCAGGAAGCAACCCTGAGTCAGATTGAGTTGATGGGTAACGAGGTTATTCCGCGGTTGAAGGGGTAGGCGTCTGTAGAAGCTAATGGCAGGCACGGGCCGGCCGGCGCCAACTATGCGGCGCCGGCCCGTTCATGCCCTGCTGGTACAGGGTGAATTCAGGCCAACACTCCCGCCGGCTCCGGCAGCACTATCTCCCCGTCGCTCATCACCACCCCGTCTTCGCAGTAGCACTCGACCAGGCCGCTTTCAAACTGCTCTTCATACAGGCGGGCGTACAGGCCGCCACGGGCCAGCAGTTCCAGGTGAGAACCCTGCTCGACCACCCGACCGTGGTCTATGGCGTATATAACGTCCGCCGCCATAATGGTGGACAGACGGTGGGCGATGGCCACGGTGGTCCGTCCCCGCATCAGGGGCTGCAGGGCCGATTGCACGTACCGCTCGCTGGCGGTGTCCAAGGCCGAGGTTGCCTCGTCCAAAATCAATATGCGGGGCTGGTGCAGAATTACACGGGCGATGGCAAGCCTCTGGCGCTCCCCGCCGGATAGCCGGTAACCCCGCTCCCCCACCACCGTATCGTAGCCTTCGGGAAACTCCATTATCCTGTCGTGAATGAAAGCCGCCCGCGCCGACGCTTCCACATCCTGCTGGCTGGCGGCCGGATTGCCGTAAATGAGGTTTTCCCGGATGCTGGCGTGGAACAGGTAGCTCTCCTGGGTGACGTACCCGATTAGGCCGGCGAGGGAGGCCTGCCTGATGTGGCGGACGTCTATGCCGTCAATGGATATCACTCCTTCGGTGGCGTCATACAACCTGGGAATCAGGTATGAGATTGTAGTCTTACCCGCGCCGCTGGGGCCGACGAACGCGACCAACTGCCCCGGCCTTATAGCAAAGCTGACTCCGTCGAGAGCCCACTGGGATGCGTTCCCGTTTTCTTCGACCTTACCGGCGTCCGCGTCAACTCCCACCTCCGGGGACTCGATGCCGATACGCCACGCCTCCTGGTGGGCCGAGTAGTTGACCCGCACCGAATCAAAAGCGATGGCGCCGGCCACTTGCTCCGGCGCCAGAGATATGGCGTCCGGTTCGTCAACTATCTCGGGCTTGATGTCCAGGTAACCGAATATTCGCTCAAACAGGGCCAGGGAGGCCTGCAATTCCACAGAAACCTCCAGCAGCCTGCCGATGGGAAAGTAAAGCCGGCTCTGCAGGGTGGTAAAAGCGACAATAGTGCCGGGGGATATCTGGTTCAGGCCGCTGCCCATCAGCATGTAGCCGGCCAACAGGTAGATGACCACGGGGGATACGGAGAAGAATATCTGCATCAGCGTGAAGAAGGACTGGCCGGTCATCTGCTGCCGGATTATCAGGTCCGAAAGCCGCTGGTTCTCCTGGTGGAAGCGGTCAATCTCGCGGCCCTGGCGGCCAAACAGCTTGGCCAGCATGATACCGGATATGGAGAGAGTTTCCTGGGTAATGGCGGTCATTTCGGCGGTGGACCGCTGGGCTTCGGCGGCAATCGCCCGGCGCCTGGCCCCCACAACCCGGCTGATGGCGAAAAACACCGGCGCCGTTGCCACCGCCACGATGGTCAGTTCCCACGAAAGCACCAGCATGGCAATGACCGTGCTGATTAGAATGACACAGTTTGATAGGACGTCTGAAACGGTGTTGGTAACCACCCGCTGCACGCCGCCCACGTCGTTACCCACCCTGGACTGGATTTCGCCGGTGCGGGTGTCGGTGAAGAACCCCAGTGAAAGGCCCTGCAGGTGCCGGTACAGGGTGTCCCGCAGGTCCCGCATCACCCGCTGGCCCACCAGGTTGGTCAGGTAAGTCTGGACTATGCCCAGGCCGCCGCTGAACACGGTTATCCCGGCCATGATGCCGGCGAGAATCCAGAGCAGGCGCATGTCGGGGCTGCCGGACTCGGGAAAGAGGGCGTTGTCGAAGACCACCTGGATCAGCACGGGGTTGACCACGCCCAACCCGGCCGTCACCACAATCAGAAGTCCCACCAGCGCCACACGGCCCGTATAGGGACGGAAGGTGGAAAGGACCCGGGGAACGAGGGGGCTGGCGGGACCGGTTACATTATCCGTTGCTGCCATAATAACTATAATTTACTACAGATTGAGGGCCGGAAAAAGGCGGCCGGCGAGGGATGAGCTTATCGCTGCAAGAGAATGACAATCAGTGGTAGCGCGCCGCTGCCATATTGGTGTAGTCTACCGGGCGTAACGCGCCGGGCGTAACATATTCGGCGCAGCGCACTTGAAAGCTAAAGGCCAGCGGTGTTAACGTGGAAATCAGGCAGGAAGACTACGACCCATCCGACGAGCAGGTATCCATCTGGGCGGTCCGCCGCAAGCTGTTCGCCGCCTATTTCACAACTTTCAGCCTGCTATTCACCCTGGTATCGGGAATAGCGGCATGGCTGTCGTGGTCCTCGGTCTTCAACGTCAGGGACGCTGCGGAACTGGCAATGACCGCCATGGGCCTGGCATCGGGCCGCGTGCTCTGGCTGGCCGCCTTCTCCATAATCACCGTGGAGGTGTACAACGTGATAGTAGAATACCTCATTGTGGACCGGTATAAGCGGGGCAAGTCGGAAGGCATAAAAGAAGGGGTGAAGGGCGAACGTTCAAAGTGGCAGGCCTGGTACGAACGCCAACAGGCCGCCCAGCGCGAGGGCAAGCCCTTTGATGAACCGCCACCGGGAAGCAAGAAGGAATAAGACCGGCAGGCCGCGACACGGCATTGTCAAAATAGTAGGGACGAGTTTGAAACCCGCCCTTCTCTCAGCCAGGGGACCGATATCCCCAAGCGTCACAATGCGGTAAAATAGTTGGCATCCAGCTTTTTCACTTCGTAGGTAATTTCAGTGACGACACCTAAGTTGTGTGAAATCATTAGCTCCGCGAGTTCATTGCCGCCAATTAGTCGGATGAATTTGCCGCCCCGAGATATATTCTCCGCCGTTCGGAGTGCAGTGGCCGAGAAGCCAGAGGTAGTGATGAACACTCCTTTGCTTGCTCCGAAGGGGTCGAGGCTCCCCGAAAAGTTCCTGATTTCAGGTTCGCCAACTTGGGCGTAATCAAACCTCTTGGCCTGGACATAGACCTTTTCCAGACCAAGAGCATCCTGATTTAGGACACCATCTATACCACCGTCGCCTGACCCGCCGGTCACTTTGCCATCCCGATACCCCATCCTTTTCAACAACTCCACAACCAACTTCTCGAACTCGGAAGGTGCAATGCCCTTCACGTTGTCAAGAATTTCCTGAGCCAATCTTTCCCGTTGCTCACTAAAATAAAATGCCATTTTTTCATCCGGCGTGGAATCATCGAGTTTGTCCTCCTCATTATATTTTGGTAAATCTCTACTCCAATGGTCGATTCGCTGGTGAGCTGACCCTTGTATCTGCTTAGCTTTCCTTGTGTTTTGCTCACCAAATTGGTGGGTTGAAGACGCCTTTCCCTTGGTGCTTAACCTGTAAAGGCCTCTGCTTGGGCTTTCCAACAAGCCATCCCTTTGTAAGTGGTAAATTGCCCATCGGGTGCGGTCTTCCACCTTTGTCTTCATTCCTGAAGAAGTCGTCTCCGCTATGTCCGTATCTGAAAGTCGGAGCCGCTGGCACACGGCCTCTTTGAATTGGTCTGCCCTCTTGCCTTGGGAGGACTCGGAAGCTATTGCTAAGATAGCATTATAGAACTCCTTTAGCTTCGGAACTGCCACTGTGGCACCTTCTCTCGTATTAGTATGTTTAATCCATCCGTATGTTACACTACTTGCCTACTCTAAACTACACCGAACGGAGTCCTCTACCATGGTCCCTCCTGGCGATATTTTTGGCTTTATTCCTGTCTGGGTTGGCGTTTACCTGGCCCTTATTGCCACGCAGGCGCTGGCAGGATGGCTGGCCTACAAGCGGGTAATACACCTCATCCGGCAGGGCCGCAGTGTTGCACGATTCGACCAGCCCTGGAGGCGGCTGACCGGCGCCGTCAGCATAGTGCTGGGTCAGCGCAAGGTGCTGCAAAGGGTAGGCTCCCTTGACGCCCGCAGCCGCAGCCTGGACCTGGCCGGACTGGGTCACGCCTTCGTTTTCTGGGGCTTCCTGTCCTTCTCCCTCAGCTATGTAATTTTCATTTTCATCGGTTCGGCGTGGCATTCCTTCCCCGAGTTGCTGCTGACCGCCACCGGCGTCAAGGTTTACAGCATCTACCTGGACCTCTACGCGGTGCTTATCCTGGCGGTTCTGGCCTGGATGCTGGCTCGGCGCTGGGGGGCCAGGCCCTACCGGCTCAGCTTTGACCTCACCCGCAATGTTGATGCGGTCATCGTGGTTGGCCTGACGGCGAGCCTGATGGTTGCTACTTTGCTGGTCCACGCCCTCTACGTGGTGGCGGGCGGTGAGGGGCCCGAGGCCGCGGTACTGGCCGGAGGAATCCTGGCAGATGCCTTCACGGCTATGGGTATGAAAGCCGGGGCAGCCGGGGCGCTTCACGCTATATTCTGGTGGCTGCACCTGGGAATCATCCTGGGCTTCGGCATTTACGTGCCAACCTCCAAGCACATTCACATGATTGGCGCCCCGCTCAACGCTTATTTCCGCTCGCTGGAACCCAGGGGGACGATGGCGTCCATTGACCTGGAAAATGCCGAGCGGTTCGGCGCGGGGCGAGTCCAGGACTTCACCTGGAAGCAGCTGCTGGACGGTTACGCCTGCGCCGTGTGCGGCCGCTGCACCGACGCCTGCCCCGCCAACACCACCGGCAAGATACTCTCTCCCATGCACATTGTCGAAAACCTGAAGGAACACATGCTCAACATCGGCCACCAGGGGCCGCGGGACCCGGACCATGTGGAGCCGACCCCCATCATTGACGAGGCCATTCCCGAGCAAATGATTTGGGACTGCGTTTCCTGCGGCGCTTGCATGGAGGAGTGCCCCGTGGTGGTGGAACACATCCCCACCATCATGGACCTGCGCCGCAACCTGGTCCTGGAGGAGTCCCGCATCCCCGAGACGGGCATGAACGCGCTGCTGAGCATGGAGCAGCGGGGCCATCCTTGGCGGGGCACCCAGTTTTCCCGCACCGACTGGGCCGAGGGTCTGGATGTCCCAACCCTGGCCGAAAAGCCCGACGCCGAAATACTGTTCTGGGTGGGCTGCACCGGCGCCCTGGAGCAGCGCAGCCAGGGTACGGCCCGTTCCATGGTTAAAGTGCTGAAGTCTGCGGGAGTGGACTTCGCCATCCTGGGCGACGAGGAGACCTGTACGGGAGACCCGGCCCGCCGCATGGGCAACGAATACCTGTTCCAGATGCTGGCGGCGCAGAACATTGAGGTACTGAACGGCTACAACGTCAAGAAAATCGTGACCATCTGCCCCCACTGCTTCAACACCATGCGCAACGAGTACCCGCAGTTCGGCGGAGAGTACGAGGTGCTGCATTACAGCCAGTTCGTGGACGAACTTATCCAGCAGGGCCGGGTCAAGCCCATCAAGATGATGAACGTGGACATGGCCTATCACGACTCCTGCTTCCTGGGGCGGCACAACGGCATCTACGACCAGCCACGCAACATAGCCCGTTCCATTCCCGGGCTGCGCCTGGTGGAAATGACGCCCCGCTGCCGCGAACGGGGTTTCTGCTGCGGCGCCGGCGGCGGCCACATGTGGATTGAGGAAAGCCAGGGAGAGCGCATTAACCACGCCCGCACCGACCACTTCCTGGAAACCAGGGCCGACACCGTGGGCGTATCCTGTCCCTTCTGCCTGCAAATGATGACCGAAGGAATCCAGTCCAAGGGCGAAGACCAGACCAAGCAGGCCAAAGACGTACTGGAAATCCTGGCGGACAGTTTGGGGGACTAGGGGATCCGAAGAACGTTCCGTATACACTTACGGTTGATCTAAGGGAGTAATTGCATAATGTCCACACGCAAGCCTAATGGCCATAACTTGTTGCAATTAGTGAAAGACGCCGTAAATGGCGATCTATTGCTACCCGATTTTCAGAGGAGCTTTCTATGGCCCAAGAACGACGTGGAGGAAATCTTGGTTTCCATATTGCAGGATTACTTCATGGGGAACTTTCTTGTGTTGGCCACTTCTTCGGATCAAAATCCCTTTTCCATGAGGCTATTAGAAGGAGTTGAGGAAACGAACCCCGTGGCTCAAGCACATTTGAAGGCTAATTCGGGCCCATTTAACATACATCTTTTGTTGGATGGGCAACAGAGATTGACTTCTGTGTTCTATGCTCTTTACCAGCCCAATATGCCCCTGGGGGACGCTAGCAACCCCTATAGGTTCTTTGTCAATTTGGAGAGGTTACTTACCGAAGATTTCGAGAATGCCGTCGAAGGTATATCTCTTGGGAGTACCAAGAGAATGGCAGAAGCAAATCAGATGGTGGCCCAAGGTTCTATGTTGCCGTTCAGCATTCTTAAGGACCTGAGTGAATTTTACACATGGTTAACGGGAAAGGCAGACACTTTCTTGGCAACTACGGAACGAAAGGCCACCGTCGAACAGTATGCTAAGAACCTATTCTATTACGAAGTTCCCGTAATTACGCTTGAACGCATGCAGAGTCCCGAAGCAGTAGTGGAAACTTTTGAGAGAATTAACCGATTTGGCACGCGTCTTTCCACCTTTGATTTGCTGGTTGCTCGGCTATACCCACACGAAGTTAGATTGCGGGATCTTTGGGAGTCAGATTACAAAGAAAACTCCTCTGTTTTTGACTTCGTGGGTGCCCAGGCAGGTTGCGAGAATGTTCTAAAGGTAATGAGTCTCTCTCAGTTAGGCCGGTGCAAAAAATCAGACCTTTTGAGCATTAAATCAGAAGAATTTGATTCCTCTTGGAACCAAGCAGTTTCCAATATCTCAAGAGGAGTAACAAGACTCGAAAAAACTTACGGGTCATTTCAATCTCGGTGGATTCCCTTTAGGTCCATGGTAGTACCCCTTGCAGCACTTCTTTATTCAATTGAACAAAGAAGGAGGTCATCTTCATATTTTGAAAAGCTCGACTGTTGGTATTGGTCCGCCGTTTTTTCTGAACGATATCAGCGGTCGGGGGATACATTCGCGGCCAGAGATTACGGAGAAATCCGAGAGTGGTTTGCAAGTGATTCAAAGGTGCCCGAGTGGATTAAGAATTTTAACTTTGAGGAGACTGATCTCGATGAGGCTATGGGACAGCGTTCTGGAATATATAGAAGCGTTATGAGTCTAATGGGTGTTAGTGGATCCATTGACCCTATGACAGGGCAAAAGGTAGACCTAGACGACTGTCAGGACGACCACATTTTTCCGGAGTCCCTATTTTTACGTCATCCAAAAGTCCAGTCTATTTCCAACCGAACTTTGATTTCAAAAGGAACCAATCAGGAAAAGCGAGCAAAAAAACCGTCGGAGTACATACCTTTGTACCTTGAGAAATTAGGTAACGATGAGGCAAAACTTAAGAGCATTCTTGAAACTCACTTCATTGATGACTCGGCATATCAATGTATGCTTGCAGATGATTTAAGCGGATTCCTAGAATCTCGCAAGTTGTGCATAGCCGAAGCCGTTAGGAAACGATGCGCTATTCCATCACGTAATTAACTCAAGAGCGAGAGCCTTGACTTGACCAAGACCATAGTTCCCTACTTTTCCCTCTTCGTAATGCCCTACAATGATCCGCCAGGGTCGGCCGGCGCCTCCCTGAAAGGACCAAATAATGTGGTGCTGCCACTCCGCGCTTCCAGCATGGCCTGCAATGGCGCCGTGCGGGGCAGGGAAAGGTCGGTGGAAGACCTGGAACCGTGCGCCGAGGGCGGCCGTCGGGTCAACCTGGCCGCTTGGGGAAACCGCAATTAACCATGTCCTGCATCCATTCATGTCCAGATTCATTGCACCGCTGGCGCTTCTGCTGCTTGTGCTCAGCCCCCTGGGTATCGGCATGAACTTGCTGGAATCCCTGGAGCGGCAGTTTATATTCTTCCCCACGCCGGACATCGACCGAACACCCGCCGACGTTGGACTGCAATACGACGATGTATATTATCCCACCAGCGACGGTTTAACGCTGAACGGCTGGTTTATACCCGGCCCCAAGCAGACCAAGCTGGACGCGGGAGCAACCGGGCAACAGACCCTGCTATGGTTTCACGGCAACGGCGGCAACATCAGCCACCGGGTTGATGATCTGGCCCTCTTCCACCACCTGCTTTCAGTGAACATTTTTATCTTCGATTACCGGGGGTATGGATTGAGTGAGGGCCAACCTTCGGAACAGGGCGTTTACCGGGATGCTCGGGCCGTCCTCGCTTACTTGGAGGCAAGACCCGAAGTGGACGCTAACCGTATCGTCTTTTTCGGGAGGTCGTTGGGCACTGCGGTAGCCACCGAGTTGGCAGCCAGCGCTCCACCCAACGGCATGGTCCTGTTTTCACCCTTCACCAGCATCAGCGACCTGGCGGCAACACTGTATCCCTTTTCGCCCCTGCGCATCCTGACCGGCAAGCGGTTTGACTCCATTGACCGCATCAAGAACTACCACGGCCCGTTGCTGGTTATTCACGGCGAGAAGGACGAAATCATTCCGGTGGAGCTAGGGGAGAGGTTATTCAGTGCGGCCAATGAGCCCAAAGGCTTTCTGTTGTTGCCTGATGCCCAGCATAACAATGGACTGGCGAACGCGGGAGAGGAAATGTGGCAAACCCTGGAAGTATTTCTCGGCTCTCTTCCCGAGTCAGGTGGCCATTGAGTTAATCGCCCAGGACGTAGGGTTGAACGGTTGATTCCTTGAGGAGTTGGGACAGTAACCGGCAACAAACAGGAGGGTGAATACACCCACCCCTCTCATGCGCCGATTCAGCAAGTTCCCGTAAAGCCCTCACAAATCAGACCCCCGATATTATCTCCACATTGTAGTCCAGGAGTTCCAGATCAGGCCTCGTCTCCTCTACGAAAGACACCACCTCGGAAATCATGGCGTTGGCATGGGCGGCCTCGTTGCTCGCGGCGCAAACCAGGAGGGTGAGCCGCTGCCACAGGTCGTTGTCGGCCTCTTCCGCCACCGATACATTGAACTTGTTCCGAATTCGCGCCGACAATGACCGGCCAACCTGGCGCCGGTCCTTCAGGCTGTGAGACTCCGGCAGGTACAGGGTCAAACGGGCGGTCCCTACGTGCAAACTGTCACCTCCAGAATGCAATCATGCTGATTGGCAAATCACGATGCCTTGGCTTGCCGTATCTGCATCCCCATTCGAGGCAATCCATCTTGACGCATTAACGGCAACAATATAGATTGTAAACCAGCTAGGAACGGTAAACACTGCATTTGACTAAGAGTCAACTACAAACAATGCGCCAGATTCTTTTGCTAACCGCAATCCGTAACCGTACAGTTGCACCCTGCGCCGAACGAGCTACACGGTATGGCAGATAGCTTTCCTCAATTCTCCCAGATACGGGCTGAGGTGCCGGACGTAGTTGTCGGCCGCCTGCCCCAATACGTCAGGACTCTGAGCCAGTTAATGTCGGAAGGGGTCCAGATTGCGAACTCCCAGCAGCTTGGGGAGAAACTGCAGATTACTCCGGCCCAGATTCGCAAGGACCTGAGCTACTTTGGCCGTTTTGGAAAGCAGGGCAGAGGCTACCGGGTTGACCACCTGCTGGAGGAGTTGAAGCAGATACTCGGCTTGAACGTTACCTGGAACGTGGCCGTGGTGGGAGTGGGACGCCTGGGCCGGGCTATTTTGAACTACCCCGGATTCACTCCGGACGGGTTCCAGTTGGTGGCGGCACTGGACGACAATCCGTCGGTGGTGGGCCAGGAAGTAGGGGGCTTGACCGTCCTTCCGGTGTCCCACCTGGCGGAAGTAGTGTCCCGCCAACAGGTCAGCATTGCTATCGTCGCCGTGCCCATCGCCTACACCCAGCAGGTGGTGGACCGAGTCGTAGAGTGCGGCATCAAGGCCATTCTGAACTATGCGCCCATCATGCCCCAGGTACCGGAGGGCGTCAACGTCAGGAGCATTGACCCGGTGCTGTCCCTGCAGTCCATGACCTATTACCTGGCTAATGAAGTGTCGCTGGAATAAGGGTCGAAGGTCCGGCCAATGATTCGAAGGAAGCAAGGGCGCCGATTTGGCAATCGGCGCCCTAGTAGTTCAACCACTTTGGAATGACGGGTAACTATCGAAACCCGTCATTCTGGCGCAGGCCAGAATCCAGGAAGGTTACTGCCGGACATGGTTCCTTACTTTCAGGACTCCTGGGTTCCGGCCTTCGCCGGAACGACGGAGAGAAGCAATTTCACCCATCATTTCAAAGTTGTCGGACTACTAGCTTCTTTTCCCTGCATCGTACCGGTTTCTGATTTTCACCGGTTCCTTGTTGGCGCCGGCAACGTCAGCCGCCCGGCTGGGTGCCTACCGTTGACCGCATATCGCCGCGAGGCCGGCGGCGCCGGACAATGTTCAGGCGCACCTGGGCGCGGCGCATGGAACTCAGGGCCTCGGCCAGTTCGGCCTCGGTGCCCTGGTTGCGAATGCGCTCCTGGGCCCTTTCCATGGCCGCCTGGGCCCGCTCCTCGCTGATTTCCTCCGAATACTCGCAGGCCTCGGCCAGGATGGTGACCCGGTTGGCCATTACTTCCATGAACCCGCCGGATACCGCCAGGTAGGAAGGCTCACCGTCCTTGCGAATGAGGATCTCCCCCGGCTGCAGGGCCGTCATAAGAGGGGCGTGGCGAGGCAGTATGCCGAGCTCTCCTTCCACGCCAGGGGCAACGACGATATCCACGTCGTCGGAATAGACCTCGCGTTCCGCGGTGATAATTTCCAGTCGCATCGTGGCCATGTTAACGCTCGCTCCTTACCTCTCGCGCTGGGGCCTACCCCACCGCCGCCATTTGCTCGGCCTTTTCGATGGCCTCGTCTATGGTGCCAACCATGTAGAAAGCCTGCTCGGGCAGTTCGTCGTGCTTGCCTTCCAGGATTTCCACGAAGCCGCGCACCGTTTCCCGCAAAGGCACGTACTTGCCGGGCTGGTTGGTGAAGGCCTCGGCCACAAAGAAGGGCTGGGTGAGGAAGCGCTGGATCTTGCGGGCCCGGAACACAGCCTGCCGGTCTTCCTCGGAAAGCTCTTCAATGCCAAGAATGGCTATGATGTCCTGCAGGTCCCGGTAGCGCTGCAGCACCTGCTGCACGCCACGGGCCGCATTATAGTGCTCGTCGCCCACGATGCGGGGCTCAAGAATACGGGCAAAGGACGCCAGCGGGTCCACCGCCGGGTACAGGGCCTGGGCCGCCAGCGCGCGCTCCAGAGACACCACCGCGTCCAGGTGGCCGAAGGTGGTAACAATACCTGGGTCGGTGTAGTCGTCCGCCGGCACGTAGATGGCCTGGAAGGACGTAATGGAACCGGACTTGGTGGACGTAATCCGCTCCTGCAGGGCGCCCATCTCGGTGCTGAGGGTGGGCTGGTAACCCACCGCCGAGGGCATCCGGCCCAGCAGCGCAGACACTTCCATGCCGGCCAGGATGTAGCGGTAAATGTTGTCAATAAACAGCAGCACGTCCTGGTTCTGCTCTTCGCGGAAATACTCGGCCATGGTCAGACCGGTCAGGCCGATGCGGGCACGAACGCCGGGGGTCTCGTTCATCTGCCCGAATACCAGCACCGTGCTGTCCAATACCCCGGAGTCGGACATTTCGTGCCACAGGTCGTTGCCTTCGCGGGACCGCTCGCCAACACCGGCGAAGACGGACACTCCCTGGTGAACGGCGCCGATGTTGCGGATAAGCTCCTGGATGATAACCGTCTTGCCCACGCCGGCGCCGCCGTAGGCGCCTACCTTGCCGCCCTTGGGGAAAGGGGTTATCAGGTCAAAGACCTTGATGCCCGTCTCGAGAATTTCAATCTCGGGGTTCTGGTCGTCAAAGGCGGGAGCGGGGCGGTGAATGGGCCAGCGCTGGCCGGCTTCCACAATGCCCAGGTTGTCCAGCGGAGTGCCCGTCACGTCGAAGAGCCTTCCCAGGGTTTCCGGCCCTACGGGAACCAGCACCTTGTCGCCGGTGTCCGTTACCTCGGTGCCGCGGGCCAGGCCGTCGGTAGAACCCAACGCCAGGCAGCGGGCCCAGTTGTTCCCGATGTGCTGCTGGACTTCCAGCACCAACCGTTCGCCGTTGTTGTCCAGTTCCAGGGCATCGAACAGGTTGGGCAGTTGGTCCGGCGGAAACTCCACGTCCACCACGGTACCGATTACCTGAACAATTCTTCCGGGCATCTTCTTGACCTCCCGAGGTCTCAGGTTGTGCAGACTGATTAAGACAAATTGAAAACTGCCTGAAATGCTCCCTTCACTGTCGAAGGGGAAGGCCGGGCTAGGGGGTGACGGCTCGCGCCGTGCAGCGCCCCGGATGGTTGCGAAATCCTGCGAGGGTCTTGAGCTTGTCTCTTACCCCTCCAGGGCCATCTGGCCGCCCACCAGGTCCAGCAGTTCGTTGGTGATGCTGTCCTGCCGCAGCTTGTTCATCACCAGGGTCAAATCGTCGGCCAGCGACTTGGCATTGTCGGTAGCGTTGCGCATGGCCACCATGCGGGCCGATTGCTCACTGGCAATGGACTCCAGCATGGCGTGGTAAACCTCCATGTCCACAAACTGGGGCAGAAGGGACCCAAGCACGGTAAGGGTGTCGGGCTCGTAGATGTAGCCCGAGCGGTCGGTGGCCGAGAGTTCTGCCGGGGTTACGGGCAACAATTTCTGCACCACCGGCTCCTGGGACATAGTGGATACGAACCTGGTATAGACGATATAGACCTCGTCCATCTCGCCGGCCAGGAAGTTGTCAATGAGCATACGGGAAATGGGCAGGGTGTCGGCCACCAAGGGACGATCGCCCAAGTCGGCGAACACGGCCAGCAGGTCCTGACCGTACCGGGCCATGAAATCGCGGCCCTTCCGGCCTACGGCAATGCTCCGGGTAGGCGCCGACTGGTTCAGTATGAACTGGGCCACCCGCCGGTTGATGTTTGAGTGCATGCCCCCGGCCAGGCCCCGGTCCGGGGTGATGGCCAGAAGGCCAATCCGGTTTACCGGACGAACTTCAAGCAGCGGATGCAGCGACTCGCCGTCCTCGGAGGGCTGGGCGGCCAGATGGGCGATAACCTCGTAAATCTTCTCGGCGTAGGGGCGCCCCTGAAGCACCGAGTTCTGGGCACGGCGCATCTTGGACGCGGCAATCAACGACATGGCGTTGGTTACCTTGCCTGTATTCTCCACGCTGCGAATCCGCCGCCGTATGTCCCTTACGCTTGGCATAGTCTTCTTTCTTCACTCCACGAATGGACACGAATGACCACTAATGGATGATACAAAATTAGTGATTATTCGTGCCTATTAGTGGACTTCACCTAATCGAAAGTGGCTTTGAAGTTGTTGATGGCCTCGTTCAACTGGCCGGTTACGTCCTCGGGCAGGTTGCCGCTTTCGGCGATGGCCTGGCCGATTTCCGGGTGTGTGCTGCTCATGTAGTCGAGAAGCTGTTCCTCGAAGGCGCCCACCCGATCCAGGGGAACGCCGTCGGTAAGGCCGGCGTTGACCGCGTACAGGATGATGACTTCCTGATCCAGCCGCAGGGGCCGGTACTGGGGCTGCTTCAACGCCTCGGTGGAAAGCTGGCCCCGGGCCAACTGGGCGCGGGTGGCCGCGTCCAGGTCCGACGTGCCGAACTGGGCAAAGCTGGCCAGTTCGCGGTACTGGGCCAGGTCCAGGCGCAGGCGTCCCGCCACCTGGCGGATGGCCCGGGTCTGGGCCGCGCCGCCCACCCGGGACACGGAAAGACCCACGTTCACCGCCGGGCGAATGCCGATGTTGAACAGTTCCGGCTCCAGGTAAATCTGGCCGTCGGTGATGGAAATTACGTTGGTGGGAATGTAGGCCGAAACGTCTCCGGCCTGTGTCTCAATGATGGGCAGGGCGGTAATGGAACCGCCGCCGTGCTCCTGGTCCAGCTTGGCCGCCCGTTCCAGCAGGCGGCTGTGCAGGTAGAAAACGTCGCCGGGGTAGGCCTCGCGGCCGGCCGGCCGGCGCAGCAGCAGCGACATCTGGCGGTAGGCCCAGGCGTGCTTGGTCAGGTCATCGTAAACCACCAGCACGTCCTTGCCCTGGTCCATGAACTCCTCGGCCATGGCGCAGCCGGCGTAGGGAGCGATAAACTGCAAGGGAGCGGAGTCGGAGGCGCCGGCATTCACCACGATGGTATGCCCCATGGCGTCGTTTTCTTCCAGGATGCCCACCACCTGGGCCACCTTGCCCTGCTTCTGGCCGATGGCAACGTAAACGCAGATAAGGTCGCCGCCCCGCTGGTTAATAATGGTGTCCAGCGCAATGGCGGTCTTGCCCGTGGAGCGGTCGCCAATAATAAGCTCCCGCTGGCCGCGGCCAATGGGAATCATGGCGTCAATGGCCTTGATGCCCGTCTGTACCGGGGTATCCACCGACTGGCGGACCACCACGTTGGGAGCAACCTGCTCCACGGCGCGGGTTCCCGTGGTATTGATGGGCCCCTTGCCATCTAGGGGGCGTCCCAGGGGGTCAACAACGCGGCCTATCAGCGCTTCACCCACCGGAATCTCAATAATCTGGCCGGTGGAGCGGACCCGGTCGCCCTCCTTGACCACGTTGGCATCGCCCAGAATGGCAGCGCCTACAATGTCGGACTCCAGGTTGAGGGCCAGGCCCAGAATGTCGTTGCCGAAGTCCAGCAACTCGTTGGAACGAACGCCCTGGAGCCCCTGGATGCTGGCAATTCCGTCACCCACCTGGACCACGGTGCCTACGTCCACCAGGCTCAAATCGCCGCCAAATTCTTCGATTTGACGACGGATTAGAGATACGATTTCCTGACCCCTGATCGCCATGGGGGACACTCCTTACTGCCAAATGTACGTCGTTGGCTGCTGCCCGGAAAACCCTGGTTTTCCAATCTATTCCGGCTCAGCTGGCCGCAGCCTCGGCACGTATCTGTCGTCGTAAAATTTCCAGCTTGGAACGGGTGCTCCCGTCCAGCAAACGGTCTCCTATTTGAATCACGATACCGCCCAGGATGGACTCATCCACCTGGGTGGACATGACCACTTCGCGCTGCACCAGGTCGGCCACGAACTGCTGGACCCGGTCGGCTTCCGCAGCCTCCAGTTCCACGGCGGTGGTCACTTCGATGCGCTGGCGGCCGAGCCTGTCGTCCACCAGCCGCCCGTAGGCCGCAGACACGTCACCCACCGAATCCACGGACCCGCGGGTAATCAGCAGCGAACCCAGGTTCCTGACCATGGGGTCTATTTCGGGCAGCACCGTCGCCAGCGAGGAGATCTTCTGCTCCAGCGGGACCTCCGCGTGCTTCAGGAATGGGTTAAACTGCTGGTCCTGCATGGCTTGGGCCATCAGGGCCAGGTCGTTGGCCCACTGGTCGGTGCGGTCATTTTCCACCGCCAACTCGAACAGGGCCCTTGCGTAGCGTTGGCCTCCCACCGGCTTGCCCATAGCTCTATCTACCCTCGCCTCAGTGTCTCACCCTCATCCAGGACCTGGGTGATGAGCTCTCCATGAGCCTGGCGGTCCAGGGACCGCCGGATAACCCTCTCCGCCGCGGTAATCGCCAGGTCACCGAAGCTGGCCCGCAGGTCTTCCAGGGCCGCGTCCCGTTCCCGCTGGATGTCGGCCCGCGCCCTTTCGGCAAAGGCCTCGGCTTCCTGGCGGGCCCGGTCCATCTCGCTGTCCCGGAATCGTTGAGCGGCCTCCCTCGCCTGGTCCATTAGCCGCTGCCCCTCGCGCCGCGCCTCGTTCAGTTGCTCCTCAATAGCCGCCTGGGAACTGGCCGCCTCTTCCCGGGCCCGTTCAGCCGCGGAAAGGCCCTCCTGGATGCGCTCCGTGCGCTGATCCATGGCCCCCATAAGGGGCTTGTAGGCGAACTGGTACAGTATCCCCAACAGGATGACGAAGGTAACCAGGTACGCTATCAGCAGGGGCAGGTTGATTCCTAGTTCAACCATAACGCTAGACCACGAACAGCAGAATTACGGCAACGATGAGGGAGTAAATACCCAGCGCTTCGGCGAAGGCGATGGCCAGAATCATGTTGGTGGTAATGGCACCGGCAGCCTCCGGATTGCGGCCAATGGCCCCCATCGCGCCGGCGCCCAGAATGCCGATACCAACGCCAGGGCCAATTACCCCGATGGCAATGGCCAGGCCAGCTCCCAAATACTTGGCCGCATCAGCTTCCAACGCCAAGAGAATAGGTAGTAGCTCCATTTCTGCGAGTCCTCCATGTTTTGTAATCTGGTTTCCCGAAGGTTCCGGCCTTCCCTCTAACCGCGGGGAAGATGCTTGTCCAGCCAGTTTCAGCCTTCCGCCTGGTGTGCCTCGTGCTAGTGCTCCTCGTGATGCACCGCCAGCGAAAGGAATACCAGGGTGAGCCCGGAGAAAATCACCGCCTGGATGAGTCCCACCAGCAATTCCAGGCCAAAGACAAAGACGTTGGCTACGAAGGGCACCAGGAAGGTAATCATCACCACCAGGATTTCGCCGGCGGTCATGTTGCCGAACAACCTGAAGGTGAAACTCACAATCCTGACCAGTTCGCTGATAAGTTCCAGGATTCCCACGAAAACGTCAATCAACCCGCTGGGCCGACCGCGCAGGATGTTCCCAAAAGCAAAGAACTTCTTAAAATAGCCCAGGCCCAGCACCCGAATGCCCCAGTATTCAACAAACACGAAGGAAACCAGGGCCAGGGCCAGGGGCATGTTGACGTCGGTGCCGGCAGGGCGGATCAGGTGGGCCTCCAGCTTGAAGTCCCACAATCCGCCGGACCCGAAGCCCACTGCCTGGTACAGGGGCACCAGGAAAAGGGCTATCCAGGCGTTGAACAGAACAAAGAAGAAGATGGTTGCGACTACCGGAAAGGCCTTGCGGGCCATTTCCGGCCCCAGCACGCTGGAAGCAAAGCTCAGGACGCCCTCGAAAATGCTCTCCACCACCGACTGGAAACGCCCGGGAACCATCGCCTTCTTGCGCGCTCCCAGCACGAAAAACAGGACAATAATGATGCTGGCCACCCACGCGGAAAGCAGGGTGTTGGTTATGGCGAACTGGGTGACGGCCAGCGGGGTGAAGTGATGTTCTTCCTCTGCCCCTTCGCCATGGTCCGCAGACTCACCTGACGGCGGGTGTTCAGCATCGGCGGGTTTTGCTTCGGCTTCCTTGGGATAATCGGAATAGCCGAGGCTGGACTTTACTGCGGAGAAGGGGAAAACGGGTTGAGGAGGTAGGTGGATTGCGGGTTGGTCCAGGAAACGGTTAACGCCGAACATCTGGGAGCCGATGGCGCCAACAACAAATCCTGCAATTAACAAAGCTGCCATGACCACACCGGCCAGCAGCATTACTCTCTTGGCGGCACCACCCGACGGCACTATTTGTCTCCCCCTGGTCTGGTTGAATCGGGACTACGCGACCCGTAAAGAACCGGCAGAATCATCTTGTAAACGCCCCAGAAAGCGAGGATGCTTCCCAGGAGCACCCCGATTATGGCGAACAGTGGGGAAATTCCGGTCAGCCTGTCAGCCACAATCCCCAGCAAAATACCCGCCACCACACAGAATGCGACGTACCATCCCAGGCCAGTCAGTCGTAGGGCAACTACCCACCAGGACATGCCGCTCACCAAACGCACAGGATATTAACACCGGGTTTACGAAAAGTCAATTTGCCGGGAAGGGTTTTCGGAAACTGGCAGGGCACGAATGGCCGGCAAAGTTCAACCCTGTTCCGCATTACTTGATACTATCCCGGCGATGTCGACCTCAGTTTGAAACGCATTACCAGCAGTGTTATGCCTGCGGTCAGAACTGCTAGAAAGAGAGGCGACAACACTATCAGTGGTCGAATTGAGACCATGAAATAGTCAAAACTGTCGTCGTCACGGGGCCATCCCCGGAGGTTTTCATTCCAGTAGCCATAGGATTGTAAAATGGACGTGGTGATGACGACCCCAACCAGTCCGACGACTAGGCCGCACGGGAGAGACTTACGCGTTGATATCCGGGGCCAGAACACACCTGCAAGGCCAGCCAATGTTCCGAAGAACAAGGGCGAACCGAAGTAGGCGAGATTACCAAGCAACACCAGAAAATCCAACATGATGCCGGGTTCCGGTGGAAAGGCTATGCCCCGCCGCTACCGTCCCTGCTGTTCCCGGCCAAAGTCCTCCAGGTCCAGGTCGTTTATGAAGTCGGTGAACGCGGACATGCGGCGCAGTTCCTCTTCGTTCACCTCGCCGGTGGGTTCGGCCGATTCGCGAACCGGGGTAATGGGCTTGCCCGTTTCCTTGTCCAGCAGAATGCCGGCCTTGTCCATCACCGATTCCTCGGCGAAGATGGGCACCTGAGCGCGCACCGCCAGGGCCATGGCATCGCTGGGACGCGAATCAATCTCCTTGGTATCGCCGTTAACTTCTATGACAATCTTGGCGTAGAAGGTATCGTTATGCAGGTCGCTTACCAGGATGTGGACCACCGCCCCGCCCAGGGTGTCTATTACGGTGCGCAAGAGGTCGTGGGTAAGGGGACGGGGGACGCTCAGGTCCTGGAGCTTGACCGCAATGGCATCCGCCTCGGCGGGGCCAATCCAGATGGGAAGATAGCGGTCGGATTCGTTTTCTTTAAGGATGACTACCCTCTGGTAGTTCATCGGGCTTACTCTGATGCTGTCAATAGACATCCTGCGCATACCCGCCGCCTCCGTGTGATACCCTAAGCCAGTGGAAAAATATTATGACCCTTGCCGAAAATATGTCAACAGGAAGGGCGGCTTCCAAACTGGCAAGGCTCGTTTCAAGACTCCCCGGTCACCCAGAGCCTTTGCGTTTACGACTAAACCAGGGAGTCCGCTCATGGTGAGCTTGTCGAATCATTAAGAAACTATCTCAAAAGTCCCTTCCCCCTTGGTCGGGGAAGGCCGTGACCAGGCCAATTTGCTGGCTGCTCTCTTCCCCTGTTCGCCGGAGGCGCCTCCAGTGTCAATTTTCAAGAGCTTCCAGGACGGTACGTTGGTCTGCGTATATATGCGCCGGCCGCCCTCCGTCCAACAGCTGCAAACTGACCCAAATCCACCTGCTTTTCTGCTGGAAACCGGGTGCGAGGCGTGAATTATAATGTCACCTGCCAATAATATGCGTGTGGTTGGAGGTTCGGCCAAGGGCCATCGCCTTAAGGGCGCGGTGACGCCGGGCGTGCGCCCTACCTCGGAACGGGCCAGGGCCGCCATTTTCAACGTCCTCCCTCCCTGGCTGCTGCGGGATGCCAGAGTCCTGGACCTTTTTGCTGGCACCGGCAGTCTCGGCATTGAGGCCCTTAGCCAGGGGGCGGCATGGGCCGACTTTGTGGAACGCAACCGCCGACAGTGCCAGGTCCTCCAGGACAATCTGAGGGCCACCGGGTTTGCCGGGCAATCGGCGGCCCACTGTGGCGAGGCCGCCCGGCTTTTAAGAACCTTGCCCGGGCCCTACCAGGTGGTCCTGATGGATCCGCCCTACAAGATGGGTGACCTGGGCTCGTTCATGGAACTGCTTGCGGGCACGCCGGGCCTGGTTGACGACCCAGGCATGGTGGTGGTGGGCCATTCCCGGCACGTCAGCCTGGAACCCAACTACGAGGGATTGAAGCTCGACACGCTCCGGCGATACGGCGATAACGTAGTAGCATTCTATAAATCGGGAGGCGCTCAATGGTAAAGGCCCTCTACCCGGGGAGTTTCGACCCCGTAACCAGGGGTCACACCGACATCGCTGCCCGGGCAGCGGCCCTCTTTGACGAAGTTGTCATTGCCGTTTACGCCACGCCTTCAAAGAACCTGCTCTTTACCACGGATGAGCGGGTAGGGTTGTTCAGGGACGCCGTGAGTCACCTGCCCAATGTTGTGGTAAAGCGGTTTGAAGGGTTGGTGGTGAGATTCGCCCAGGACATCGGCGCCGCCGTGATAGTCCGGGGTCTCCGCAGCGGCTCCGACTTCGAGTATGAGTACGAGATGGCCTTCATGAACCGCAAGCTTGCTCCCGACGTTGATATGGTCTCCTTTATGACGTCCCAGGAGCACATGTTTGTAAGTTCAAGCTTGCTGAAGGAAGTGGCGCGGCTCGGGGGAGACATTACCGGCATGGTCACTCCCCGGGTGGCAGAAGAGGTTTACGCTAAATTTGGTATCCCGGCCCCATAGTCGGGGCGGCCGGAAAAGGAGGACATCATAGATATTATAAATGTAATTGACCGGTTGGAAATTCTGATTGACAACAGCAAGGCCATGCCCATGACCGGCAACCTGATTGTGGACAAGACCAAGCTGGTGGAACTGGTTGACCAGTTGCGCCTCGGCGTGCCCCAGGAAATCAAGGCCGCAGAAGAGGTCCTTTCGCAAAAGGAACAGATAATGAACGTGGCCCTGGCAGACGCCAAGCGGGCCAAGGCCCAGGCGGAGGACGAGTTTTCCAAGCAGCTTACCCAGTCGGAGCAGCACCGCCGCGCCGAGGAGATTCTGGAGCAGGCCCAGGAGCGGGCCACCCGCATCCTTCAGATGGCCGAGTCCGAGGCCCAGCACCGCCGGACCGAAGCCGATGCCTACGCCTTGAGGACCTTGCGGTCCCTGGAAAGGGAAGTCAACAGCATAAGCGGCAGCGTCCGAAAAGGCATTGACATGTTGGCCGGCAGCACCCTGTCGGGAACCGCCGTGGGCAATACCGGTTTCGGCGACGACGATTAGTTTTTCCGACACTGCATAACGGGAATTCCACCCAGCCCGGCAATCGGGAAAGCGGGGCAACAGACCCGGGTGCGGTCAAATCAGGAAAAAAGTCTCAAGGGCAGGCAATCAAGCCTGCCCTTATTAGTTGCGGCGCCGGGAAACCACCTCACGGGCCCTTGCCCATTGGCAGGGGTAGGTAGTCTGCCGCTTCAGATAGAATGTACCCGATATTATGTCATCCTGAGCGCAGCGAAGGATCTAAAATCGTAGGCAAAAAGGACGTTGCCTTCCTGAACGTTGTCCTACGGAAACCACTTTAGATTCTTCACTCCGTTAAGAATGACAATTTAAGGGCGCTTCTTCTGCGCTAGATAAACATCCCTGTCAGCCCATCAAAGGGGGAAGGTCTTTATGGGGTGGCATTTGATACACTGCCCCCCTCCCCGCTCGTCACATCACCGACTTGTACCAGTCGAGAATCTCACTCCCCGTCATGAAAAGCACGCCCTCGAAGCTGCTGATGTAATCGAATATCTGCTCGTAATACTTGATGCGGTGGGCGGCGCCGGTAATGTAGGGGTGGGTGGAAACGCACAAAATGCGGGCGCTTTCGGCGCCCTCCGCGTACAGAGTATCGAACTGGTCCTTGGCCCGGTTGAATATCTCCGGTGACTGGTGGTGCTGGACCATGTAAATGGGTATGTCGTTCAGCTCCACCGTGTAGGGCACCGAAATCAGGCTGCCGCTCTTGACCTTCATCGGATAGGGCTGGTCATCGTTGCACCAGTCGCAAACGTACTCAATTCCCTCTTCCGCCAGGATGTCCGGGGTGTCGAAGGTCTCGGCCAGGCCGGGGCCCATCCAGCCCCGGGGGGCAACGCCGCTGAAGTCCCTGATGGTATCAATGGTGCGGCGGATGGCTTCTCGCTCGTCCGGTTCCCGGTTGATCACCCGCTGAATGTAGCTGTGCCCCATCAACTCCCAGTCTGAGTCCAGGCAGTCCTGCACTAGGAAGGGATAACTGTTGCACACGGAAGCGTTGAGGCTCACCGTGCCCCGAATGCCCCGACGGTCCAGCGCCCGCTTCATTCGCCAGAAACCCACCCGCAGGCCGTAGTCGAACCAGCCGAAGTTGGGTATGTCGGGAATGACCTCCACGCCCTGGGGGGTGGGCAAGACTGTGCGGGCCATGGGCTCGTTAATGTCCCACTCCTCCACATTTATGACAACCCAGACCGCCACCCTGGCGTTGCCGGGCAGCTTTATGGGCGGGCGGTGAAATATGGGCGAATAGTCGGCGCGTGGATTTGCCATCAGGCCTCCGGGTAGAAGGAATTACATACTCTGGAACCAAATTTCCGCAAACATCGCCCAAGCATTCGAAAAGTGCGGAACAATGCGCGGCAGCGGGAGCGGGGTTGCGGCGGCTAGAGCCCCATGGCCTGGACACCCAGCCTGGCCAGGTCTTCATCTTCCTGGGAACTCAGTCCGCTGACGCCAATGGCTCCCAGAACGGCGCCGGACCCGGGATGCAGGGCAACCACCGCGCCCTGGGCGGATACCAGGTTCGGATTCCCCATGTCGGAAACGGTGCGGCCCTGGCTTTGCAGCCTCTCGGCGTAAACCGCAGAATCCGCGCCGGACATGGCCGAGGTGTAGGCCTTGCGGATAGCAAAGGTCTGGGGATTGGCCCGGCAACCGTCCATCCTGGCGTAACTGAGCAGGTTACCCCCGTCGTCAACGATGGCGATGGCCACCGGACGATGCGGTTCCTGGGTGGCTTTGTCCAGCATGGCATCCATGGCCTTGCGGGTCTGGTCCAGGCTGAGCATGGGCTTGTCGTACATAGGGCATCCTCCCGGTTGGAAAGCTTGCGTAATTCTACACGCGGGGTTTGAGGGTTACAAGCAAAATTCACGCCGCCAAGCGCCGCGCTGCTTAGTCCTGCGCCTGGGCCATAACTGAAAACCGGGCCAGACGAGTGCGGCATCCATCGGCCCACACCGCCCATTCCGGGGAATTCCGTACTATACTAACGGCAACCAACGGCACTAACGGCAAGCTCGTGACGGAGAAACGGACACCGGCGGCGACGGCGCACCCGGCCCCATCGCCACAGTCCACTCGGAAGAAAGGCCCAGCCGAATACCTACCCTGAAATCCTCGCCGCGAGGTGAAGCAAATGCCAGCGCGTACCGGAGCCGAGTACATTGACGGACTGAAGCGCCGCCCCCGCCAGGTATGGATAGACGGCGAGCGGGTCAAAGACGTGACAACCCACCCTGCTTTGCGGAACGGGGTCAGGTCGGTGGCGGCGTTGTATGACATGCAGCACGACCCTGCATTGCAGGAAGAGATGACCTTTTCGTCGCCTTCTTCCGGAGAGCCGGTGGGATTGTCGTTCATGGTTCCCCAGTCGGTGGATGACCTGGAACGCCGCCGCCGGATGATGACTGCCTGGGCCCGGGCCACCTGCGGCATGATGGGACGCTCGCCGGACTTTCTCAACATTATCTTTTCGTCGTGGGCCGGGTCGTCAGGCTACTTTGCGCAGGACCGGCCCGAATTCCGGCAAAACGTGGAACACTACCACGAGTTCATTCGCGAGAACGACGTGGCGTTGACCCACGCCCTGGTCAACCTGCAGCGACGCCGCACGGCCAACGCCACCGATACTCTCAGCGAGGAGGTAGCCCTCACCCTGGTCAAGGAAACCGACGCCGGCATCGTGGTTAACGGCAGCCGGGTGCTGGCAACCCTGGGCCCCATCTCCGACGAGATAGCCATATACCCGGTAGCCTCCCACCGGCTGGCCGACGACGACGGCAGGCAGTCCTTCGCCTTCTCTATTCCGTGCGACACTCCGGGCGTCAAGTTCCTGTGCCGGGAGAGTTTTGACATTGGCCGTTCGCACTTCAACCATCCCCTGGGCTCCCGATTCGAGGAAATGGACTCCGTGGTGTTCTTCGACAACGTGCTGGTGCCCTGGGAGAGGGTCTTCCTGCTGGGCAACGTGGAGCTTTGCAACGGTTACGCCCAGGGAACCGGCTCCGACGCCCACACCGGCCACCAGGTGCTGACCCGCTGCCTGGCCAAGGCCGAGTTCATGCTGGGGCTGGCAGACCTGGTAGTGGATACGCTGGGGTCGGGGACGATTCCCCACGTTCAGGAACAGGTGGCGGAACTCATCACCCAGCGGGATACGCTGTGGGCCTGCCTCAGGGCGTCGGAGGCGGATGCCGCTCCCAACCGCTGGGGAGCCTTCAGCCCCGCCCTGCCGCCGTTGCGGGCCGGGCGGACCCTGTTCGGCCGGGCCATGTATCCCCGCATGGTGGAGATAGTCCAGATGCTGGGCACCAGCAGCCTGATGGCGCTGCCCGCCGAAGCTGACTTTGACACCGACATTGCCGGCGAGGTTGAGCGGTACCTGGCCACCGACAATGCCAGCGCGTGGGACCGGTCCAGGCTCTTTCACCTGGCCTGGGACGCTTCGTGCAGTTCCTTCAGCGGCCGGCAGGTGCTCTACGAGCGCATGTTTGGCGGCAATCCCGTGCGCAACTCCCTGGCCCTCTACAGCAACTACGATCGGGAACCCTACAAGCAAAGAGTGCGGGACTTTCTGGACCTGGAGGATTCCGCCCTTTAGCGCCCTTTTCCGTCCGCCCGTTTTGTTTCCCACTGCCCCGAGGCTGAGAGTCCGCTCGTGGTGAACATGTCGAACCGTCAAAGGATGGCCCTTCGACAAGTTCAGGGTGAGCGGGAATTTTGGCCATCAGTTCAAAGGCCATCAGTTCAAAGTTGTTGAAATGATGGTTAATGCGCCAACCCGTCGTTCCCGCGCAGGCGCGAACCCCGACAGGCTGGAATTCAGATTCCTGCTTTCGCAGGTATGACCGGTTGGGCCGGTCAGTTTCCGATTCGCACGGTGTCGGCTGCGTCGCGCACCGCCCGGATAATAGAGAGGGCGGTCAGGCGGCCGGTCTTGGGGTTTTCCGACGGAATGTTCTCTATGTGCACCTTCAGCAGGCCGAACTCGCCCTCAACGGTAATATCGTGGCAGTTCCGGCTCAGTGACGGGTCGGCCACTATGCGCACCATCGTCCGGTCCGGCCCGATACCGGCCAGGCTGACCGCCGCAGACACATTCAGGTTGGAGGGGAAGCCCCGGCAAGCTTCCCTGGCGGTGCCGTGAAATACCTCCTGGGCCCCGGTAAGATTGGAAACGGGGATTTCGTTGTCCACCAGGTAGGGCGCGCCCTCCAGGGCGGCAACGGGCTTGCTGGAAACCATCTCCACCCGGTCCACCTCGCCCCGGCAGGCCGACTTTATTCCGTCCAGACCGGCTATGGCGCCGGAGGGAGCGTACAGGCGGCGGCCCAGCGCGCGGGCCTTTTCGATTATGTCCGGGTGCTCCAGCAGCGCCCCGATGCTGATGACCATCAGGTCCTTGCCCGCCGCAAAGGCAGCATCGGCCAGCGAGGGTACGACGTGGCCGCCGGCCGTCTCCACCAGCAGGGAAGAGCGTTCCACCAACTCGGCCAGGTCCAGGTAAGGCGGCGGCTCCCTCAAAGTTGCCAGGAACTCCCCCGCGGCGCTGGCAGTGCGGCTGGTTACCCCCGCTATGGGCAGGCCCAGGTCGCCTCTGTCCCCGGCAACCAACAGGGCTCGGCCTATGGAGCCGCAACCAACTATCCCAACCGAGTCAGCCATGGAAACACCTCCGGGGCGCCTTTAGTGGAACGACTAGATACCCATGATAACGCAGCAAGCCAGTACCTGTAGTTCCCGTTTAGCCCTTGCCATTCCAGTCGAAGAAAGGCAGGCATTCAAGCTTCCGTCCGCCAAGATATGGCGAGCAACCAGGGAATGACGTCACAAGCACCGTCATTCCTGCGCAGGCAGGAATCTCAACTCCGGCCTATCGAGGTTCCCGCCTGCGCGGGAACGACGAAATGGTTCACTCGGAAATTTCTACCTTCAATTTGACGCCCCCTGGGCAACGGCGGCAGGGAGCGAGAATTAGCGAGTCTATGCGTTTCCCTGTAACCCCTAAATATGCCATACTCATCCGGTTTCTTGATGGGTGCCCTGGAAATGGGGACGGATATAAAGTATCCCGGCGTCGGGCACGGGGCGCGTCCATTCTACTCATTCGGGCATTTTAATCACTCAGGATACAGCGCCTGATGGGAGGATGAGTCGGCAGAAGGCCGGGCCGCGTAGTGCCCGTAATGCCTTGTATGAGAATGGTATGGCTTAGCGTACAGCCCTTCATATTAACTCAGGTACTGCAATTATCTGTTTTAGATGGATTGTGCTGAATAATTATTGTAAACTGGGGAACGCTTAAAGCACCTGGGGATGGCGCATGCTGAACCCTGGTAGCGAGACCCGGCTAACATTGGGCGGGAGCGGTGCAGGCGTGGAGCCGTACAGCCGGCGGTCCACGCTCCCTTGGGAGCGGAAGCCGGCCCATCCCAATTACCTTTGGCATTTGCCGGCGCCGGCTCTCTATAATTGGCGTCGCTGTCGTCCTGTCCGGCGAGAGCCACTTAATTTGTCAGTACATGTTTAAGCTTCCCCGGTCGGCCGTGCCTTTGCCGGCATGGTTTCCTGGCAGGTAGCGCCTTGACCCTGGAGTGCATTTGGGAGGACCGGGGGCTTCCGTGAAAGAGCATGACACTACCCAATCCTTCATTATCAACAATGCCCGCAACGAAGCCTGCCGGTGAATCCAAGGACTCGCCCAGGCCCACTACACCAGAATACGTTGACTGGTGGCTAACCCGGTGGGGCCGTAGCGACCTGGTTTCCGGCAGAGAACCCCTCACCCGGGAGCACGTCGAGAAGCTAATCTGTGCCAACGGGGGCAACAGCGAGGGACTGGACCTTTCCTACCGCAACCTGTATGGGGCCGACCTGTCTGAACTGAACCTGCGGGAAGCCCGTCTGCAGGGCGCGGCCCTGGGTCGCGCCAACCTGCGGAACGCTGACTTGTTCCGGGCCGACCTGCAGGAAGCGGACCTGTTCCGGGCCGACCTCCGCGGCACCTTCCTGAAAGAGGCCAACATGGACCGGGTTTACCTGTTGGCCGTCAGGATTGACGACCAGACCGAGTTGTCGGACGCCTTTTGGGGACACAAGCACATCAACGAGTGGGAAAGGGCCGGCTCCTACCAAAACGCCCGCGGCATCTACCGGCAGCTTTTCATCTGGTACAAAAACCACGGGTACGCCGACGTGGCCGGCGAGTTCCTCTACCGCGACTGGGTCTGCAAACGCCTGGAGGCCAAGGGCGTACTGGTAGGCGGCCTGAGCTGGAGCCGCCCCTGGCGTATTCTGGGTTCCCCGAAATCGCCCAGGTGGCGCGCCCTTATAACCCTGCTCTGGCTGGCCGCCTTTGAGCTGCTCTTCGGCTACGGGGAACGCCCCTTTCGGGTATCCTTTGTGGCTGCCTTTGTGGTCCTAGTGTTCGCCTTGATTTTCTTCCTCTATCCCCTGTCGGAAATCGCCGCGGCCGACATCGGCGGGCTAACCAACCGCTTATGGCATTCCTTCTACTTTTCCCTGGTGTCCTTCACAACCCTGGGCTACGGAGGGTGGGTTGGCCACCCCGACTCCTGGATCCGCAGCCTGGGCAGCATAGAGTCGTTCATCGGCCTGTTCATCACGGCCATGTTCCTGGTGACGTTCACCCGAAAATGGACGAGGTAGCGCCGGGCCGTTGCCGGAGACCACAGGCCGGGACAATCATTCCTCAAAGCTGATCGCCCCGACCCGAATATGGTCGTGCGGTGGGATGGGCGAATCGGCAGCGAACGCCAAGCCACGGCCCTGCGGTCTTTGCACCAACGGCAAGGTTGGAGGACAAGAGTTGAAAGCGCTGCCCTCCCTGGCGCCGGTATTGTTGCTGGTACTGCTGCTGGCCCTGGCCTGCACTTCGCCGCCGCCCACTGCCACCGTTGCCCCGGACCCTTTGCCGGCTACCCAGCCCCAAGACCCGGGTTTTCCGGCCGCCGGAGCGGACAGCCTCCCGGAGCCCACGGCAGCACCCGAACCCACGCCAACCAACACCCCTCGTCCGGCTACCACCGCCACCTCTACTCCGTCACCCACGCCCGAGCCTGAACCCACGCCAACCAACGCCCCCCAGCCAACTGCTACCGCCACGCCGGCGCCGACTTCAACACCTACACCTGCACCCACGCTTACACCGACTCCCGTGCCGCCGACCCCTACGGCCGCGCCGGTACGGCCCACCCTTGAGCCAACAACCACTCCCCAGCCCACGCCAACGGAAACGCCGCGCCCCACCAGCACGCCGGCGCCGCCCAGCCCGCTCGCGGGTTTGGAGGGAGCCGCGGGGCTGGAAGCGAACAAGCCGGCATTGGCTAAACAACTGAGGGAGTTGCCCTGGGTTGCCGACGGCGTTGAAGATACGGAGAAGGTGGCCGGCGAGGCGCTTATAGCGCTTGCACGTTCGCATCCCAGCGTGTTTGACTCACTGATCCAGAAACCGTGGGTCATCAATGAGGTGACGTATAACGAAAGCGAAGCGATTTACGAGATACGAAAGATGACCGGCATATCCCCGAGTCTAGTTAGAAAGTTATTGGAGAAACCCTGGATGCAGGACAGGATAAGCCGTGATGAAGCTCTGGTGATTTATTCCATGTATGAGATCATCGAAACCGAGGATGACACTTTCCAACAGGAGGTGATTCAGCAGGCCATCGAGGTTCTTGATATGCCCTTCTTGGATACTCTCGAAAGCCCGGACGCCATGGCAATATTTGAGCTTAGGCGCCTTGAGAACGCCGGCTCGGCCGGGTTCCTGCGGCGCATGGCCCACCCCACAGTCAGCGACGGTATCACTGATGAGGAAGCCAAAATTGTCGCCCTACTAGGCACAGCCAACAAGAACACGCCAGAGCTAGTGGACGTGCTTCTTGACGGAAATAGCGTATTCCTGGAAGAGAGGACCATTGACCTGCCGTGGACCGGACAAACGCTGTTAACCATCATCCGTCTCAGGGACGTGAAGAGACGGAGCATAGATGTGCTGGAGCAGGCCGTACGCGTCAACGAGGCGTATATGGGACGGCCCTATTACACGAACTGGATTGCCATGTTCATTCCTAAAGATCTGAGAGGGGCGCATCACTATTCTCATTTTACCTTTGGACTGAGTAAGGACGACAAAGCGCCGGAGCGCACATTTTATTACACGCATGAGGTAGCCCATAACTACTGGAGGAGCGATTACCAGAGAAAGCATTGGAGTTGGCTTAACGAGGGAGCGGCCAACTTTATGGGCTTTGTAGGAGAGTTCGAGCGCGTGGGTACGCCAATACACCTGGATTCAAGGCCCAGGCCTCCCTGCACCGCTGTAGCATCAATTGCCGAACTGGAAGTGCTGAATCCCTCCAGTTCAACCGACCTCGGCCGCTGCAATTACCGTTTTGGGGAGCGGTTGTTCATGGAACTTTATCACGCCCTCGGTCCAGACAAGTTCCAGGAAGGGTTCCGCAATCTTTATCGCAAGTCACTTGGGGAAGACGATAACGACAATTGCGAGGAAACCAAGATCGGCATGTGCCACGTTGCCGCGGCGTTCAAGGCCGGCGTATCGGCGGACTTGGCAGCCAGCGTGGACGAAATAACCGGGCGACTGTACGGAAGGGCGCCGACCCACGAGGGTGACCGGGCGGAACTGGCAGCGCTGTACCACGAGATGGGCGGGGCCAACTGGACGAACAGCTCAAACTGGCTTAGCGACGCGCATATAAGGAAATGGTATGGAGTAACCACTGATATAGAGGGCCGCGTCATTGAACTGGACCTCTCCGACAACGGTCTGTCGGGTTAACTCCCGTCAAGGCTGGTCAGTCTCACCAACCTGAGGGAACTGTTGCTCAGTGACAACCAATTGAACGGAAGGATACCACCCGAACTGGGTAGCCTTAATGAATTGACCCGGTTGGAACTGGACGACAACGAGCTGACCGGGGAGATACCCTCCTGGTTGGGAGGTCTCACCAATTTGACGAGGCTGGAACTGGACGACAACCAACTTAGCGGAGAGATACCATCCTCGTTGGGAAATCTCGTCAACCTGACCACTTTGGAACTGCACGACAACAGGCTGAACGGGGAGATTCCCTCCTCGCTGGGCAATCTCAACGCGCTGAGATATTTGCTGCTGTTGGGTGACAACAGGCTTAAAGGGTGTGTCCCTGCTGGATTAATGGACGTAGCCGAAACCGACCTTGCCGAATCGGGCTTGCCGCCGTGCTAGGAACGCAGGCAGGACGACACAAGGAGAACCAGCTTTAGAATACCGGGGAAACCCGGGGGCGGTCTGACGAAACTGGTGGCGGAGGGAGTGGGATTCGAACCCACGATACCCGGAGGTATACCGGTTTTCAAGACCGGCGCAATCGTCCACTCTGCCATCCCTCCTCCCGTGGGCAAGGTGGCCAGAGCCGCGCCAGGCCGAACCCGGAACTGCCCGGGTCTCGCTCTCTTGCCGAGTCCTGTCTTGCGACCATCTGCCACCCAGTGAACGGGAAAGACAGTCTAGCGAATTCCCCGGCCGCGGGCAAGGATAACCTGGCCTGCCGAAGAAAGAAAATGCAAGGCAGCGGGCTGGCATTGAAGGCTACGGCGAACTGGAAAAACAAGCCAAAACGTGCAATAATATCTGCACCTTCAGACTATCGGTTCAGCTTACGATTATCTGCGCGTTTTTGGACGTTATTGTTCGTTGAACCTGACTTAAGGCGCCGAAATCAATTGGTGGATAATAGCCTTTCCCCCCACGGCGGTGTTCTGGTGGAAAGGGTTGCGCCGCTGAGCGCGGGCAACCTTGAAACTGTCGCACATCTCCCCCGCATTGAGGTTCGCGACCAGATAGCCCGGGAATGTGTCAACATTGCCTACGGGTTTTTCTCCCCTCTTGAAGGTTTCATGGGTCCCGCCGACCTGGACTCGGTGGCCCGCAGCATGACCCTGAACAGCGGCTACATCTGGAGCATTCCCGTCGTCTTTGACCTCTCCGATGCCGACATTGCCCAACTGGCGTTGAAAAGCGGTGATACCGCATTGCTCATCTACCAGGGTCAGCCCCTGGCAACCCTGGAAGTGGACGAGGTATTCTCCTACGACAAGGAGTTCCTGGCCCGGCAGGTTTACGGCACCGCCGACGAGGCCCATCCCGGTGTCCAGCGCACCTACGCCTACCGGGACAAGTTTGTTTCCGGCCAGGTTACGCTGGTCAACCCGCCCACCATCAACCCGCCTTTCGACCGGTACTGGCAGACTCCCAAAGAACTGCGCCGCACCCTGGCCGACAAGGGCTGGGAGCGAGTCGTCGCCCACCAGAGCCGCAACGTCCCCCACGCAGGCCACGAGTGGCTGATGAAGGGGGCCTGGTTCGCGTCCGAGGCCGACGGGGTGCTGGTCAGCGCGGTAATCGGCGAGAAGAAGCCGGGGGACTACATTGACGAGGCCATCGTCCTGACCCACGACCTGCTGCGAGAGGCGGGCTTCTTCCGGGAGGGTACGCACCTGACCTCCACGCTGATGTGGGATATGCGCTACGCCGGCCCCCGGGAGGCGGTTTTCCACGCCCTGGTCAGGAAGAACCTGGGCTGTACCCACCACATGTTCGGCCGGGACCACGCCGGGGTGGGCAGCTACTACGACACCTACGCGGCCCACCGCATATTCGACGACCTGCCCGACCTGGGCATCAAGTCGGTATTGACCCTGGAGTGGTGGTACTGCCCCGTCTGCGGCAGCGTCACCTACGAGGGTCTGTGCGGGCACCGGGACGAGAAGCAGGACCTGGCCGGCACTCTCATCCGCCGCATCATCCAGGGGGGAGAGGAACCGGCGCCTACCACCCTGCGGGCTGAGGTGCTGGAAGTGGTGCGGGAGTGCGCCGAAAAGTACGGCTTTGGCTCTCCCTTTGTTGAGGACAACTACCTGCGGAACCGCACCCCGGTAATGTCCATGCCTGAACTGGAGGCCGGCTGTACCTGTACCAACAAACATTAGTGGTTTAAGCGCGCCCCCGGCTGGAAACACCGGGGGCGTTGTTTTGGGATAAGAAGCAATTTCTATAGGAGGAATATATGCCCACGTTTGTTAATCCCACGGCCTGTAACGCCTGCGCCGGCGAACACCTGGGCCCGCTGTGCGTTTACATTTGCCCCAACGATTTGATGGCCCTGGACACCGACGCCAACAAGGGCTTTAACCAGGAGCCGCAGCTTTGCTCCGAGTGCTACGCCTGCGTCAAGCTGTGCCCCCAGGAAGCCATCGAGGTGCGCGGCTATTCCGACTTCATCCCCCTGGGCGCTTCGGTTCAGCCCCGGCGGGTGGAAGGCGGGTTGACCTGGACGGTAACCTTCCGCAACGGCAAGGTGCTGGAGTTCACCTACCCGTCCCGCAGCACCCCCGTCGGCTCCAGCGACCCGTACCGCAACTTCACCGAGGACCCGGTGGGCGATTTGAAGGGCCAGGGGCTGGCCGGTGAATCCCTGTGGCTGGGGGTGGATACTTTGCCCACCGTCCAGGCCAGCAACTAAAGGAGGCCACGAACGAGATGGCAACGCCTACAGTAGAAACTATTGAATCCGATATCCTGATTATTGGCGGCGGCATGTCGGGCTGCGGCGCCGCCTTCGAGTCCAAGTTCTGGGGCAGCGACCTGAAGGTAGTGGTTGTCGAGAAGGCCGTCATTGAGCGCAGCGGCGCCACCGGGGAGGGCCTCTCCGCCATCAACTGCTACATGGGCCAGCGCTACGGCTGGAACACGCCTGAGGACTTCGTCAATTACGTGGTCAACGACATGATGGGCCTGGCCCGGGAGGACCTGGTCTATGACGTGGGCCGTCACGTGGACTCTTCAGTCCACTTGCTGGAAGAATGGGGCCTCCCCGTATGGAAGCAGGCGGACGGTGAAACCTACGAACGCATCGGCCGCTGGCAGATTCCCATCCACGGCGAGTCCATCAAGCCCGTTACCGCCGAACCGGCCCGCAAGGCCGTGGGGCAGGAGAACATCTACGAACGGGTGTCCATCACCCACCTGCTAACCGACGCCAACGACCCCAACCGCATCGCCGGCGCCGTGGGTTTCGGCGTCAGGGAAGACAAACTGTATGTTTTCAAGGCCAAGGCGGTTATCGTCACATCGGGCGGCGCTTCAAACGTGTTCCGCCCCCGCTCGGTCAACGAGGGCATCGGCCGCACTTGGTACTCGGTGTTCGCTACCGGTTCCGCCTATGGCCTGATGATCCCCGTCGGCACGGAAATGACCCAGATGGAACACCGCTTCGTCCCCACCCGTTTCAAGGACGGCTACGGGCCTGTCGGCATGTGGTTCCAGTATTTCCACGCCCGAGTCACCAACGCCCTGGGCGAGGACTATACGGTTACCCGGGACGACGAACTGGACAAGTTCCCTCCCTATGGTCGGGCCGTGCCCACTCCCACGCCGCTGCGCAACCACCAGATGTTCCTGGACATTCAAGCCGGCCTGGGCCCCATGTACATGCGCACGGAAGAGGCCATGCAGAAGCTGGCCGAGGGCGACCCCGCCAAGATGGAGCAGGTACGCAACGAAGCGTGGGAAGACTTCCTGGACATGACCATCGCCCAGGCCCTTACTTGGGCTTCCCAGAACATCGAGCCGGAGGTTACGCCTTCCGAAGTTAACCTGGCCGAACCTTACATCATGGGTTCCCATTCCGGCGAGGCCGGCGCCTGGGTCAGCGGTCCCGAGGACCTGTCGCCTCCCGAATACTTCTGGGGCTACAACAAGATGACCACCATCCGCGGGCTGTTCGCAGCCGGCGACGGGGTAGGCGCCGCGCCCCACAAGTTTTCCTCCGGTTCCTTCACCGAGGGCCGGCTGGCTGCCAAGGCGGCGGTCAACTTTGTCCGCGACAACGACGACACCCCCACCGTTAACGACGAACAGGTGCGCCAGCTTCACCAGGCCATCTGGGCGCCGCTGGAAACCTTCGACAAGTACAAGGGCGCTTCCACTGCGGAAGACATCAACCCCAACTACATCAACCCGTCCCAGGCCCTGGTGCGCCTGCAAAAGATTATGGACGAGTACGCCGGCGGCGCCTCGTCCTGGTACACCACCAACGGCCCGACGCTGGAACGGGGCATCGCCCTGATTGAGATGCTGCGGGAAGACCTGACGCAACTGGCCGCCCGCAACCGGCACGAACTGCTGCGCTGCTGGGAGGTGGTGCATCGGACCTGGGTCGGTGAGGCCCACATGCGACACCTGCTGCACCGGCAGGAAACGCGCTGGCCGGGCTACTACTACCGCGCCGACTACCCCAACCTGGACGACGCCAACTGGCGGGTCTTCGTCAACTCCACCTACGATGCGGCCAACAACAAGTGGAACTTGAAAACGCGGCCCTTCCTGAACGTGGTAACGAACATCTAGGGTTCAGGGATACGGGAGATAATTTCAGGGACGGGCCAAGACCCGTCCCTGAAAGTTTTCCCTACCAGGAGGTTTTGTTGAAGGGAAGTTGCGCCACCACGGTACGCTGGCCGGAGCAGGTCTTGTCTTGCGCCCCCCCTCCTCTGTACTGAATCAACCGGCTCTGCCCCCGATATGCTATTATCAACAACAGTTATCCTTGGCCGGTTAATTCCGCTCTCATGACACGGAGGTCTATTGTGACCACCAAGCCCGTTCACACCTACACCATCAAGTCTCACATTGACTACTCCAGTCTGGAATACGATCCTGACGACCCGGAGCCGGTGCCCGACGGTATGTTTCAATATCCTATCTTCGGCCAGATATTTCACATCCTGGAATACCATTTTGAATCCCTGGGGCGCCAGGAGTATATCTTCCGCAACAGCAATACCTTCATCTGCTACGATCCCAATAACCTGAATGTAAGGGTGGCGCCGGACTTCTACCTGGCCTTTGACGTGGACGCCCGGGCCATCATGGAGCGAAAGTTGTACCTGCCCTGGGAAGCAGGCAAACCGCCCGACCTGGTGCTGGAGGTGGGTTCGGAAAGCACCGGCAGGCAGGATACCGGTCCCAAACGGGATATTTACGCCCGTATTGGAATTGGAGAGTACTGGCGGTTTGACCCCACCGGGGGAGACTACTACGGCGAGCCTCTGGTTGGCGAAGAACTGGTGAACGGGGAATACCGTAGGCTGGAATTTACTACCCACCCAGACGGCGTGTTAAAGGGGTACAGCCGTGTCTTGGGACTCTGGTTGTGTTGGCAAGACGAAATGCTTACCTTTTACGACGAGCGGATTGGAGAATATCTGCCCAAATATAACGAGATGCAGGCCGCCCTGCAGGAGGGGCGAGAAGCCCTGCACGCGGAGCGAGAGGCCTTGCAGGCAGAACGGTCTGCCCGGCTGGCGGAGCGAGAGGCCTTGCGGGCAGAACGGTCTGCCCGGCTGGCAGAGCAAGAGGCCTTGCAGGCAGAACGGTCTGCCCGGCTGGCAGAACAGGCAGCCCGTCAGCAGGCGGAGGCCCGGATAAGGGAACTGGAAGACGAACTGCGCCGCCGGCAATAGGAACTCCGGCGCAGTCGCGGCAGTCATTCGAGAAGATACCTACCACAAGGAGCTACAAACATGAAAGTCGGATTTATCGGTCTGGGAAACATGGGCAACCCCATGGCTACCAACCTGGTCAGGGCCGGTCACCAGCTTACCGTCCACGACCTTCGCCGCGAGGCGGCCACGAACCTGCTGGAAATGGGAGCCGAGTGGGCCGACACGCCCAAGGACTGCGTACCCGGCAACGACGTGGTTTTCACCTCCCTGCCAGTGCCGCGGGACGTGGAGGCCGTGGTGATGGGTGAAAACGGAATCCTGGAAGGCGCCTCCGCCGGCGACGTTTACATGGACCTCTCCACCAACTCCCCCACCGTCATCCGGCGCATCCACGACATTGCGGCGGGCCAGGGCGTAACTGTTCTCGACGCTCCGGTCAGCGGCGGCGTGTACGGCGCGGCGGCGGCCACCCTGGCCGTAATGGTGGGCGGCGACGAGTCCATCTTCAACCGCATGAAGCCCACCCTGGACGCCATCGGCAGCCACGTGGTCTATTGCGGCCCCATAGGCAACGGCATGGTCTGCAAAATCTGCAACAACACCCTGGGCATGGGCATCGGCGTACTTATGACGGAGGTGCTGACCCTGGGCGTCAAGGCCGGCGTGGACCTGGCGGTGCTGGCCGACGTCATCGCCAACAGTTCCGGCGGCAACCGCCGCCTGGTGGAGAAGTTCCCCCGTTACCTGTTCAAAGGGAACTTTGAACCCGGATTTGCCACGGCCCTGGCAGCCAAGGACGTAAGGCTGGGAACCGACCTGGCCCGGGAGTATGGCATTCCCATGGACCTGGCCAATCTGGTGGACCAGCGCCACGTGGAGGCCCTCTTCCGCGGCTGGGGCCCAGAGGACTCGGACGCCGTTTCCAAGCTGCAGGAAGAAAAGGCCGGCGTCCAACTAAGGTTGCCGGAGGAGTAGTTGGCGATGTTCGAGAACCTGAAGCGGTGATCTCGCATTGCATCCAAAAATATGCACTGGGTGCCTAGTGGTTCAACATATTTGAAATGATGGGTAGTATTTTCGCTCACCCTGAGCCTGTCGAAGGGCCGCCCATTCGCAGATTGACAATTTGATGGTTCGACAGGCTCACCATGAGCGGACTCCGGGGTTTGCCCACCAATGCAAAGTGGTCAAACTACTGGGTTTAGATGTTGACTGGACCTGGGTGAGCCACAAAACGGCTAATTGCGCAAAGAGAATTGCAGGAGTGACTATGGCCCCCAGATTTTCCCTGGCCTCGCTGAAATTCATGCCCCGAGCAATTTGGGGGGTTGTGACTTCTCCTGCCCTTCTTGCCTGCGGTCTGTCCAGTCCTGCGCCAGCCGGTCAGTTAACGGGTGGGCAACCGGACTGGGGCTATTGGGGCCCCGGCGCGCCCAACAACTGGGGCTCCCTGTCGCCGGACTTCGCGCTCTGCGCTGTCGGCCTCCAACAGTCCCCCATAGACATTGGCGGGGTCGTAGAAGACTCCTCTCTTCCCGACCTGATTTTCGACTACCGGGGCTATGCCGTGGAAATCAACCACAACGGCAAGATTGCCCACTTTGAATACGGTGACGGGAACACCCTCACCGTCGGAAGCCAGAAATACGAACTGGTCTCCATGCACATCCACGTTCACGCCGAACACCAGCTTGACGGGCAACTGTTTCCAGCCGAAATGCACCTGGTGCACCGGAAGGAGGGCGGCTTCCTGGGTGTGGTCGGTCAGGTTTACCGGCTGGGCGAACCTGACCCGGTGGTCCAGGCGCTAATTGACGCCTATCCGGACCCGGGCCAGACCCGGCACGGCGATTCAGTCCTCAACGCCGCCGACTTTGTGCCCGCCGACAAAGGCTATTACCGCTACGACGGATCCCTGACCACGCCACCCTGCACCGAGGGGGTGGACTGGCACGTACTCAGAGAAATAAGAACCATCTCCCAGGAGCAGGTCAACCGCATCGCCGCCTTGCACAACGGCTTCAACCACCGCCCCATTCAGGCAAGGAACGGGCGACAGGTGTTGGACTCCGGTACAAGACCGTCCCGGTAGGCCATCGCCGCAGAAACGATGGGCAAACAAGGAGTACGCTCTTGGCGAGCATGTCGAACCATGGACGGACGGCCCTTCGACTAGCTCAGGGTGAACGGAAATCTTATCCATTTGTTCAAAAGGGTGGAGCCACCAATGATACGGCGGAGCGCTGGCTGTCGCCGTTTTGTTTGACCAGCGGGGGCGGGCCAGCCGGTGTCTGGACTCCGGCCGCTTCATAGCAACGTCAGCATAACGATCCCCACAACCACCATTCCCACCGCCACTAGCTTCACCGACAGGGTCCGCCACTCCAGGGGTTCTTCAAGTATGGGAATCCATCTCGTGCTGCAGATAGTGCTGAAGAGAAACACGGAAAGGGGGCGGGTTGCGGTGGCCGTGGCCACCAGGGAAACGGGTCCCAGGTTGATGGCCAGCACGTTCAGCCACACTCCCAGGGGAGCCAGGGTGAACTCTGCTCCGAACAGCAGGAAGAGAGTCTGCTTGTCCCGCATGGCCAGGAAGAAATCGCCCCAGGCCCCCGGCTTCCAGAGGCATAGGAAGACCAGTCCCATTCCATAATTCCTGGCCGAGTAAACAAACAGCACCGGCAGTTCATTGAGCGCCTGCTTTCCCAATATTATGGCCAGGGCCGTGAAAATACTGGCCCCGACCAGTATGGGCAGGGCCCAGTTCAGGCGCAGGGCAATTCCGCCCCGGGAACCCCAGATGGAAATCAGGAAGGCGCCACCCACCACAACCAGTATGCCCGCCCACTGGCCCAGGGACAGAGTTTCCCCCAGGACAAAAACGCCCATGAAGGCCACGAAGACGGGGAAGGTGTGGATGATGGCGGAAGAGCGGGAAGCCTCCTCCATGGTGTAGCCCCAGAACATCATGGCCAGGGCCCCGCCCCAGCACAAGCCCGACGCCACCGCGTATGCAATGGCGCCCATGGAGGCGTCGGAGGGAATGCCGGTAATCGCCAGGGCAAAGGTCCCGTGCGCCACCAGGCAGACGGCCATCCCGGCGTAAAGGGACGGCAAATTGGGCATGTTGTATGAGGTCAGTCGTTTGTCCAGGACGGTGACGAACCCCATTATTCCCGCGCTGGCCAGGGCGACCCAGAGATAGAGCAGGCTCAAAAGGTTCCCTCTTGACCGGGGTTGAAGTCCCAGACTCGCCGATCTGGCGCCCTCCGGGACACTTTCAGGACAGGCATGGTCGTTGATGACAAGGCTGCCTGACCTACTCTTCTTCCGGATGCGTGGAAATGAAGCGGGCCGACCTGGCGGGGTCAATGTGGGGCGCGCGCACCTCCACACCCGCCTGTTCTTCCTGGAGCAGGACGGTAACACTGCTGTCCCGGTCCTTCCAGCCCCGGTTGATGGCTTCCATAGCCACCTGCTCCGCCAGGGTGGCAAAGGGCATGGGCACGTTGTACTCCCTGGCAAGCTCGGTGGCCAGGGAGATATCCTTGTGGGCCAGTTCCAGGGCGAAGCTGGCCGGCTCGAACTCCCCGCGGAACATGGTGCGGACCAGGCCCTCGTGCAGTATCCGCATCCGGCCCAGGGAACCGCGGCGCATCCCTTCCCAGAGGGCCTCGGGCTCAACGCCGGCCTTTACGCCCAGGGTCAGACCCTCTGCGATGGCCTGGCGTACGCTATGTCCCACCATGTTGTGTACCAGCTTGCAAACGGAACCTGCGCCAACTTCCCCGGCGTAGAAAACCTTGTCTCCGAAGGCGTCCAGCAGGGGCTTTATTCTCTCGTAGATTTCCCGGTCTCCGCCCACCATTACGGCCAGGTTGCCGCTGTAGGCCCCGGTCTTGCCCCCGCTTACCGGCGCGTCCAGCACGTGCGCACCCTTCCGCCGGAAGACCGGCTCGATTTCCCTGATGAGCGTGGGGCGACTGGAGGACAGGTCAACATAGATGCCACCGGGTCGTATTCCCTCCAGCACGCCCGAATCCCCCAGCGCCACCGCCTCAACCTCCCTGGGGCCTGGCAGGGAGGTGAAGATGATATCGCTGGACTCCGCCACCTCGGCCGGGGTATTGGCCAGTCGGGCTCCTCCTTCCAGCAGGGGCAGGGCGGCCTCCTCCCTGAGGTCGTTGACCACCATGGGATAGCCGGCTTTCTGTATGTTCAGGGACATGCCGCCGCCCATGTTGCCCAAGCCGATAAAGCCAATCGTTTCCATGCCAGACACCTTCCTCATTTCTTCTCTTCAGTGCGCCAACGTGCCAGGGGGCTGCCACCATTGGAATGACGAAAAATGCTCCCGCTCGCCCTGGGCCTGTCGAAGGGCCGTCCGTTCATGGCTCGACAGGCTCACCACGAGCGGACTTTCAGCTTACCCGTCAATCCAAAGTGGTCAAGCTATTAGTAGTCCGACAAATTTGAAATAATAGTTGAATCTGCTTTTCTCCGTCGTTCCGGCGAAGGCCGGAACCCAGAAGTCCTGAAGGTAAGGAACCATTTCCAACGCCAACCTTCCTGGATTCTGGCCTGCGCCAGAATGACGAGTTTCGATAGTTACCCATCAATCCAAAGTCGTAAAACTATTAGTAGTCCGACAACTTTGAAATAATAGTTGAATCTGCTTTTCTCCGTCGTTCCGGCGAAGGCCGGAACCCAGAAGTCCTGAAGGTAAGGAACCATTTCCAACGCCAACCTTCCTAGATTCTGGCCTGCGCCAGAATGACGAGTTTCGATAGTTACCCATCAATCCAAAGTGGTCAAATTATTAACTCTCCATCCTAAAGGTAGGGGCAGACGTGACTGTCTGCCCTCTTGCCTGCGCGCCCGACCTCGCCAGTCAGACCCTGCCAAACCGACGATGTTGGTTCCACCCCGCATGAAGCCGGTATCAGGGACCGACCGCCGCTTCTTCCAGGGCGACCAATTGAACCTCTACCTCCTCCACCTGGAGCGTCAGGTCTTCCCACTCCTGCCAGAAGGCTTGCTCCTCTTCCTTGAGCAGGCGGTACCGCTCGGCGGAGTCGGCAATGTCGGCAGAATCCTGAAACCGGTCGGGGTCTGAAAACAAGACCTCCAGTTCCGCGATACGATCCTCTCTGTCCGACAGGGTTGCGGTCACCTCATCAATCAGAGAAGTCAACCGGCGTTTCTCCCGGTTCAGGGCCCGGCGCTGCTCCTCGTCCTCGGTCAGCGGGCGTCCGGACCTGCGCCTGGACCTGGCCTGCTTGCCTGGGGCGGCGGATGAGGCGCCATTGCTGTCCAGCCTGATCGTTGTCTCCCGCTCCCGTTCCCTGGCCTCTTTCCAACGGACGTAACCGTCATAATCGCCCGGAAAAACGGTGGGTTGCCCATCCACTATTTCAACAATCTTGTTAGCTATCTGGCGAATCAGGGTGCGGTCGTGGGTTATCAGGCATAGCGTTCCGTGGTAATCGCCCAGGGCGTCGGCCAGAATTTCCCGGGAAGCAATGTCGAGGTGGTTGGTGGGCTCGTCCATCAGGAGCAGGTTGCTGGGCTGGAGCAACAACTTGGCCAGGGCCACCCGTGCCTTCTCGCCGCCGGAAAGCACCGAAATCGGCTTCTGAACGTCGTCGCCGGTAAACAGGAAGCCGCCCAGGGTATTCCGCAGGTTCTGCTCCCCCTCGGCCGGCGCCGCCTGCTTCAGTTCCTCGATAATGGTGTTGGCGGGGTGGAGTGAGTCCAGGACGTGCTGGGCGTAATAAGAGGGAACCACGTTGTGGCCCAGGGTCCTCCCTCCCCCGTCGAAGGGCAGCACGCCGGCCAGTATTTTCAGCATGGTGGACTTGCCGGCGCCGTTGGGGCCCACCAGGGCAACGCGGTCACCCCGGGACAGGGTCAGGCTGACCCCCCGGTACACCAGGTTATCGCCGTACCTCTTGCTCACGTTGTTCAGGGTTATCACTTCGGCGCCGCTGCGGGGCGGCGAAGGAAAGGAATAGTGGACCTTTGAAGTGGCGCGAGGCAATTCAATGGGCTGTATTCGCTCCAGCTGCTTCAGCCGGCTTTGTACCTGGCTGGCCTTGGTGGCCTTGGACCGGAATCGCTCGACAAAACGCATCTGGCGGGCGATCTCCCGTTCCTGCCTGGCAGCCATGGTCCTTTTCATTTCCAGGTCACGCTCGCGAGCGACCAGGTACTCGTCGTAATTTCCCTTGTGCAGGGTGGCGCCGTCGGGCTCGATGGCCAGAACCCTG
Source organism: Dehalococcoidia bacterium (assembly GCA_034423215.1). GTDB lineage: Bacteria > Chloroflexota > Dehalococcoidia > Lucifugimonadales > UBA3495 > Bin22. The sequence continues at coordinate 49,832 of DAOUIY010000008.1, forward strand.
GTGGCCACCTGGTTAAGGAACGCCCGGTCGTGGGAGGTGATGAGGACTCCCCCGCGAAAACCGGCAAGGTACTTCTCAAACCAAAGGTTGGCCTCCAGGTCCAGGTGGTTGGTGGGCTCGTCGAGGAGAAGCAGGTCCGGCTGCCGGAACAGGATCCTCGCCAAGCCGGCCCGCATAACCCAGCCGCCGCTGAATTCCCCCATGGGACGCCCAAAGTCGGCTTGCCTGAATCCCAGGCCAGTGAGAATGAACTTGGCCTCATGGTCCCGGTCATCACCGCCGGCGGCTTCCAGGGCCGCGTCCAGTCGGGCCAGTCGCTCCAGGAGTTCCTCTTGTCTCTCCTGGTCCGCCTCGCTTGCCAGGTCGTCGCGGGCTGCGGCTATCTGCTGCTGCAGGGCGTTGGCCTCCACGCCGGCGTCCAGCACTTCCTGGAGCAGCGGTTTGCCGGCAAAGGTGGCAAGCTCCTGCCTGAGGTAGCCGGTGGTAAGGTTCCGCTGCCTGGTAATGGAGCCGGAATCTGAGGCTGTTTCGCCGGACAGTATGTCGAGGAGCGTGGTCTTGCCCGAGCCGTTGGCCCCCACCAGGGCAATGCGGTCGCCGGCAGCCACGTTTAGGGTAAGTCCGCTGAACAGGGTCCTGTCAGAGTAGGCCTTGCTGATGTCGGTTGCTAATAGCATTAAGTCAATTTCCCTGGACAATTCTAGCTATTGGAACCGGAGGACGCAAATTGGGTGATATATTGATATCGTTCCTTAGCCAATAAACTTGCTGACACCAGAAAAGTGAGACCCCATGCTGCAAACTGAACGAGCAGCCTTTCTGTTCGCTGATGCCCGGGAACTGTACCAGGATGCCCTGGAAATGCTGGACCAGAACCGGTTGCGAAATGCCGCAGACAAGGCCTGGTGCGCTACCAGGAGGGCTACCGATTCCCTGATCCTGGCCCGTACCGGAGATGAACCCAATACGTCGGGCCAGACCATGCGTATGATAAGGCAATTGCGAAGACAAGACCCTAGCCTGGAGCCATTGCGGGTCAGCTACGCCCACCGCCAGTCGTTCCTGCATGGCGCCGCTTTCTACGACGGCATATTGGAGCCCGCGGACGACGTTATCGCCGACGTTCTGGAGACCATTGACTTCCTGAAAGACGCGGAGGCAATGGCGGACCGGGTCTAACCGCAAATAGCCATACCCCACATCTCACTTGCGCCACCTACAACGCCGCCCGGTTCAGCACTGCCTGGTCAATCTTCCTTGAAATTAGCTGGCCGTCGTCGGGGCTGCCCAGCAGTTGCCCATTGTCCACCATCACCTTGCCCCGCAACATCACCGTGGTGGGCCAGCCCTCTATTTCCCACCCTTCCCACGGGCTGTAGTCCCGCAGGTGCAGGTCGGACATGGTCAACGTCTTCTTGACCGACGGGTCAATTATGGTAATGTCGGCGTCGCTGCCGGCGGCGATGGCGCCCTTGCGGGGGTAGAGCCCCAGCAGCCTGGCGGCGTTGGTGGAGGTCACGTTGGCGAAATGCTCCAGGGACATGCCCCGCCGCACCACGGCCTCCGTGTAGTTAACCCCCATGCGAATTTCAATGCCGATGTTGCCGCCCCGCACGTCCACCACGTTGCGGCCGGCTATTTTGTCCAGGTAGGTGGTAAAGCTGCTGTCGGTGGCGGTAAATGACAGGTCGCGGCGCATCAGGCCATCCCACAGGTGGTTGCGGTCATCCTCGTACTTCAAGGACGGGTAGGTGTGGTACTTCATTCCGTCGTCTTCCCGGTAGTTGTCGCAGTTGAAGGACAGCGCCAGGGTCAACACCTCGCCGTACACCGGAAAGCCGTCGGCCCGCGCCTCGGAAATGGCGTCCAGGCCGTCCTTGGCGGTAACGTGGACAAAGTACAGGCCCGCCTCGGTGCGCTCGGCCAGGCGTATGACGTGCTGGAAGGCCAGATCTTCCACCAGCTTGGAATGGATATGGTGGACGTGATACCAGTCCCACTGGTCCCGCTGCTGGGCCAGCAGGTAGTTGTACATCACCAGTTCGTCGTCCTCGCCGTGGACGGCCAGCACCCCGCCGTGGCGGGAGACCTGGGTCATTACGTCGGCCAATCGCCCCGTATCAATCTTGCCAATAGGGGTCAGGCTGTTCACCCGGCCCTCGGGAGGCCGGATGTCGGTGGTAAAGACCTTGATGCTGGGGAAACCGGCGTTTACCAGTTCGCCGTAGCGGGAAATAGCGTCCGGCGTGCTGCCGCTGGAGTAGATGCAGTGGGTGGAGTAGTCGGTGTATGCGTTGCCCTGCCACACGGAAATGAAGTCGTGGATGCCCGCCGGCAAATCGCCCTCGTTGGGCACCGGCGCAAAGTCCATTACCGTAGTGGTGCCGCCCCAGATGGCGCCCAGGGAATGGTCCAGAGGCCCGGCGTTGGGAGTGCCCGAAACCAGTTGGCGCGCACCGGGCTGCACGTTGGCGGCAGCGTGGGCGTGAGCCTCGATGCCGCCGGGCACCACAATCTTGCCGGCGGCGTCAATGACGGTGGCGCCCTCCCTGGGCAAGTACCCGGGCAGGGCCACCGCAACAATCTTCTCGCCCTGGATTCCCACGTCCCAGTCCCCGGCTCCGCCGGGCGTAACGACCGTTCCTCCGGTTATCAGCTTGTCCAGCATAGCAACCTCCGTAAACTGAGGGCGATAGTGCCCGGCTTCGGGTGCGGCTTGGGACGTGTCGTCAAGAGTACCGTCAATCCTTCGCAGGCCGGGGTCTCGGCTCCGGCCTATCGAGGTTCCCACCTTCGCTGGAACGGCGAGATGGGACGCTCGGAGACTTCTACCTTCAATTCGACGACACCCCCTGGGGTGCGGGTCCTGGGTCCACTCCGGCATTGAGTCTATGGATAGGGCGATTATGTAGCCTGGATTGTGGGGGCGCAAGGGGACCGGGATTCAGCCCAGGGCAATCGCGCCTTAAGTTACGCTATGCGCCTGAACCGCAAGCCATGTCGCGCTGAGTCCATCGGCTTGGCTCAGGATAAACTCTGCCGAAGGGCCCTCGATCCTGCCCAATAGAACTGTTTCCTGCCCGAAATTCGGTTAGTGGAATGGATTTTAGATTCTTGACTCCGTTCTGAACTACAGTTTTGGTCATTCAGGACAACATTTCGTTAGGGCGCGATTCGTCCGGGCTTCAGCCGCAAATAAGCACGAACCGCCCTAAGGGGAAAAGAGGCCATTGGCGTACATTCGTGCCGAATCGTGGATTAGACATTCCAGATAGTTGCCACTACCATCGGGAGGTCTATAATGATTGCCATAACTTTGGAGGTCTTGCCTTGCTCTTGAATGATGTCCGGCGCCGCGCCCTTCCGCTGCGCTCATGCTGAATTCGCACCCAACAACCCACCTTGCCGACCGGGTGGCCGGGTACTTCGCCACCCATTCAACCGGTACCATCATCGTCATCCTGGCAATTTCTGCGCTCCTCCTTCTTCCTGCCCTCCTGATGCAGCCCACCGAGCAGGCATCCCAGGAACCCGGAGGGGCCGTTTTCGATTTGCGCGACAAGGTGAATGCGCAGTTTCCGGCCCAGCTTCACGTCGCCAGCTTTATCGTGGAAGACCGCGAGGGGGATGTGCTGCGCCAGGCCCCCCTGTGGGAGTTGTACCGTAACGAACAGGCCCTTCGCCAGTCGGACATGGCAGACCTGCTCTTTTACGGCTACAACGTGGATACCGGGCAGGAAATCCGCGGCATTTACACCATAGCCGACGCGGTCAACGACGTGCTGACCCTCGACCCAACCAGCGGGGTGACTCTCGAAACTGCCAGCGATGCCCAGGTGAAGAAGGCCATCGGTCGCGTATTGGAGGGGCCCACCGGGGCCTTCCTGCGGGAGAGCTTTTCCAATGACGCCGCCAGGGTGACCAGGATGGTTGACGGACAGGAACGACAGGAGTGGGCAGCCCGGGCCCTGACCACATTCATTACCGCCGACAACTCCAAGCTGGGCGGCGGGCCCCAAACCATCAGCCTGTCCAACGACGAATCGGTGCTGGAGAAGGAACGGCTGAACCGCAGGATGCTGGCAACCCTGCGGGGAGACGAGGAACACTACCGGTTGTGGGGCCTGGCCCTGGACGTCAACCTCACCTCCCGCGAGCAGGGGCAGACGGCCATGCCTTACATTGCCGCCACCGTGGTACTGGTGCTGGTGGTGGTGGGCGTAACCCTCCGCTCCTTCAAGGCTGTTGGCCTGGGCTTTCTGGGGCTGCTGATTCTCCTCGTATGGCTTAAGGGAATCTCCAACCTTATCGGCCTGAATTCATCCCTGACCCTGGACCTGATAGTACCCATCGCCATGATTTCCCTGGGCGCCGACTTTCTGATACATGCGGTGGACCGCTACAACGAGGAGAAAGCGGTGTGGCGGCAACCCGTCAAAGCCCTCCGTTTCGGCCTGGGGGGAGTCCTGGGAGCCCTGGTGCTGGCCTCCCTGTCCGACGGCATAGCCTTCCTGGCCAACATCACTTCGGGGATTGAGACCATAATCGGGTTCGGCATCGCGGCGGGAATTGCCGTGCTGTCCAACTTCATAATCATGGGAATACTCATTCCCCTGGTGATTATGCGGGTGGACCAGCGAAGAGCGCCGTCCCCGGAGGATTCGGCTGCCTCCGGTCCGGTACATGGCGACAGCGCAATCGAGTCCTCGGCTTCCCGGGCCGCTATCGCCCGGGGCGTGACGGCATTGGCCCGGGCCTCGTGGCTGGTCCTGCCGCTGGTGGCCCTGGGTACCGCCCTTACCACCTACCTGGCCTTCCAGCTCGAACCCGGGTTTGAAACCAGGGACTTCCTGGACTCGGATTCCGATTTCGTGGCGGGCCTGGACAAGCTGGACGAGTACATAGCCCCGGCCCTGTCCGGGGAACCGGCCCTTATCTACATGCGGGGCGACTTCACCGACCCCCAGGCGCTTGCCGGCTTGCGGGACCTGATTGACCGCCTGGGCTCCAATGACAGCGTGGGCCAGGACCAGGACGGCAACGTGTTCCTCTACAGCCGAACCGTGTTTCAACTGCTGGCCAGGGTAACCGGAACGGAAGCAGCGCGGCGCGCCGTCGAAGATACTACCGGCGTTGCCATAACCGACGTGAACGGCGATTCCATCCCCGATACGCCTGAGCAGTTGCGGGCTTCCTTCGAGCACATGCTGGACTACGGAGTGCCCCTGGACGAAACTTCCCTGGCCTACAGCACCGCTGAAGTGGGGCAGATATTTGCCCGGGAGGGCGGCGAGTACGCCATGGTTATCAGCCTGGGCATACTGGGGGCCAGGGAGCAGGCCAACCTGGCGGCGGCCAGGGAGTCGCTGGAAAGGGACCTGGCTCCCCTGCTGGCCTTGCCGGCCATATCGGAAGTGGGGATAACCGGCTCTCCCTTCACCAGGGAAGCCACCCTGATTGCCACCATGCGGGCGCTTACAATTTCCCTGCCGGTGGCGGCAGCGGCGTGCTTCCTGCTGCTGTCCCTGTGGATGCGGTCGTTGAGCTTCGCCTTTGTGACCACGCTCCCGGTGGGACTGGTCGTGTCCTGGCTGTACGCCTTCATGTACCTGACCGGCTACAGCCTGAATTTCGTAACCGCCACCATCGCCGCCGTGTCCATCGGCGTGGGCATTGACTTTTCCATCCACATGACCCAGCGGTTCAGGCAGGAACTGTCCAAAAACCCTGACCCGATGGAGTCACTGCGGATCGCCGCCGGAGGGACGGGCATGGCCCTGACGGGGTCGGCAGCTTCCAGCGTCGTAGGCTTTGCAGTCATGGGGTTTGCCCCCATGCCCCTGTTTGCCACCTACGGAATAATCTCGTCGGTAATGGTACTGATGGCGGGAGCGGCATCACTGCTGGCGCTGCCTTCCATGCTGCTGCTGGTGGCCAGGATTCAACGGAGGGGGCAGTAGCCAACCGTTCAGAGATGGGGGTAGGCCAGACTTCGACCGTCATTCCGTATTGATGGGGCAAGCTATTTGAAGTGGTGGGTAGAATTTCCGCTCACCATGAGCGGACTCCGGGTTTTACTCATCAATGCAATGGCGTTGAGCCACTGGATGCGGGAACCACAGCTAGAATTGTGTTGTGCCTCGCAAAAATAACTATTATGCTTATGTAAAGTTGTTTTTGTGGGAATTTCGCTTCTGATGCGGCCCGAAATGTCGGACTTGGCATAGAAATCCCTTCAAGAACCCAGTCACCGGCATCTCATCCGACAGGGCAAAGGACCGGGGCCCACACCCAAGTTCAATCAGAGATTGACACCCTCCCATTAGCCGTCCTGCATTTCAGCGACCCCAATTCTCCCGACCTTGCAGGTGGATATGTCAAATGTCGAACCACCGGGCCCTTCCATACCAACCAATTCATCCATCCCACCGGTGAGCGAAGACTCTATATTGAACTGGGTAGGTTCGCGGAATCTTCGCGAGGGGCACAGCTACTTCGAAAGTCAGGCCATAATTGACCCACGCCGTCAAGGCAAGGCTATCCGTGCCCAGTGCCAAGGCTCCATGCCCCTGCCTTATCGGCTGCAAGCCGTCATTGGCCCCCGAGGTGTTGTCGAGGCAGATTGTTCTTGTCCGGTGGGCAGCGGCGGACGCTGCAAGCACGTCGGGGCGCTCTTGCTTGCCTGGCTTCATCGGCCCGACGATTTCCGAGTGGCGGCAGACTTCGAAACCGACCTGGAGCAACGCAGCAAGCCGGAACTTATAGCCCTCATCAAGCAAATGTTGCAGATTCAACCCGATTTGGAGACGCTGCTGGATGCGACTTCGCCCAGTGCAGCCCGGGGGGGCGTTCCGGTAATCATGGAAAACTACCGTCGCCAAGTATCTGCAGCATTCAGGCGCGCCGGCGATGATTGGTATGCTATGCGGAGTGTACCCAGGGATATTGGCATTACGCTCAGCGCAGGCGACGGGTTTCTGGCGCTGTCCGACCACGGCAACGCCAGCATTGTGTATCAGGCTGTGGCGCAAGGGATAATTGAGCACTACGAGATGGTGCAGGACGATGACGGAGAGCTGTGCGAAACCGTTGACCGTTGCGTTGAAGGCCTGGACGACTGCCTGGCAAGCATGGAACTCGACCCTGCTGCCAGGAAAAACGTCCTGCAAACCCTCTGCAACATATATCTCTTCAACATAGACTATGGCGGGGGAGAAACGGCAGTAACCGCGCCGGACGCCATACTGGAACGTGCCACCAGCGAGGAGAAAAGCGACATTGCCAGCAGGATACGGGAAGAGATGCCCCAAGGCAATGGTTGGAGCGGCCGGTATCGCCGCAAAGCGTTTGGACGCTTCCTGCTGGACTTGGAGGACGCCGATTCCAGCGACGGCTCGTTTCTGGAAATCTGTCGGGAAAGCAGTCTTTTGCCCGAGTTGGCGGACAAGCTGCTGTCATTGGGCCGCCTGGAAGAGGCGGCGGCCGAAGCCGAAACAGCCGACGATTACGACCTCCTTGCCATTGCGGACATCTTCCACCAAAATGGCTGCTCCCAGCGGATAGAACCGCTGCTGGCCAGCAGAATTGCAACCGACCGAAGCCATCGGCTGCTGGACTGGCTCAAGGAACGGCACAAGGAACGCGGGGAACTGCCCCAAGCCCTGGAGCTCGCCAAGCGGAAGCTGGAGGGGAATCTCAGCAGGGCCAGCTACCTGGCCGGCTACGTCGAGGCAAGGCAGCTAGCCCAGCGACTTGGAGTATGGGAGGAATTGCGTCCACAGTTGCTGGGCCAATGGTCTGCTGATGGAGAATTCGCCCTGTTGACCGAGATTCATTTGGAGGAAGGTGAACTAGACCTGGCCTTAAAATCGGTGAAGCAAGGGGCAGTACCGTCCTTCCCTGGCGGGGAACAATTGCTCCGAGTGGCCGAAGCAGTTTCCGCGACCCATCCCCAGGATGCCCTGGAAATCTACTGTCAACAGGCGGAGAGATTGATTAACCTTCGGGGGCGGGACAACTACCAGCAGGCCTGCAAGCACTTGGTCAAGGTGAGGGACCTCTATTTTCGGCTATCCCAAGAGTCGAACTGGGCTAACTTCATTGCTCAATTGCGGGACCAGTATCGCCGTCTGCGGGCCCTGCAAGAAGAGCTGGGCAACGCTGGCCTCTAGCTGGAACTTGCGAGACCTGGAATTGGTGCGACGCGCCGCTTGCCATTACCGCACACCCGGCCCGCGGGCCGGGTTTGGAAAGCGGGAAAGTCCCTGCCGACCTGAACCTCTAGTGGTTCAACTCATTTGAATTGCCGGATAATATTTGCGCTCACCCCGAGCCTGTCGAGGGGCCGCCCCTTTGATGGTTCGACAAGCTCACCATGAGCGGATTCCCGCGTTTACCACGCGCGGCCTCCCAGTTTATCCATCATTCCTAAGGCGATGGACTACAAAGGAGTGTGGTCAGATGCGTCGTGTTATTCCTTAGTAGGCGGGAATCTTGATCCGTCCTTTCGAGGTTCCCGCCGATGCGGGAACGACGAAAGAGGACGCTCCGAGAACTCTACCTTCAATTTCACAACAGCCCTACCCCAACTCCACGATCGCCTCAATCTCCACGTCCAGGCCCGGCTCGGCCAGGGCAGTAATTTCCACCAGGGTGTTGGCGGGGTACTCTCCCTGGAAGTATTCGGCGAAGAGAGCTTCCTGCTGCTCCCGGTTCGCCCGCCAGTCGGGGATGCTGGTAACAAAGGTAGTAATCTTGGCGATGTCGGACGGGCTTCCCCCTTCCTCGGCCACAATTCGGACTATCCGGTCCAAGGTTACCCGAAGCTGGTACATGATGTTCTGGCCCTGGGCCTCCGTGCCCCGGGCGGTGCAGCCGGCAATGTAAAGCGTATCCCCGGCCCGCACGCTGCGGCTGAAGGTGGGTCCGGAAGGCGCAATGTCCGGGTGGTTCTTGCGGATCTTCTCCATTTCAACCCTCGACTGTTAATTCAGATTACCCTGGCCGCCCGCAACAGGCCCAGGTCCCTCACCGTCAGACCCAACTCATCGCAGAGAATTTCCATGTTGTGCTCACCCAATCGGGGCGCGGGACGGGTTGATTCCATGGCGTTTTCGCCGTCTATGAAGAAACCCGAACCCGGGTATTGCAGCAGTCCGGCCCGGGCGTGGTCCATTTCAACGAAGAACCCCCGTTCTTCCAGGTGGGGCGATTCCACTACCTGGGTCGGGGTCTGCACCAGGCCGATAACCAGGCCCCGGGCCATGGTCTCCCGCATCAGGTCCAGGTTGGTCCACTGGGCCAGCCTGGGGGCCACCAGCGAATGCAGTTCCTCCCAGTGCTCCATGCGGCCGGCGCGGGTGGCGAACTTGGGGTCGGTCAGGCCCGGCTCTTCCAGGAACTCAGCCCACGCCTGCATGGGACGCCCCCCCGTGCCGGCAGTGGTCAGGGTCACTTCACCGTCCAGGGTGGGCAGGTGCATACCGTCCATGACGTTGCCGTCGCTGCCGCCCCGGTGGGGACTGCGGCCGGTGTAGGTGTAGGGGTGAATCAGGCCGGACGGTGTGCTTACTGCCGCTTCCATGGTGGAGACGTCAATGTGGGCGCCCTGCTCCGTTTGGTCCCTCCGCAGCAGGGCCGCCATAACCGCCACGGCCCCGTTGCGAGCGGCGGTTATCTCCATCTGCTGCAGGGCCGTGCCCATGGGCGGCTGAGCGGCCGAACCCGTGACAGCGTACAGGTAACCGCCCATGGCCTGGGCTACCAGGTCGTCCCCCTGGTAGTCGGCATAGGGGCCGTCCTGGCCGAAGTAGGTAATGGAGACCTGGATTAACCGGGGATTGGCGGCTGCCAGCGTCTCATAGGCAAGACCCAGCTTTTCCAGCCAGCCCGGCGGGTAGCTTTCAATGATAATGTCGGCAGACGGGGCCAGTCTCAGGAACAGGTCGCGGCCCGTCGTTTGGCTCACGTCCAGGGTGATGCCCCGCTTGTTGGTGTTGAAGGCCAGGAAGGAAGTGCCCCGGTCCGGGTGGGGCAATTCGTCAATAAAGGGCGGCTCGTGGCGCGCCTGGTCGCCCCACCCGGGCGGCTCCACCTTGATGGTATCCGCTCCCTGGTCGGCAAGCAGCTTGGCGCAAAAGGCGCCGGAGGGACGGTGAGCCAGTTCCAGGACTCGCAGTTCTGACAGTATTCCAGGCATGCTTTATCCGTTCCTTTTATCCACGAAGGGCCACGAAGAATCACGAGGAGAAGGAAGTAAGATACCTTCGCACAACTTCGTGTACCTTCGTGTAAAGACTACGGGCGGGGTTCATCGGGGCGGGGAGACCCGAAGATTACTCCACCGGCTTCCAGTTCAAGTATCTCCGATTGGGATAACCCGGCCAGATCGGACAACACAACCGCATTGTCCTGCCCCAATCCCGCGGCCCCGCTAATGGCCATGGGATTGCCGGCGTCCTTGAAGGGGCGGCCGGCGAAAACCCTCGGCCCCACCCCCGGGGCTTGTGGGTTGGCAAACTCCCACATGAACTCCCGCTGCTTCAGATGGGGGTCGTCCACCAGGTCTTTCGCGGTCATGCAGGAACCGGCCGCAATTCCCATGCCCTGCAACCGTGCCGCCAATTCCAGGTCGTCGTGTTGGGCAGTCCAGTTTCCCAGCAGGCGGTCAAGCTCATGGCGGTTCTGCCAGCGGGAAACGACCGTGTCGAACCGGGCATCGCTGGCCCAGTCAGGGAAATCCATGGCTGCCTTGAGCTTTTTCCACTCCTCATCCGAGGACACCACTATCACAATCCAGCGGTCGTCGCCCCTGGCCCCATAGACGTTGTGGGGGGCCTTCCACCAGTGGCCGCACCCCAGCCGTTCGCGGGTGATGCCCCGCTGGGCCTCCAGGATGGCCGGGCCCACGGCGGAAACGCCGGTCTCCAGCATGGTCAGGTCAACCCGCATTCCCTTGCCGGTCTTCTTCCGCTGATACAGGGCCAGCAGCAGGGCGTAGGCCACGTTATTGCCCACAGAGTGATCCATGTAGTTATTGCTGGCCCGCATGGACGGCCCACCCTCGTAACCGGTCAGGTAGGACAGGCCGCAAGCCGCGTCCACCGTTCGGGCACGGGAACCGGCCCGCCGCCACGGTCCGGTGTATCCGTAGGCAGTGCTGCTGAGGGTGATGATGCGGGGGTTGATGGCGGAGAGGCTGTCGTGGTCGAAGCCAAACCTCTGCATGGTGCCGGGCCGGAAGTTGTCGGTAACGATGTCCGTCTTCTCTACCAGCTTCAGGAAGACTTCCTTGCCCCGGGGATGGGTGACGTCCATGCACAGGCTGCGCTTGTTGCGGGTGCCGTAATAGACCAGGTTGCCGGCCTCGTTCCACCATTCCTCGCCGGCCTTGCCGTCGGGGAAAGGGCCGGCCTTGCGGTCCTGCAGGTGGTCGGGGCTTTCCACCCGAATGACGTCGGCGCCCAGGTCGGCCAGAAAGCCGGTGCCCCAGGGCAGGGCATGCACCTGCTCCAGGGTCAAAACCCTTACCCCGTCAAGGACTCCCTTTTCAGCCATGAAACTCCTACCTCCGCAGGCCGCAACTATTCAGCAAGTGGCAGGCCCCATGATAGTCCAACCCGGGCAGGCAAGTCCACCTGGCCGGACGGGTTGCTGGAGAGAGGCTTGCCAATGAATGGAGCCTAAAGGGACTAATGGCCCAACTCTATTGGAATGATGGATAAGCTGAGAGTCCGCTCGTGGTGAGCCTGTCGAACCATCAACGGACGGCCCTTCGACAGGCTCAGGGTGAGCGGAAATACTATCCGTCATTTCCAATAAGTTGAACCACTAGTGACTTCTCCCTGGAAGAGACACTGAAGGTACTCAACGCCATGAGGTAAGTGTTCCGAACCCTGTCAGTCAGGTAGAAGTCAGAAGGTAACGGCTCGATTGCCTGCGGAGAAAATGCCGGATTCAGACTTGTAGCAGTTACCCTTGAGCAAGAGTATAATCTCTGCAAGCAAAGTTGCGGCCCAACCAAGTCAATCTGCCGGAAAGGCAGAGAGCCAACAAGCCAAATTAGGACCAGAGACCCCGGCCGGTGGTTGTCGGTGGGCTTTCCAGTGGAGCCTGCCGCAGATGCCCCATCCAGGCCAGGGTCTTTTGCAACTCTGAACAACTCCGTGATGGAGCTTCCCTGGGAGACAGCCGAATGCGGCGCGCCAGGAACAAGAACCGCGGCAAATTATTTGCCCGAATTTGGAGGCAAGGAGGTGAGACGGAAATGCCTCCCACAAAGATAGGAGACAACACCCTCAGCTGGCTCCCCGAGGAGCAGATAGAGGAAGGGGCGCGCGACCAGATTCGCAACCTGGCCGGCCTGCCCTTTATATTCAAGCACGTAGCGGTCATGCCCGACTGCCATTTCGGCCTGGGCGCGACCGTGGGTTCCTGCATTCCCACCCTGGGCGCCATCATTCCGGCCGCGGTGGGCGTGGACATCGGGTGCGGCATGATTGCCGTCCGCACCCCCTTCACCCGGGAGGACCTGCCCGACGACCTGTCGGAAATCCGCAAGGCCATCGAGCACCAGATACCACTGTCCGCCGGCCGCTACAACGCCTCGGTGAAAAAGACGGCCAAGCCGCGCGTCGATCAGCTTGAGGCCAGGGCGGCAGAGACGGGTCGCCTGGACTTTTACAACCAGCGGGACAAGAACTGGCGCCGGCAGCTGGGATCCCTGGGTTCGGGCAACCACTTCATTGAGCTGACCCTGGACGAAGAGGACCGAGTGTGGACCTTCCTGCACTCCGGCTCCCGGGGTATCGGAAACAAGCTGGCGGAATGGCACATCCGCACCGCCCGTCAGCTCATGGAAAAGTGGTTCATCCAGCTTCCCGACAGGGACCTGGCCTACCTGGTCCAGAATACCGAGGAGTTCAACGATTACCTGACCGACCTGTATTGGGCCCAGGAGTTTGCCCTGCTGAACCGGGCCGAGATGACGGAACGCATTCTGCGCCTGCTGGCCCACCGGCTGGGGGACTTCGAGGAGCAGGAACGCATCGAGTGCCACCACAACTTCACCCAGTGGGAGAACCACCACGGGAAGGACATCCTGGTATCCCGCAAGGGGGCCATCGAGGCCCGGGAGGGGCAGTTGGGGTTGATTCCCGGCTCCATGGGCACCCGCAGCTACGTGGTGCGGGGCAAGGGCAACGGTTCGGCCTTCAACACCGCGCCCCACGGGGCCGGCCGGCGGCTGAGCCGGGGCGGCGCCCGCAAGGCCTTTACCATGGAGGACTTCGACCGCGACATGGCGGGGATTGAAGTCCGCCGTTCCGAGGCTTTCCTGGATGAACTGCCCGGAGCATACAAGGACATTGACCTGGTGATGGAACAGTCCCGAGACCTGGTGGAAGTCGTTCACGAGTTCCGCCAAATTCTGAACGTCAAGGGCGATTAACTGGATCCACGAATGGGCACGAATGGGCACCAATGGAATCGCATTTCAGGCCCGTTTGTGTGCATTCGTGGATAACTTATAGGAGATGGCAGGTGTTAAATGGCTAACCTGGGTTTCGTGGGGCTGGGAACTATGGGCGGCAAGATGGTCCGCCGTTTGCTGGACGCCGGGCATACCGTAACCGGATACAATCGCACCAAGTCCCGCGCCGACTGGCTGCTGGAAATGGGAATGCTCTGGGGCGACACTCCCAGGCAGGTGGCCGAGGCAGCCGACGTAACTTTTACCATGGTCGCCAATACCCAGGCCCTGGAGGCCGTTACCGGCGGGCCGGATGGCATACTTGCCGCCCTTGGGCCGGGTAAGGTGTTCATTGACATGAGCACCGTTAGCCCTGCCGTCAGCCGTGCCCTCTCGGTCCAGGTACGCGAACACGGCGCGCAGATGCTGGACGCCCCGGTGTCGGGCAGCGCGGTAACCCTGGACGCGGGCCAGTTGTCGGTTATGGTAGGAGGCGAGTACGAGGTGTACGAGGCCATGAAGCCCATACTGGAGGACATTGGCCCCACGGTGAATTACGTGGGTGAGAACGGGCTGGCGGCGACCATGAAGGTGGCGGTCAATCTGAGCCTGCCCATCCAGATTCTCTCTTTCTGCGAAAGCCTGCTGCTGGCGGAAAAGAGCGGCATCCCCCGGGAGGCGGCCCTGACCGCCCTGCTGAACAGCGTGCTGGCATCGCCAGCCCTGAAGTACCGCTTCCCCCTGGCAGTGGACCCGCCCGAGGAGCCCTTGTTCGACGTGACGATGATGCAAAAGGACCTGATGCTGGCCCTTGACATGGGCCGGGACCTGGAGGTCCCCATGCCCACCAGCGCCATCACCAACGAATACCTGAACGTCTGCCGCGCCCAGGGCTTCTCCGACCAAGACTTTGCGATTTTATACACGGTAATGCGGAGGATGGCGGGGTTGGGGGAGTAACACCCCGACCCACTAATCATCCTCAGGCAGTTCGAACAGAGACGGGTGCCAGCGCCAGACTGTGAAGTCCCGGTACCGGGTGGAGTCGCCCTCCTTGAAGTTGATGCCCCTTCCATCATCAACTATAACGAGACTGACTTCGTTAGCTCTTGGCAATTTGCCCAAGGTAAAGTTAACATTGCCCATGAACCGATTGTTCACATAGAACCATCCCGTGTCTTCGATGATGATTAACCGTAGGTTATTCTCCCCGCCTTCTGAAACATCAACACCTGGTGCATCACGCCCGCTCCCTCCCCCGAAGTCATCTCTTTCAATTGAGTAATAGCTGTGGTACCAGTCCTTTCTGCTGTTCAGCCAAATTCGGTGACTCCCACCGGGACTACGAAGGAAAATACCGTATCTCCAATGGGAATCTCTCGGGGGATAGGCGTTTTCAAAGGTCACCTCAATCATGACGTCCCCGTCAGTCTCCAAGCTATTAGAAAGTTCGAGGTAGCCGTCATCCGGTTCATGAGAGATTGTGCCGGAAATGGGCCCCAGCAATGGAGTACGTGGGTCCGCCGGGCCAGTATCTGGGCAGGCAGCTTTGTCGCCGTGGTACCAGCAGGCAATCACCTGGTCCACCTTTTCCGCATCTTCTTCGGAAGAGCCTGCCTTGAAGGCCGCTTCCACGTGGCACAGGCCCAAGTCGGTTCCATCACAGTCGTCATTGGGGTCATCCGCTAAACGGAGCAGGTACAGACGGCGGAAACCGGTTTGAAAAGTATCTTCTCCCAAAACCTTGTAGAGGTCGTGAAACACCCGCTCACCCAGGGAGTAATTGCAGGAATGTTCCGGTATCCTCTCATCAGGAAGGTCAAAGGCTTCCAATTCAGCTATGCTGTCAAAATAGGCACAGGAACCATTCTGGTAACCTATGGGCCACCCGGTGATGGCGCTATCCTGCACAGCCGTAATAAATTCGGCTCCCCCTTCATTTATCCAGGGTTCACCGGACCTCCAGTAGTAATGGGCTACTTCGTGGGTAAGGTGAAGCAATGCTCGGTCAGGCGAATAAGATTCCGAGTCGTATTTCAGCCCGCTAGTCATGTGAGTCCCCGCGTTATGTCCGCCGAATCCCGTGCGTACGGCCTCTTCAAATAAGTAAATCACCTGGCTGCGAAGCAAGGGCAGGGACATATACTCCTCTACCTTACGCACGGCATTCTCCAGCAGGTCCATGGTAGCGGACACGCCGGGCCTGGTGCGGATGATAGTCAACAATACCTGCCCGGTGAGGGGAAGCTCAATTGTTCGTTCCTCCAGTTCGACTCGTTCCTGGTCCAACAATTCAGTAAGCAATTCGGGATTGTACCTGGCCGCATCCCTAAGGGTGGTTACTACACTGGCCTCTTGGTCGGTCATTCCATCCCTGAACTCAGGTTGGCTGAATACCTGTTGATAGGCCTCTGGGTACCCTCGCGCTAACCAACCCAGCGACTCCATAGCCGGCTTGTTCCGACCCTCAGCCACCCAGGAATGCTCCATTAACTTGGGAAAGTAATCTGGCCCATACACTGCCACGTAAACCAGGCCGCGGGCTGCCCGCCACTCGGAATAAAGCAGTCCGTCGGCTATCCAGGGCAGTTCCCTAATTTGCCGCAACCACTCCGGATTCTCACGACGCAAAACTGCCACCCTCGAAGATATGTCGTTAAAGTTAATAGCAGGGTTGTAAAGCGGGCCGGGTGTGGGAGCGGGTGTGGGTGTGCTGGTGGGGCGGGGCGCAATTGTGGGCACCGGCGTATGCTCAAGAGTAGGTGTCGCGGTCAGCGTCGGTACGGGTGTAGCCGTAGGTTCCGGCGTAGGCGAAGGAGTAGCCGTTGAGTACGGGGTTGGCTCCGGGGTTGGCGTCGATTCCGGCGTGGCAGTGGCCGTCGGCTTAGGCGTGAGAGTCTGAGTAGCCCAGAGTGTTGGCATGTCTGTGGGAGCGATTGTAGGGGTGGCCGTAGGCATCGGCGTTGAAGTGGGCGCAGGGGACAGCACGGCGGTAGGCGGAACAGTGGTTACAACAGTCGGTGTGGCCGTTGCCCTTGGGGTAGGAAGACCTGGCGTTGGCGTCGGCTGCTGGCAAGCCAGCGCAAGGGCCAAAACCAACAGGGCAGTAGCTCCAATCACCTTCCTTATTAGCACTTTCTTCGTGACCCTTCGTGTCCTTCGTGGATTATCACCCCACCAACCTCGCCACCCCCTGCTTCACCAGGTTGTTGGCCATCACCACCTTGTAGCCGTTGTCGGTCATGGGGCGGGCGTCGGGAATGCTCAGGGTTCCGGCATGGGCTGCATCCACATCTGCTACGGACCGGCCAGTCAGGTACTCTTCCACCGCCGAGGCCCGGTATGGCACGGGAGCAACGCCTCCCAGGGCCACCGCCGCCTGCTGCACCACGCCGCCGGAGACCGCCAGGCGCACCGCCACGCTGACCAGCGCAAAGTCGCCGGCCTCCCGCTCGCGGGCCTTCAGGTATAGGCTGCGGGGCGGCTGGCCGTCGGCCCCCAGGGCATCGGGCTGGGGCAGCGAGACGCTGGTGACAACCTCGCCCGGTTCCAGTGCAGTTTCCCGGGTTATGTCAACGCCGGGACCGGTAAAGAACTCGGCAATGGGCAGGGTACGGCTGCCGTCTCCGCCGACGATAGACACGCTGGCGTCGAAAACCGACAGGGCTACCGCCGTATCTGATGGGTGTACGATGTAGCAGCGGTCGCCGCCGGTAACGCACAGGTACTTGGTGTTTCCAACCAGGGCATAGCAGCGGTCGCCGCCTTTCTTCAGGCAGGGAATCAACGGATGGCGGTAGTACCAGCACCGGGGCCTCTGGTTGAGATTGCCTCCCAGGGTGCCCACATTGCGAATTTGGGGCGTTGCCAATCCCCCGGCAGCTTCCGCCAGGGCTGTGTAGGCAGTGCGGATAACCGGATGGCCAGCCACGTCGGCTATGGTAGTCATGGCGCCGATTCGCAGGTCCTCATCGGTCTCGGCAATACCAACCAGGTCAGGTACGGATGCCAGGCTAACCAGGCTGGCGGGGCTGATAATCCCCTCTTTAACTTCGTCCAGCAGGTCGGACCCGCCGGCGATGATGCAGGCGCCTGTATCATCGCCGGTGAGCAAGGCCGTCACCTCGTCCAGCGACTGGGGTTCATAGTATTGGAATGGGTGCATGAGAGGGGCTCCTTGGCAATCAGGATTGATGAGTACAGGACATCGGGCGACACAACCTCGGCTTACTCGTTGCGAGTATAAATCACCAGCATTTGGGCTATGAACTCCTGGGCCGCCGACCAGGCAGTATCAAACTCCGGTTCGGAAAGATGAAGACGGTCCGCGTTCACATGCAATGCAGACGCAGCTTGCCAATTGACCAACAGGTCAGGAATCCCGGTGGCGCCTGCCGCCAAGTCTCTGAGAAAGCGAATCTTGCTTCCCGTGGGACCTGGGTTGGCTCCCCGTTGGCCGGCTGCCGCATTTATGCATTGCTTGGCCGATTCATAGAGCAAGGCTCCGGCTGCATCTTTGTCGCCTTCCCGCCTCCTGACTATCAGGGCGATCCGAAGATATTCTCTTACCTTAACATCGCGGTGTGCCGGGTTGGCCCGCCCAGGGACGTTGGTACTCAAAGAGTCGCCCCGTCACCAATTCGCCACAAAATCGTGGGATAATTGGTACGCCAATTCGAGCTCACACCCTTCCAGCACTTCCACCTTTGAGTGTTCCAGCAGGGTTACGCCGGTAACCACACTTCTCATGTGGCGGCGGTCTTCCTCAGGACTGCGTGCATCAAGGGCCTGGGCCAATTGGTCCAGGTTTTCCCCCTTGATTTCATTTTCCCTGGCCAAGCCTATGATGGTAGCCTCAATGGCCTTCCACATCAGGCCTGCCGCATCCCGCCCATTGCCCGCAGCCATTGCCTTGTCCGCCTGCTTCAAGTATTCCAAAGGCACCGATTCTCTTGATGATTCCGGCGCGGCCATGATGCTTCTCCTAGACTACGGCCCTTTTGGCCTTAATCGTCGTTGGGAAACGGGAGAGTGACACTATTATAAAGAACTCTCCATCGCCCTAATAACCCGGTCCGGCGTTATAGGCAACTCCGAAAGGCGCAGCCCCAGGGCATCGTACACGGCGTTGGCGATGGCCGGGGCGACGCCGGGACAAGGTACTTCGCCCAGGCCCTTGGCTCCCATGGGGCCGACGGGGTCCACGATGTCGGCGAAAATAACCTGCAAGTCGGGGAAGTCCATGATAGTAGGGCTCTTGTGTTCCAGGTAGCTGGCGTTCAGCGTGACCCCGGTGGGCCCGTCGGTGACCAGTTCTTCAGACAGGGCAAACCCCAGCATCTGGGAAATAGCCCCCTCCACCTGGTTCAGGGCCATGCGCGGATTCATTATCCGGCCCGAGTCCTGGGCGGCTATGTAGCGCACCACACGGACCCTTCCCGTGTCGGTGTCCACCTCCACCTCACAGAAGTGGGCGCCGAAGGAGTTGACGATGTAATCGGCGCTGCCCGGGACCGGTATGGTCACTTCTTCGGTTATGGCTTCACCGTCCATGCGGGCCGCCACGTCGGTCAGGGCCATGCTGCGGGACGGGTCAGTGGTGACGAACACCCGGCCATCCCTGATGTCCAGTTCCATTACCGGGGCCTCCAGGCCGTCCGAGGCCAGGTCCAGCAGTTGACGCCGCACCTCGACAGCGGCCTGCACCAGGGCGCTGCCCGTGGAAAAGGTGGCAGTGGAGCCGGCGGTGATGGGAGCTTCCGGCGTGGTGGCCGAGTCACCGAAAACGGTTATCACGTCCTCGGTGTTCACTCCCAGAATCTCAGCGGTCATCTGGGGCAGCACGGTGGTGGCGCCTTCCCCCACGTCCATCAGGCCGCTGAGCAGGGAGATTTCTCCCGTCTTTGCTACGCTCACGGTGGCGGCCGACGTGGAACCTGGACCGCCCCGGTATATCATCATGCTCATGCCCTTGCCGCGCTTCTTCGACGGGTCAGCAGGCTGCTCCAGGGGTTGGTCCCAGCCAAAGGCCTCCGCCCCGCGGGTAAGGCACTCCTCCAACCCGTTGCTGGAGAAGGGGATGCCTCCCTCTATGGGCTGGCTGTCCACCACCTGCTCCGGCGGCGACAGGCGGGGGCCGGGCTGGCCTTCCGCCGGCACCCGGTTCTTCAGCCGGAACTCCAGGGGGTCCATGCCTAATTCCTCGGCAACCCGGTCCATCAGTGTCTCCAGGGCAAAGTGACCCTGGGGCGCCCCCAGGGCCCGGTAAGAACCCGCCGACGGGCAGTTGGTGTAGGCCAAATATGACTCGTACCGCACGTTGGGACAGTGATACAGGTAAATGATTCCCTGCCCGGCGCGGCGGGCCACCCCCGCCCCGGACGCGGCATAGGCCCCGGTGTTCAGGGTGGACGTACCATGTATGGCCGTGATTGTGCCGTCCCTCTTGGCGCCAACCTTCAGGTGAATGCGGCCGGCGTGGCGGGTGCGGCCGGCAACAAACTCGTCCTCCCGGGAAAACTCGATCCTGACCGGCTTACCGGCTTGCCGGGATAGCACGGCAGCAATGGCCGCCAGCCTCGATTCGTCCTTGTTGCCAAAGCCGCCGCCCAGGAAGGGGCCGATCATTTGCACGTTTTCGACGGGGATTTCCAGGGCCTGGGCCAGGGCCGCCTGGTCAACGTGGACGCCGCGGGTGGACTTCCACACGGTCAGGGAATCGCCTTCCCAACTGGCCATAGCCGCCCGGGGCTCCATGGGCGTAGCCGAGTGACAGGCGATGTTGTAGGTCTCTTCCATCACCAGGTCGGCCTCGCCAAAGCCCGTTTCGACGTCTCCCCGGCCTATGGACAGGGGCGGACTGAGGGCCAGGTTGCCACCCGGATGTATTGGGTATGCGCCCTCGGCCAGGGCCGAATCGGCATCGGTGTAGAAGGGAAGCGCCTCGTACTCCACCTTAATCAGGGAGACTGCCAGGGCCGCCGCGTCATCGTCCACCGCAGCCACCGCGGCAACCTCATCACCCACAAACCGGACCCGGGAATCCAGGATGCTGGTGTCCAGGGCAATGGGCGAAACGGCCCGGCGCGGCACGTTGAAGGGGGTCACGACCGCCAGGACTCCCGGAACCTGCTCAGCCTCTGACGAGTCTATGCTCACGATGTTGGCATGGGGATGAGGACCGCGCAGGATGTGACCGTATAGCATTCCGGGCAGTTTCAGGTCGGCCGAATACCGGGCTTGACCCACCAGCTTCTCCGGAAAGTCCCGCCGGGGTACGTTCTGGCCTACTACAGACAGGGTTGTCATCGGTGGCTCCTTTGGAATAAAGCTACGGTGGTCAACAGGAAGAATTCCCAGGAATTCCCGGTTGCAATGGGAAAGCAATGAGAATTAATGTGCCCGGAATGTCAAGAAATGCCTTTTCAGCGCCCGGGGGAATAGCACTTCAGGTTTGGATATAAATCGTCGTTCCCGCGCAGGCAGGAACCTCGAACTCGAGGCAAACGACGGTTACGGTGTGAAATTTCCAAATGCGTTAGCCCTTTTTCAGCGCCCATAGGATGCACAAAGACCGGGCGTGCGAAGCTTCAGTTCAGGTCCGCCGGCGGCGTTCCAGCTCCGCCTCCAACTCGCGGATGCGGGACTCCGCGGCTTCAGCGCGGGCTTGCTCGGTCTCCGCACGAGCCTCGGCAACCAACCGGGCCGTACGCTCGTTTACCAGCACGTCTATGGTTATACCGGTCTCCGGGTCCAGCACGTCAAACCCATTAGTATCATCCCAGTAGAAGTCCAGGTCCAGCAGGTCGCTGTGGATTTTCAGGCTGCCGTCGTCAGACGACTGAACCTCGTAGGGCTGATAGACTCCGTCAACCAGGCGTTCCCCGGCCATGATGGCGCCGTACCTTTCGCCGTTCTTGGAATCGAACCGCCAGTACTCGGTGATGCCCAGGCTCTGGTACAACTCCCGTTTCTCGTTCAGGTTCCGGGATGCGGTACTGTCCGAGGCCACTTCCATCACAAATTCGGGGGCTTTTCCGACTTCCCACAGCCAATAGTTAGGCAGGTTTTCCCTTATCGCGGCATCGTCCACCCCAAACGATATGAACAGGTCGGGCCCCACCCGCCGGTTGCCGTTGGTGATGTCGTAGCTGATGAACACCGCGCCGGACATGAAAACTGTAGGGTCGTCACCAAAGCGCAAGCGGAGCAAGTAAATCAGGCGCTCCAGGGCCATTTCCTGCTGCATGCCGTCCTCTATAGGTTCCCGCTCCTCGTAGAAAATGTCGGGCAGGGTGCGGTTAACCCAGGCATTGGTAATCGTCCTGGCATTGGTCATCAGGAAGCCTCCGAGAATACGTGGCTGGCAACCATATCCGGGCCGAATTATTCTAGCAGGTTTGCAGCAGGCTGTGGGCTGCGGGCTGCAGGCTGTGGGGTTACTTTACTGCCAATGTAGAAGCGTAGAGTTATGGGTGGCTGCTTTGCAGGTAAGGACGAGGGAGGGCAATTGATTAAGGGCGGCTACCAGCGGAGGCCCGGTTCCTTTTCCTGGAGAACCTCGCCGAACAGGGTCAATACCTGGTCAATGTCCAAAACTACCACCGCGCCGGTGTGGACAGCGTCTCCTCCAGTTGGGGACAAGCGGCGGTTTACCTCATCAAAGTACGCGCCCTCCCGGTGCTCGGCGGCAGTGCAGCGGAACTTCCAGCCCACGCCCGTCGCCGCGTTACGGTAGATGACTATGACTTTGGGATTCTCCTCAGGGGAAACCAGGGCCGCGTCGCTGCTGCGGTTCCTATAGGCCAGGGCGGATTCGTTGAGGCAGAGCATGGTGCCAATGAAGCCCAGGTCAGGCGTACCATCACTGGCGGCCGTGCCGACGATGCACGGGTTTCCGCTGGCCCTGGCGTTGTTGATGCTGTCCTGCATTTCCGGGGTTAGAGAAATCATAGCTTCACCCAATTGACGCAAATGTAGGAACTGCGCTGAATGTGTCCGGAGCCCGTCACGGGCAGTTTCAACTCGACAACTTACCGGGCTTGACGCAACGGATTGTCCGGAAAATCGAGTCGGAATAATTTCTGGCCTACTACAGACAGTTTCATTATAAGCGGACTCCCAGCTCATCTAACATCCCTTTGATGATGGACCACCAATAACCTGACAAATTTGAAACGGTGATTGCACCGACTCAACCCGTCGTTCCCGCGAAGGCGGGAACCTCGACCAGCCAGAGTTTAAATTCCTACCTTCGCTGGAATGACGATTTAGTGCACTAGCCGTCATTCTAAGAAGGTTGAACTGCTAGGCTTGCTCCTGGTTGTCGTTCGCCTCCATGGCCGCCGCCAGGGGTTCAATTACGTCGCGGTACTGGAGCAGTTTCTCGTGGAGGCGGTCGGCCATGTCGGGCCAGTTTTCGGTGTTGTAGGCGTCATATTTAATCCACATCTCGATTCCCTGTTCTTCCAGGGCCGTGCGGTACTCTTCGGCGGCTCGGGAACTTTCCCGGCTTAACTCTCCCCGCCGGCCGTTCAGGAAAATGCCCACACCGTCCTGGGCCAGGCTGAGAGAGGCATTGATGTTGGAGATTGGCACGATGACGGTGCTGCTGGTGTGGCCGGGACTTATGGCGACGTCGCCCGGGTACTTGGTAGCGTAGAGGTTCCAGAAATCGTTTCGTATCTTTCGCAGGCCTATCAAGTCGGTCCTGGTTTCGCCCAGGGCGCGTACCTGCTTCTCCCATTCGTTGGGACGCTCCAGGACTTCGAACAAGGCTGCCACCGGCGAATCGCCAATTCGGATTGCCTTCACCTGCACGGCGAAAAAGCCGAACCGGGGGTCGGTGTTCTCGTTCAGCCACCTGATGGCCAGGCAATCGTGCTCGGCAAAGTTGGGGGCCATCCAGATGGCGGTATCGGCCCGGAATGCGGCCATGTAGGCGAGCACCTGTCCCAGGTGATGCAGGTCGGCGGTGTAGAGCTGGCACTCAATCAGGACCAGCCGGTCCGCGTGCGAATCGCGGGCAATCATGTCGGCCCGCAGCTCACCGGAGACGACCTCCCGGCCCTCCACCTCCAGCGTGATGCCCAGGGCTTCGGAAAGTTTGCTGATGTTATCTTCCAGCCAGGGGATGAAGTCCAGGGCTTCGTTAGCCCACGCATCTTGCAGTTCTACTTCTCTCAGGTCGCCAAACTGTAGCAATTGTTGTTCTCCCTGCTTTCGCCCGACGCCCGGACCGGGCGCCAATCCGTGTTGTTGCCGTTATGGTCAAAGGGCGGGTCCTGCAACCCGCCCTGCCGGTAATCCTGCTGTAAATGATCCAGACCTACAAGACGTGGTACATCAGCCGGTGGTCGCGCAGAACGTCGGCGGCAAAGTCGTTCTCCACGTCCCGCCATACCGAGTGGATGTGGTTGGCCCCGTCCTGGATATTGTCAAACTCGATCAGGAAAGTGCCGCCGTGGATGCGATAGTAGTGGTCGCGGCTGCGATCGGTGGCCCCCGCCCATACTATGCGGAAGTGGTCAAGACCCTTCTCCCTGATTTCGTCCAGCCTTTCCCGGGCCACGTCGGTCCTCACCTGGTTCACATACTCGGTAATCAGGGCCAGCAGAATTTCCTTCTGCTCGCCGGTCATGTCGGCGGCGGCCAGGCCCTCGCCCTCGTGCACGGGCGCCTTGGTAGTGTTGTAGGTAAGAATGTCCCAGGGAGCTTTCTCGTGGATGACGGCCCGGGAACGCTGTTCGTCGGTGAGGCTGGCCATCAGTTCAATGGCCAGGTCTTCCCGTTGGCCCAGGATGCGCATACCCTGCTTTTCACCGTGGGGCACCTCGGCCGGATTGGCGCCGAAGAAGAAGGGCGTAACCGCGGTTACCTCATCGCCCCAAACGCTGAAGTGCAGCGATACGTGGTGGCCCTCGGCGCGCCATCCCCACGGATTTTCGCCGCCGGGCTCGCCAAATACCGTCCAGTAGTAAAGCTCGGGATCGCGGACGAAGGTCACAATCCCGCGCTCTTCTTCCAGGGGCCCGAGGATAAGCTCGTGGTCAATAATGGCCTTGGCCTGCTCGTAGGCCTGGGAGTCCAGGGAACTCTCCATGATGCCGAAGGCCAGCTTTCGCTGGTCCTGGGTCATGTCCCGCAGGGGAAGCCCGTGACGGTTCAGGGGAGGGTAGTACCAGAACTGCCGCTCGCCGTCCAGGTAGTGGTAGGTAGCCTTGGCCTTCTGCTCGGAGGAAAGGCTGTCCAGCCACTTGCGGCAGGCTTCCGCCATTTCGGAAGTAGCAGCCCGGTGTTCGTGATAGTGCGCATGCCTGATTCCGTGGGTGTGTTCCGCTGTAGCCGTCATGAAATTCTCCCAATAACGTCGGATTACCGTAGTTTATAGTTAAACGATTTATATGTGAGTTTAGTGTTGGCCCCGTGGAGTGTCAACTGAACGCGCCCACCGGCAAACCGGGCCCTGGGGCACGGTGGGCAGCAGGCCTTTCATCCTTAACGTCCTCGCGAACACCATTGGGGGCCTGTATAAACGGCGCGCTTGTGGCATACTTCACGGTGAAGACCCAGCCTAAGAACTTGGCCATACCCGGACTATTTTTGCGAAGCCTGCGCCCAGGAGGAGAGTTATGACAACCGGCAACCTGACTATTGATTCCCAGGTCCATTGCTACGAACGCAACCGGCCGGAAAGGCCCTGGATTGGATACCTGCAAGGCCCGGACGAAGTAACGGGTGACGACATGGTTGAGGCGATGGACGCGGTGGGCGTGGACGGCGCGCTGCTGATTTCGCCCTTCTCCATGTACCGGTACGACGCCAGCTATGCCCTGGAGGTTTACGCCAAGCACCCCACCCGGTTTGGACTGATAAGGCCCTTTGACCCCCACTCCGATTCCATTGAAGAGGAGATGGCCGAGTGGACGGGGAGGCCCGGCGTGGTGGGCGCTCGCATCATGCTGGGAGCCGAACCCTTCAGCGCCGACCACCCTGGCATTAACCGCATACTGGCTGCCGCCGGCCAGGCCGGGGTGCCGGTGAACCTCATGTGCTCCACCAAGCTTCCCCTGTTCGGCGAACTGGCCCGGCTCCACCCCAACACCCGTATGGTCATTGACCACGTGGGCATTGTTCAGCCGCCTGAGCCGCCCGCCCCGGCCGATGCCTTTGCCGACTTGCCCAACGTGCTGGCCCTCGCCGAGCATGAGAATGTAGCCATAAAGATATCGGGAGCCTGTACCCTCTCCCACGAGAACTTTCCCTATTCCGACATCTGGGAACCGCTGCGTCGAATCTTCAATGCCTACGGCCTGGAACGCTGCCTGTGGGGAACCGACTGGACCCGTGCTACCAAGCTGCTCACCTTCGAGCAGGGCGTCGAAGCATTCCGGGTAACAGACCAATTGACCGACTCGGAACGCGCTGTGCTGATGGGTGGAGCGCTTTCCAACATTTACAACTGGGCGCCAGGGGCCGCATAAGCACGTTGCAGCAAATTCTGAGCTTGTCGAAGGGCCGGCCACTCATGGTTCGACAGGTTCCCTATGAGCGGACTCACGGGTTAGCCTTTATGACGCAAAGTTACCTGACTGCCAGCCTCCAACGAGAGGCTTCTTGAACTTGAAACCCGGTTACGTTAAACTAGCGCCCGTATTGGGAACCGGATTCAGCAAGTATTGAACTTGCCGCAATGAAGAGGAGAGCCATGCCAGGAGCGGAATTTGGTAAGGTTGAGGTTGATATCGTTTACTGCGTGCCTTGAGGGTACCATGCAGTTGCCATGTGGCTGGCGACAGAGTTCCTCAAGTACCAGAACCCCGGTGACATCGCTATAAAGTTGACGCCCTCCGACAAGGGCCGGCTGGAAGTTTACCTGGACGGCGATAAGATTTTCGACCGCATGGACGAGGATGGCGTTTACCCCAATCTCTCTCGCGCCAACGAGTTGAAAATGGACATAGACGAGAAGATTTTCCAGGTAGATGAGGCCATGGCCAGCGCCTGACCCGGTTGTCTCCCGGCGCTTTGGGCCCGACAACCCCTCGTCCCGTTAGCCCTTCAGCACGGAGATATGTAGTCCATCTGGTAGAGGCAGCCCCGGTTTGAGAGCCAAGGGCTGCTTCTGTTTGTCCCGGCCAGTTTTGCTGGCCGTGGGTGCCTTTGGCATGGCAAATGCTGCTGCCGGCGTCCGTCACAGCCTCGTGTTCGGCGTCTTTACGAGCGTCATGCCCGCCTGGGCTCGGGCCGGACATCGGCGGCAACGGCCGGCAAAAATCCTTGAATTCAACTGGAGAGAGTATTTTGGCTAATTCGGAACACTTGGAAGCGGCCCGCCAGGGTCGGAGCGCCTTACAGCGCTGGCTGCAGGAAAACCCGGATGCGTCCCTGGACTTGGCTGGCGCCGACTTGTCCGGCCTGGACCTGTCCGGCCTGCGCATGAGAAACGTCAACTTCGGGGGAGCCAACCTCAGCGGTTGCCGGCTTACCCGCACCAGTATGCCCGGAGCCAACCTGATCGGGGCCAACCTGGAGGGGTCCGACCTGGGCAGGGCCGGCCTGACCGGTTCCAACATGGTCGGCGCCGACCTGACCAACGTGAACATGTTCTGGGCCGATGTCAAGCAGTCCAACCTGCACGGGGCGGTGCTGCGCGGCTCTCACCTGATGAGGACTTCCTTCATCAACGCCGACCTGACCAACGCCGATTTCAGCCAGGCCACCATGATTGAGGCGGACCTGCGCAGCGCCAACCTTACGGGTACCAGCTTTCAGGGCGCCAACATGAACGGCGCCGACCTGAGCCGGGCCGTCATGGAGGGGGCAAACTTCACCCTGGCCAAGATTCGGGACTCGCTGTGGATTATGGCAGACATGCGGGGCGCCAGCTTTGAAAAGGCCAGCCTGCACCGTTCAGACCTGAACATGGCCAAGTACGATGAAACCACCCTGTTTCCCGACGGCTTCGACCCCAACGACACCGGCTACAAGGACGTGATGGACTGAAGACGCGATCGGGGCTTTCGGCCTCCGGCGCTGCCGGTTTACGGGAACATTAAACGGGGCCGGCGATTGCCGGCCCCGTTAAGTTTGCGTTGGAGATGACGCCCGTAACTACGGGCGACGGCTTAGCGGATGGGTATGGGACGGTCGGCCTTGTGCTTTTCGATGGTTTCCGTGTCCCAGAACTTGGAGAAGTTCAGGGCGCGTGGACAATGCCCGTAGGCCTCATCCACTTCCACGATGATTCCCTGCAGGTGATAGCCCCGCTCGTCGGGCTCGTACAGCGAGACTTCAACGTCCTTCCGGTTCAGCTCTTCCTGGTTGACAATGGAAACCGAACCGTTCACCCGGACCGTATCGTTGACCCCCGGAATCATGAAAATCAGGCCGACGTGGGGATTGGCGTCCATGTTCAGGTACGACTGGAACAGGCGATTGCCGGCCACGTCGGGCAGGACCAGGTGGCGGTCGTCCAGTATCTTGACGAACCCCGGCAGGCCTCCCTTGGGGGAAGCGTCGCAGTTGCCTTCGGCGTCGCTGGTAGCCATCACCACGAAGGGGGATTGCCGGATAAATTCCTGCACGAAATCGGTCATGTAGTCCACGACCTTGGATTTGGCCCGTCCCTTGGGGTCCGGCGCACCGAATACCGCGGTAAAACGGTTGTCGTCGGTGATGGGATAGGTGGTCTGGGGTTGAGCCTGGCTGGTGGTCATCTTGTCCCTCCCTGTTGGCCCTGCTCTCTCAGGCAGCCGGCATTGAATTTGCGCCAGTCTAACAGCCGAGCCGCCAAACGGCAACTTGGGAATATGACCCGTTCCATTTCAGGGTATAGGGAAACGGATAACCCCGGGAACCGCGCCTCCCTGGCTGCCTGCCCCCGTCGGCTGTGTTAATATTTGCAGACTGAACCACGAGTTGAAAAACAGGAGGCTGACCGCAGATGAAGGCGCTTGAAGGGGTACGCGTGCTGGACTTGACGAGGGCATTGGCCGGGCCCTTCTGCACGTTAATGCTGGGTGACTACGGCGCGGATGTCATCAAAATCGAGATTCCCGGGTCCGGTGACGATACCCGCAAGTGGGGGCCGCCCTTCATTGGCGACGAGAGCGCCTACTTCCTGTCCATCAACCGGAACAAGCGCAGCCTCACCCTCAACTTCAAGGAGGAAAAGGCCAGGGAAATCTTCCTGAAACTGGCCGAGCAGGCCGACGTGGTGGTGGAGAATTTCACGCCCGGCGTCATGGAACGATTTGGATTAGCCTACGAGACCGTTAAGCGGGCCAACCCGGAGATCATCTATTGCTCGATTTCCGGCTTCGGCCAGAACGGGCCCTACCAGAGCCGCCCCGCCTACGACCAGATTATGCAGGGCATCAGCGGCCTGATGAGCATCACCGGCGACCCGGAAGGCGAGCCTGAAAAAATCGGCGTGGCGGTTACCGACATTGGCGCGGGCATGTGGGCCGCCTTCGCCGTAATGTCGGCCCTCTTCCGCAGAGAGCAGGACGGGCAGGGGCAGTACATAGACATTTCCATGCTGGACGCCCAGGTGGCCTGGCTGACCTACCAGGCCGGCTACTATTTCGCCTACGACCGGCCCCCCCAGCGGCTGGGCAAGGCCCATCCGACCCTGGTCCCCTACCAGGCCTTCATGGCCCGGGATGGCAAGTATTTCAATGTTGCCGTCGGTTCCGAAAGGCTGTGGGAGCGGTTCTGCCAGGCGGTCAAGCGGGAAGACCTGAAGGACCATTCCGATTACGCCACCAACGGGGTGCGGGTGGAAAACCGCTCGAAGCTTGTCCCGCTGCTTCAGGAGTATTTTCTGACGCGGGAGGCGGACGAATGGGTGGCTGACCTGCAGGCCAACAGCGTGCCGGCCGGCCCCATCAACGACCTGGCCGACGTTTTCTCCGACCCGCAGGTGTTGCACCGGGACATGCTGCTGGAGATTCCCCATCCAACCCTGGGCTCCGTCAAGCAGACCGGTCTGCCCATCAAGTTTTCCCGGACGCCGGGCGGCCTGGACCAGCACCCGCCGTTACTGGGCGAGCACAACCAGGCCATACTGCAAGACCTGGGCTACAGCCCCGAGGAAATCGAGGACTTTCTGGCGAAATCTATCATTTAGCGTTTGTCTTCAAATTGAAAGTGGAAGATCCCGAGTGTCTCTTTTCATGATTCCCGCCTCCGCGGGAATCTCGCCCGGCCGTAGTATAGATTCCTGCCTTCGCAGGAATGAAGGTGCGTTTGGCGACACTCCCTGGGCGCGGCGCGTTCTTTTGCTCATCACTTGCCCGTAGCCACCGTCAAAGCCAGGACCGGACCTTCGGCCTTATTGCGGGTCCGGTCTTTTTGATGCAGGGCCTTGCAATTCCGGTTTTATTTCTTGAAGAGCATTTGTTTTCGGGAGGAAGTTGTTTCTCATGCCTGAGCCAATGCGCTGCCCCTGGGCCGGCGACGACCCCCTGATGATTGAGTACCACGACCGGGAGTGGGGCGTGCCCGAATATTCCGGCCGCAAGCTGTTTGAGTTGCTGCTGCTGGAGGGAGCCCAGGCGGGCCTAAGCTGGCAGACCGTACTGAGGAAGCGGGAGGGCTACCGGCGGGCCTTTGACGACTTTGACCCCGGGAAGATTGCTCATTACGGCGACGATGCCGTGACCAGGTTGCTGGGAGACCCGGAAATTGTACGCAACCGGCTGAAAGTCGCCGCGGCCATTGGCAATGCCCGCGTTTTTCTAGAGGCGGAGCGCGGCGAAGGCGGTTTTTCAGGCTTAATCTGGGACTTCGTGGGCGGTCAGCCCGTGGACAACCGCCGGACTTCCCACGACGAAGTGCCGGCATTGTCTCCCCAGTCGGAAGGCATGAGCCGTGAGTTGCGGAGGCGCGGCTTCCGCTTCGTCGGGCCGACCATTTGCTACGCCTTCATGCAGGCAGCGGGGTTGGTAAATGACCACCTCACTACCTGCTTCCGCTATAATCAGGTAAAGGGCAATAGCTGATTTAACCGCAGCGATGATTCCCGCGGGAACCCGGGTCAGCGACTACCTGCAGACCGCCGGCACCCGAGGCGGCACCCCGGTGGAACGGGGCCGGCTGCGGTGTTGCCAACGCCGACACGGGGAAAATGCACGAAACTTTTACGGTTATGTTACCTGCAGTAAACATAACCGTAATACTGGGGTAATTCAAGGGCCATAGAATACGGCTTGAATTGCCTACCCTGCGCCCGAGTAGGTTTCGAAAGGGGAGGATGAAGGGAGGAAGATAGGGAATGGAACTTGGGTTAGCTGAGCGGGTAGCCATAGTCGGCGGCGCCGGCCTGGAAATTGGCAAGCACGTTGCCATGGCCCTTGCCAGCGAAGGGGTCAAGGTTTCCATTTGCGCCAGAAACGAGGACGGCCTGCGTCTTGCCGAGATGGACGTAGCCCGCATCGGCACCCAGCACAATGTCCTCGCCATGCCGGCGGACTTATCGGAACCCAGGGACATCCGCAGGGTGGTACGGGACACCTTCAACCGCTTCGGTCAAATTGACATCCTGGTGGTGCGGTCGGGCCAGTCCACGCGGCCAACCCTCTCGGACATTGACGACAATGAAATGACGGAAGAGGTGGAGAAGAACCTTCTCAGCGCCGTCCGTCTTACCAGGGAAGTCATCCCCTACATGAAGCAGGAACATTGGGGCCGCATAATTAACTTGGAACTCGCCCCCACCAGGCACATTGCGGAGGGGCTGAACCAGGCATCCGCAAGGCAGCTATACCTGATTGGCTATTTCAAGTCCCTGGCCCAGGAGCTGGCCCCGTTCAACATCACCGTCAACAGCCTGCTGACCGGCGCCCTGGAAACCGAGGAGCTAAAGAGCTACTTGAAAACCCGGGCCGAGGCGGATAACCTGGATTTCGCGGACTTGTCCAGGCAGACGGCGAAGCGGGTCCCCATGAAGAGGCTAGGCAAGCCCGAGGAAGTGGGAGACATCGTAGCCTTCTTGGCCTCCGAGAAGGCCGCCTACCTCACCGGAGCGGCCATTTCCGTTGACGGCGGCCAGACCCACTGACCAGTCGCCCAACGCTATTGGAATGATGGATAAGCTGAGAGTCCGCTCGTGGTGAGCCTGTCGAACCATGAACGGACGGCCCTTCGACAGGCTCAGGGTGAGCGGAAATACTATCCATCATTTCTAGGGGGTGTCGTCAAATTGAATGTGGGGGCTTCCTAGCGTCCCCTTTCGTCGTTCCCGCGAAGGCGGGAACCTCGACCGGCAGTGGTTAAGATTCCTGCCTTCGCAGGAATGACGGTGCATTTGACGACACGCCTTAATAAGTTGAACCACTCGGTTGCCATACGGTTCAGCCACCCAGTTTTCGCAACCAGGAACCTCCTTTAGTTACTCTTTCCGCCGCGGCACGGGCGTGTCGTCAAAAGCGCCGTAATTTCTGCGCAGGCAGGTATCTCCGCTACAGCCGGTCGAGGTATCCGCGCAGGCGGGAACGCCGAACAGGGACGCTCGACAACCTCCACCTTCAATTTGACGACGGGCCTCAAAGAACTGGGCCGTAGCTCAAATGTGCCGTTGGTCCATTACCGGGGTGTCCCGGCCAGCGGGTCCCC
This sequence comes from Dehalococcoidia bacterium, assembly GCA_034423215.1. GTDB lineage: Bacteria > Chloroflexota > Dehalococcoidia > Lucifugimonadales > UBA3495 > Bin22. The sequence continues at coordinate 81,918 of DAOUIY010000008.1, forward strand.
GGTATTGCTCGCCCGCCACATGAAAAACGGCAAATACGTGCCGCCAACGGTGGCCGGGGGGACCACCCCTGGGCCAGACCTACCCGGAAACTCCTGGCGAATGACATCCGGCCCTTTCCCCGGACGCTGCCGGCGGGTAACATGGGGCCTTGCCGGCCGGGCGCCGGTCACGCCAGTCGGTCACGCTAAACCTGAGGACGAACAGAGCCCATGTCCACTGCCCTTGCTCCCCTTTCAGTCCTGAAGACCCACTTCGGTTTCGACAGTTTCCGCCCGCTGCAGGAGGAAATCATCACCCACGTCCTGTCCGGCGGGGACAGCCTGGCCCTCATGCCCACGGGCGGAGGCAAGTCCCTGTGCTACCAACTGCCGGCCATGTGCCTGCCCGGAATGACCCTGGTGGTCTCGCCGCTGATTGCCCTGATGAAAGACCAGGTTGACGCGCTCAACGCCAATGGCATCCCGGCCAGGTTCATCAACAGCTCACTGACCGCCGCCGAGATCGAGCGGGTCCAGTCCGAGGCCGCAAGGGAGCAGGTCAAGATACTCTACGTGGCGCCCGAGCGCCTTGCCAGCGCTGGCTTCCGGCGATTCCTCGGCTCTGCCAAACTCAGCCTGCTGGCCATTGACGAAGCGCACTGCATTTCCGAGTGGGGCCACGAATTTCGTCCTGACTACCGGAACCTGCGCCAGCTGCGAGCGGACTTCCCCCAGGTGCCGGCTATCGCCCTGACGGCCACCGCCACCGAGCAGGTGCGGCAGGACATTATCGAGCAACTGGGGCTGAGCCGGGGCAAGGTGTTCCTGTCCAGTTTCAACCGGGAAAACCTCACCTACTCCGTGGAGTCCAAAGAAGGATACTGGGCGAAACTACTGGCCCTGCTGAAGGAACACCGGGATGAGTCCGCCATAATCTACTGCTTCTCCCGCCAGGAAACCGAGGAACTGGCCGAGGACCTGAACTCTCGCGGCTTTCACGCCAGGCCCTACCATGCCGGCCTGGAACCAGATACCCGCCGCCTAACCCAGGACGAGTTCATCATGGACCGGACGCCCATCATCGTGGCAACCATCGCCTTCGGCATGGGCATAGACAAGCCGGATATCCGCCTGATTGTTCACCATAGCCTGCCCAAATCAGTGGAGGGGTACTACCAGGAGACGGGACGCGCCGGGCGGGACGGCCTGCCCAGCCAATGCGTCCTCTTCTATTCCTACGCCGACCGGGCCAAGCATGAGTATTTCATCAGCCGCATGGAAGACCCGTCCGAGCAGGCAAACGCCCGTCGCAAGCTGACGCAGATGGTTGAGTACGCCGAACTGCCCCTCTGCCGGCGCAAGTCGGTGCTGGAGTATTTCGGCGAAACCCGGGACGAGGACAACTGCGCAAACTGCGACGTCTGTATGACTGCCGCCGAGCACTTCGACGCAACGGAACTGGTACAGAAAATCCTCTCCGCCGTGATTCGCACGGGGGAACGCTTCGGGGCCGCGCACGTAATCAAGGTTTTGAAGGGCAGCCAAGAAAAGCGCATCCTGGAACTGGGCCACGACAAGCTCAGCGTTCACGGCATCGTCAAGGGCGTCAGCGATGCCGAACTCCGCGACGTTTTCGCACACCTTCGCGCCCGGGGTTTGCTGCTGCGACAGGAGAGCGAATACGCGGTACTCTCCGTTTCTGAGCAAGGCAAGCGGTTCCTGAGGGAACGGGAGTCAATATCCCTGCCGCGCCTGAAATCCGGGCCCGGGAGCGACAAAGCCCAGGCCCCGGGGGCCGGCCGGCGCCGGGGTCAGGTCGAGGAGGAAACGGCCGACTATGACGTGGCCCTGTTTGAAGAACTGCGCCTGCTGCGGAGAAACCTGGCCGAGGCCCAGGAGATTCCGGCTTACGTCATTTTCGGCGACGTGGCGCTGCGGTACATGGCGGCCTTCATGCCCCAGGGACTGGAGTCCTTCTCTAGGATTCCCGGCGTCGGCAAGGCAAAACTGGACCAGTACGGCCAACGGTTCGTAACCGCCATCAACGGCTACGCCGGTCCCCGGGGCCTGCCCGACCGGGCCGGAGCGCTGACGGCCCGGCGAAACCCAACGGGTACAGGAGAAAGAGGGTCGGGTAACTCTACCGGGGCCGAGACGCGCCCCGGGTCAACTCACCGGCAGACCCGTGAACTCCTGGCAAGGGGCTTGACCGTTGCCGATGTAGCCCGGCAGCGCAACGTGAAGGAATCAACCGTAATCGGCCACCTGGAACGACTGGCCGCCCAGGGCGAGACACTGGCGCTGGACCACCTGTTCCAAGACCAGGCGCGATTGCGCCGGATTCAGGAGGCATACGATGCCTGCGGCCTGGACTTACTGAAGCCGGTTTGGGAGCATCTGGGAGGCGAATTCAGCTACGAGGAACTGCGTCTGGTGCGCATCTTTTTGCGCCAGGAGCGGTCCAGGGAAGCATGAGCGCATTGTTAGCGATATGGGAGCATGATAAAATATTATCACCCTGTAATTATTCGGATATTTGATTTGCGCACCCTTCCCCCGTTTATCGCCCCTGTAGCCTGGTTGTCCCTGGTTTTGGTTGTCGCCCTGTTTGCCGCCGGAAGCCCGGTGCAGGAAGCCGTTTCCGCCAACGGGCGGGCCACCCTGATTTCCAGCCAGGAACAGGGTCCGTACCGGTTTGAAGTTTCCATTCTTCCCAGCCGGGCGGTGGTGAACAATACGCACCTCAGCGTGCGCGTCATGTCCCTTGAGTCTGCGGAAACGCTTACACAGGCCCAGGTGAGGGTATCGGCCGAGGGCCCGGACGCTTCCAACGAATTTGGCCCGCTGATTGCCGACAACGACGTCCTGCCCCAGTTTTTCGAGACCACGCTGCCCTTTGACGTTCCGGGCCTGTGGCAGGTGAGCATCAGCGTCGCGACCGAGTTGGGCGATGAGACGGTGCTGGTTCCGATGGATGTGCGGGAAAGCCGCCCCATTAACCTGATCCTGGTGGCGGCCATAGCGGTGGCGGTTATCGCCGTTAGCATCTGGACCTATGACCGGATCAAGTCCGGCATTCGTGCACGCCGCTCCCGTGGATGAGCCGCAACGCCCGTGGCGATTATGCGGCTTAGGGTTGGTCGGGCCGCCTGGAAGAGTCCAAGGACCCTATTTGTACGTATTAGTACCGTTAAGATGACGCAGTTTCTCCGGCCCCTGGTTGCGATTGCCCTGTACGCGCTGCTGCTGCCGGTGGCGGGTCCCCTGCTGGACCACCACTATGCCGAGTGGCAGCACAATCACGCCCACGTATATTTCGGCAATGGCCCCGAGGGTAGCCAGGGTTATCACCTGCACATTTACGACTGGCAGGGTAGCCACGGCCACCTGCCCACGTCCGAAACGGACGACGGCAACGCGCCGGGAGGGCTGGCCTACTTTACCAACCAGGATGGCTCCGCCAACGGAATGGTTTATTCGCCCGTGGGACCCACCCTGGAGACACCCTGCTACCCCGACCCCGACGATTGCCCCTTGCTGACTCAGTTTGACGCCGCGGAGACCCGGCCCCCGGGAACCCGTCCGGCGCCTCCCCTGAGACCTCCGACCGCATAACGCTCCCCATAACGCTTACATCGAACATTCCAGTCAAAAGCGCGCCAGCCCATTGCCTTGGTTAGTACCCGGGCCTGGGAAGAGTCTTTGTCGCAAAAGAATTCCCTGGCCCATCCCCTCAGACCCGGTTGGGAGTACAACCTAGATCTCGCTGTTTATGCCTGCCTTCGCTGGCAGAACGGCTGAAGTTGCAACTCCCAACCGGACCCACGGCCTGGGGCGCGAAGATATCCTGACCGGAGACGTTCACCAGGACTCTCATCAACCCAGACTGGAGACCTAAACAGGAGTCGCAATGCGTCTGACCAAGAAGAGCTTTCTCTTGCTTGTATCTATTATTTCGATCGTGGTTCTGGCGCTGACCGCAGCCTGCGGTTCCGAGCAGCCCGCCACCGAAGGGACGGGTAGCGCCGCCGGTCCCGGCCAGGCCAGCGCCGCCGCCGTTGGAGAAGCCACAGCTGTAGAAAATACGGCGGAAGAAACATCCATTCCGGTGAAGTTTGCGGAGCAGCAACTTACTCCCGAGACCATACGGGTCCGGCAGGGCGACGACGTTACCCTGCAACTGGAAACCGACCGGCCGGGTTCATTCCACATCCACGGCTACGATTATGAAAAGGAGGCCCGAGTGGGAGAGGTCACCGATTTCCGCTTCACCGCTGACGCCACCGGGAGATTTCGCATAAATTTCCACGGCGCCGCTTCGGCAATGCCCATGGAAGGCGGGGATGACAACTCAAACAGTGATTCCGGCGGCCATCACCAGACGGGACACGCCCCGGTGGCGTCGTCCGTTCCCCTGGCCGTGGACTTTGCAGCCGAGGTCACCGAGGCGGGAAGCCTCCACGTGAACATCACCACCGAGGGCTGGCGCTGGGCCCCGGAGGAAGTTAACGAGGCCAATGCCGACGGCGCAGGCCACGCCCACATTTATGCCAACGGGGTGAAGCTGTCCCGGATTTATGGTCCCTACTACTACCTGGACGGCCTGGGGCCGGGAACCCACGAACTGCGGGTTGCCCTCAACACCAACTCCCACGAAGAACTTACCTGGCAGGGACGCCCACTCGAATCCACCAGCGTCATTACTATTCCCGAATCGGCCTCCGGGCAACAAGGCGAGACGCCGATGGAGCCCCTGGAAGCCGAGTCCCTCATGTCAGTGGAGATAGTCGTCCACAAGGACGATCTGGGGGGCTACAACCTGGAAACTTCCGTCCAGGGGTTTGAGTTCGCTCATGGCGCCAACCTGGGCCACGAAGCCGGCCGAGGCTATGGCCTGCTGTCCATCAATGGGGAGGGAGTCAACCGCATCTACGTTCCCTGGCTCAACCTGCCCGCCCAGGGAGAGGGCAACCACACCTTTACTGTGACGCTGTTGAACAGCGAAGGCAGGCCCTACCATCACGATGGCGCTCCCGTGTCCGCGTCGGTCCAGGTCCATGAGATGGCCAAGCCGGAAGAGGGAACGTCCAGCTCGGCCCCCGGACACGACTCTAGGCCGGATGCCGCCGGAGGGTCCGGCCATCACGGCAACGGTTCGGCTGGCGGGAGCAGCCATGGACAGGCGGACTCCGGTTCCGGTGAAGGCAATACCATAGACCTGGAGATAGGCTACCTGGAGGTCCTGCCCCGGTAGAAGGCGTTTCAGGGCCGGGAGTCTCTTCCTCTTGTTGGGGAAGTGTTGGGCCGGGGCGCTTGAAGGCGCGAAGCCATCGCCCTGCCGGCAACAACCAAGACTGACGGGGCCGCCCGGTGGGCGGCCCCGCAATGTTAGATTTCGATGCGGTGGACCTGAGGAACCGGCCTCATCGCTACTGGCCCAGGGGTCACTGACCGGGCGGTCACTGGCCGAGGGCTCGTTCCAGGCCTCCCTCCCACGCCTCGCGAATCTCGTCCAGGGCCACATCGGCGTAGCCTCCCAGCCGGAACCTGGGCCCTCCGGTCCATCCAATTTCCATCATCGGCACGTTCGTTTGGCCAGCCATGCGGCGAAGCTCCGGCAGGGCCTCCCGTTCCAGGGATACCACCACTCGCGACTGCCGTTCCCCGAAGAGGGCGCAGTCCCAGCGCGGCATGAGGATGTTCAAAGGCCTGGAACCCCGGAAACCGATTCCCCCCGGAATGGAGCACTCGGCCAGGGCCACCGCCAGGCCGCCATCCGAGCAGTCGTGGGCCGACGCAATTACCCCCGCCTGAATTCCCTGGCGGCACAGGGCCTGCACCCTGCTCTCCATCCCCAGGTCAATGGCGGGTTTGCCTTCCACCCGGCCGCAAATGACTTCCAGGTATTCACTGCCCGCCAGGTCCGACGCCCGGGGCCGCAGCTTGCTCTGGCCCAGCAGGACCACGGGCATGCCCTCATCGGGGAAGTAGGACCGGGCGTGGCGGTTGACATCATCCAGCAATCCCAGGCCGCCAACAATCGGCGTGGGGTAGATGGCCTGTCCCTGGGACTCATTGTACAAACTGACGTTGCCGCTGATTACCGGCACGCCCAGGGCGCGACAGGCCCGGGCCATTCCCCGGATGCACCATTCAAGCTGGTAGTAGATGTCCGGCCGTTCCGGGTTGCCAAAATTCAGGCAGTCGGTCAGGGCCAGGGGTTCAGCCCCCACTGCGGACAGGTTGCGGCACACCTCGGCAACCGCTATTTGCCCGCCCCGGTAGGGGTCCAGGTAGCAGTACCGGCCATTCCCGTCAATGCTGAGGGCTATTGCCTTTTCCGTCCCATCCCTGCTGCCCTTGATTCTCAACACCGCAGCGTCGCAGCCCGGAACCACCACGGTATTGGTCTGGACCTGGTGGTCGTACTGGCGGTAAACGGAACGCTTGCTGGCTATGTTGGGAGCGGCCAGCAACCTGAGCAGCGCATCCACGACGACGACGCCAGGCGGGGGCGCATCTTCCAGGGTCAGATTCTGCCGCTTCAACTGTTCGGGAGAAGGCTGGCCCTTCAGGCGATACATGGGAGCTTCGGTCAGGTGTTTGATGGGCAGTTGGGCGATGCGCTGGTCGCCGTCCAGAATGTGGGCCTCGGGACCCTCGATAACCTGCCCAATCTCCTGGCACGGCACGTCCCACTTGTCGAATACTTTTCGCACCCGTCCTACGTGCTCGGGCTTCGTTACCAGGAGCATCCTTTCCTGGGACTCGGAGAGCATGACCTCGTAGCCGGTCATGCCCGCTTCCCGCCGGTTGACCTGGCCGATGTCCAACACTATCCCGCGCCGCCCCCGGTAGGCGGATTCTATGGCCGCGCTGGTAAGGCCCGCGGCGCCCAGGTCCTGGATGCCGCTAACCAAACCGGTTTCCAGCGCCTCCAGGCAGGACTCAATCAGCACCTTTTCCAGGAACGGGTTGCCCACCTGCACCGTGGGCCGTAGTTCCTGTTCCTCTTCGAAGGTGCGGGAGGCCAGCCCCGAAGCGCCGTGAATCCCGTCCCGGCCCGTGCCGGCGCCCACCAGCAAAAGTACGCTGCCGGTATTGCCGGCGGCGGCGGTGGCCAGCTTATCGGTGGCAACCAGCCCGACGCACATGGCGTTTACCAGCGGGTTCTGGGAATAGGACTCGTCGAAGTAGATTTCCCCGCCGACGTCGGGCACGCCGATGCAGTTTCCGTACCAGGATATGCCCTCCACGACGCCGCGAAACAGGTATCGGTTGGCGGTGGAGTCCAGGGGGCCAAAGCGCAGGGAATTCAGTAGGGCGACGGGTCTCGCGCCCATGGCCAGGATGTCCCGGACAATGCCGCCGACGCCGGTGGCAGCCCCCTGCCTTGGCTCCACCGCCGATGGGTGGTTGTGGGACTCAACTTTGAACACTACTGCCATCCCGTCGCCGATGTCCACCGCCCCCGCGTTTTCCGCACCGGACTGGGAGAGCACGCGACGGGAACGACTGGGGAAGAACTTCAGCAACGGCCGGGAATGCTTATAGCCGCAGTGTTCGCTCCACAGCGCTCCGAACATGCCCAGTTCAACCGGGTTGGGCTCCCGGTCCAGGCGGTCAACTATCATGTCGTACTCGGCCTGGCTCAGGGCAATTTCGTCCAGGACTTCTTTGGAAACGGGCATAGCGCCTCTTCAGTTACCGAAAAAGGAATGAATGGCAAAGGGAGAAACGAGGGTCGCCGGCAGGCATGGGCGGCAACGGCAATACGGCCGGGACCTTAGCAACCGCTACAGCCGGTTGACGGCGCAGAACCCGGTTTCCGGCCTACCCGCGACGCCTTGACCTTCACCTGGGAAGCCCCTTTAGCCGTTGAAGGGCAGGCCCGCCCCTTCGTCAAAACCCAGCATCAGGTTCAGGTTTTGTATAGCCGCGCCGCAGGCCCCCTTGCCCAGGTTATCCAGCAGGGCCACCAGCAGCACGTGCCCCGAAGGATGGGGAGCGACGTGCAGTTCTATCCGGTTGGTATCGTTGCAGCTTTCCGGGTTGAAGCTGCGCTCGTTGAGGGCCCCGGGTTCCTGGAGGTGGGCTACCTCCACGAACTTCTCGTCCTGGTAACGCTCGTACAACGTCTCCCAGACCTGCTCTCCCACGTTACCGGACCCGGGATTCAGCATAGAAGCGTGAACCGGGACCTGGACCCTCATTCCGCAGCGGAAAGGGCCGACGGAGGGTACGAACTGGGGTTCGGCCGTCACCCGGGCATATTTCACCATTTCCGGTATGTGCTTGTGACGCTGGTAGAGGGCATACGGAGCCTCAAAGGGCAGCGCGTCCAGCCCGTTCTCCGGGTTCTCCCACTTGCTTATCAGAGAGTTGCCCCCACCCGAGTAACCGGACAGGGCATTTATGGAAATCGGGGCATCCTCCGACAGCAGCCCGGCATCTATCAGAGGACGCACCAGCAGAATAAAGCCGGTGGGATAGCAGCCCGGGTTGCTCACCAGCTTGGCTTCTTGTATTGACTCCCTCTGGCCGGCATTGAGTTCGGGCAAACCGTAGGCCCAGCCGTCGGCCACCCGGTGGGCGGTGCTGGCGTCAATCAGGCGGGTGTCCGTATCCTGTACCCACCCGGCGACCTCTTCGGCAGCGTCATCGGGCAGGCACAGCACCGCCAGGTCCGCCTCCTCTATCTGACCTCGCCGTTCCTCCGGGTTGCGGCGCAATTCCTCGGGCAGGGTCAGCAGTTCAACGTCTTGCCTGTCCGCCATCCACTGGTGAATGCGGAGCCCGGTGGTTCCGGTGTGCCCGTCAATGAAAACCTTGGGTAGCATTTCAGGCCCTCATCTAATTTCTGGAATTGGCTTCAAGATTCCCTTTTCCCTTGATGGAGAAGGATTGGGATGGATGCAAAGGCCCTGGTCGCCCTCTTACCCCGCTGGCAAGTGGCTTGCCTAGGGCGTGTCGTCAAATGCACCGTCATTCCTGCGAAGGCAGGAATCTTAACTACTGCCGGTCGAGGTTCCCGCCTTCGCGGGAACGACGAAAGGGGACGCTGGGAAGCCCCCACATTCAATTTGACGACACCCCCTAGCAACGATGCTGAGAAAGTTACCGCATAAAGTAGCTGATTCTCAGCTTTCCAAGTTTAACGCCGGCATCCCATTGGTGGCAACACAAATGGCGGCCAGGTAAGTCAATGCCCGGGGCAACGCGACGGGAATGGGAGCAAATCCCGGTCGGGCGCCGGTCTCAGCCGGCGGGAGATGCCCGGTGAATGCTGTCAATAACCGACGCAAAAATCAGGTTTCCGTCTTCACTGCCCAGCAGCGGTTCACAGCTTCTCTCGGGATGGGGCATCATGCCCAGGACGTTGCCGTTTTCGTTGATAATGCCGGCTATGTTGCGCGCCGACCCGTTGGGATTGGCGGCTTCCGTCGCCATTCCCCTGTCGTCGCAATAGCGGAACAGAACCTGCCCGTTGCTTTCCAGCCGGTCCAGGGTACCGGGCTCGGCGAAATAGTTTCCTTCGCCGTGGGAGACCGGTATCCGCAGGCCCTGCCCGGGCGGACACAGTCCGGTGAAGGCGGTGTCGGTGCGTTCGGTTCGGAGATTGGTCCACTGGCAGCGGTATTCCAGGTGACTGTTGCGCATCAGGCAGCCGGGCAGCAGTCCCGCTTCGCACAACACTTGAAACCCGTTGCATATCCCGACGGCCAGCCCGCCGCTCTCGACGTGGGCCCGGAGGGCAGTCATCACCGGGGAGAACCGGGCTATGGCCCCGGCCCTCAGGTAGTCGCCGTAGGAAAACCCGCCGGGGAGAATGACGCAATCAATGCCGTGGAGCGACGTTTCCTGGTGCCAGACATAGACCGCTTCCTGCCCCAGAACGTCCTTTACCTGGTAGTAGCAGTCGGTATCGCTCCAGGTGCCGGGGAAAACCAGAATGCCAAATCGCATGAGGAAAGCCCTGCCGGAATGTGGAAGGATAGGAGACGCCCAACCCGGGCCGCTTTTGGTCGGACCCTGGCGCCAGTACGGGAATCAGCCCGAGTACTCAGCCCGCGTTATTGGACTCCAAAATCCGGGTAACTATGGCGTTAACCAACTGACCGTCGGCCTTGCCCTGTACCTGGGGCATGAGGCGACCCATCACTTTACCCTTGTCCCTTATGGACTCTGCGCCTACCTGCTGGACCACGTCCATTACCAGGGCGGTAATCTCGTCCTCTTCCAGTTGGGGCGGCATGTATTCTTCTAGGATAACCAGGTCCGCCGTTTCCTTGGCCACCAGGTCGGCGCGGTTGCCCTGCTCGAACATGCGGATGCTGTCCCGCCGGTCCTTGACCTGGCGGACTACCACTTCGGTTACGCCTGCATCGTCCAGGGTAGCCCGGCGGTCTATCTCGACGCGGTTGATTGCGCTCTTGAGAAAGCGAAGCGCGTCCAGTCTCTGCTGGTTGCGACTGCGCATCGCCGCCTCTATGTCGGCCTCAAGTCTCTCTTTTATTGACATGCCTGACTCGAACGGGTTTTCTCGGATGGGAATAGACCAGAATTATATTGGGGTAGCCGGAAAAGTGTCAATTTAGGGAGTGGCTTGAGAACCAGAAATTCGTCCAAAAGGCACAAGGGAAGGTCACGTCGCCCTGAGCTTGCCGAAGGGCCTAAAATCCTCATGCCCAGGCGCGGTCGGGGCCCGATACAAACCTGCCGAGTAGGAGTTTAGATGCTTCGGCATAGTCTATACCGAGCTTGCCGAAGGACTCAGCATGACATTTCTCTATGATCCAGTCGCCTTGCTGTCAGGATAGCTGTTTGTGTTTTGGGGCTTTCCCATTCTGAATCCGCCATACCTGCTTTCCGGCGAAAGCCGTCGCCACTTCCAGGGTCACCCCAGCCCCAATGTTATAAAGGATTGGGGCTGTTATCGCTTCTCTCTTATGTTCACTTTCTCCATTTTCCGCTCTTCATACCTTCGGTACACCTGAGCCGGCGATAATTATGACAATTTGGGCGAAACTTTGCATAACTTGCAGTTCGGCCAAAGGGAACAGCAATGCGCTGCAATGCTAGGCTCTGGGAATAGGAAGATGTACGAAACAGTAGGAGAGGCGTTCCGATGGACGTTCTGAGGATGCTGGTTTCCCTGGTACTGATTTTCTGCTCCGTTGTCGTGGCGCTGCAATTCGTGCTTGACCCCCTGTATGACGACATCGGGCAGGCTTCACTGGCGGTCTGGTACTACTTGGACATGCTGATGGCGGTCTCCATTGTCATCACTGTTGCCGTGCAGCTTCAGCGCAAGAGGGCGTCGGACCGCATCAGGGGCGACGGGCTGAACCGGGAACGGTTGGAGGCCAACGTGATGTTTTTCGCCTCCCTGCTGGTCGCGATCTGGTTCTTCCGCAACTGGTTCGATTTCCTCTCCTCGAGTCCCATCGGCGACCAATCCACGGCGACCTTTGTTATCTGGCTCATCCTGAACCCATTGCTGGCAATACTGGTAGGCCTCACCGGAATAAGGCTCTGGCGTAATTCGGCTCCAGCCACCGGCTACATGAACACCGGCCGAACGTAGGAGGTACGAATGGGTGCATTCAGAAAAATGATGGCCGGCCTCCTGGCCGTCATTTCCGTGGCAGTAGCAGTCCAGTTCGTCATTGGCGAAATCTATAGCGAGTTCTGGTCCAACTCGCACGTTATATGGGACTACCTGAACTGGCTCACCGGCCCCGGTCTGCTCGTTATTCTGTACTACCAGTTCCAGCGAAAGCGGGCCTTCGACGGGCAGAACCGGGATGAAAGCGTCACCTTTGGCTACCTGTCGGCCAACCTGCTGCTCTTCACCAGCCTGTTCCTGACCCTCTGGTTCTTTGCCAACTGGTTTGAGGAGCTGAACATCAACGAGAGCACGTCCACCACTGTACTGGGCTTCGTGTGGATTGTTTTCAACGCTTGCTTTATCGTGCTGGCCGCCATAACCGCCTGGCAGTTGTGGCGGCACGGCAGCGGCGACGGGACAGAAAACTCCGCCAACTCGCCGCAGACAACCATTAACGATTTTCCACCCGGCAACCCGGTAATCCAGGAAAACTCGATAGTCCAGGAATCCGAGGGGCAGCTCACCCGCAGCCACTAACCGTCCGACTTAATTGAACTGATGGATAATATTCCCGCTCACTATAAGCTTGTTGAAGGGCCGCCCGTTCATATTTGGACAGGCTCACCACGGGCAACCCCCCGGTTTACTTATTGATACCGTGCCAGGGTAGGGGCCCACGGTCATGCGCCCCTGCGGCCTGACAAAACTGCAATGATCCCTGGACCCGCCCCGCCCGTCGTTCCCGCGTGGAAATCGCCGACTGGCCCCACCCGTCGTTCCCGCACAGGCGGGAACCTCGGCAGGTGGGCGCTCAGATTCCTGCGAAGGCAGGAATGACGATTCAGTGCGTTAGCCATCATTTCAACATGGTTGCCCTGCTGGTAACGGCATGTAAACCGCCCCCACCGTCTCTTCTACGTTGAAAGCGTACATTCGGGACGGAAGCGCGGGTCCCGTATCTCCCTTCCCCTACTGGCCGACGCTGCCTCCGGCACAATCGTTGACCTGGCTGCCAGCCTGAACGGCCCGCTCCGGGCCCCTTTGGAAATGGGGCAAGAGGGGAGGGGCCGTTTCTTTGTGCCGCTCTCATCATAAAAAATCTTTAGGGGCCTATCTACAGCCGTCTATTTATGGTATAATAGTTATCAATTTCACAAATGCAAAACGCGATGCCGGTTAAAACCGCAACACCGGCGCGCCCGCGGCGCTTTTCGCCCCTGCGAGTTGCGCCGCAAACCGTGCTAAAATAATTCAATCGCCACTCAAAACTGATTGGCCTTCCCAGAGCAGTGGATGTCTGGGCAGGCGCCGGCAGTCCATGCGTTGGAAACCGGAGGTATCCTAATGACAAGAAGGCTTTTTGAGGACAGTGTAAGCAGAGCCATGCTGGAATTCACGGCCATGTTCGACGCACTGAGCCCGGAGTACCGAAGCTCCGTAGTAATGCGCGCCCTGAGGGCCAGGGACCACGTCTCGACCGACACGGGCCGCGCATTGGACTCCGCCATCAGGGGCAGCATTCGCCTGATCGGCTATTCCAACCCGGCTTTGGCCATTTCGTCCGCTTTGCTGGAGCCGGTGACCAGCTCCATCGCCAAGTCCGAAAAACTGGCTACCGCAACCCTGAGGGTATGGGCCGAGTCCCTGGATGAACTGGAAAAACTGGTTTCCGGGCACTTGCAGTCCCAGGGGCTGCCGGTAGAGTATCCCGACTTTGAAAATTCCCGGTTCCGGGGCTTTTGGGACGACGATAGCTGGCAGAGGGAACTGGACTGGATAATTGACCTTTCAGAATCTTGGGACGAAGAAGACATAGCCCTGATGCTCTGCTACGTGTCGGGCAGAACGGTAATCATGGAAAGCGAAGATGGCATGGAACCGGAGGGCGAGCCCTTCCTTGAAATTTCCAGCCTGAGGGACAAGCAGCCGCTCCTGGAAGACCCGGTAGAAACGGAAACGCCGATTGCTGAAGACCCCAAGGTCGAAGGGCCAAGCGCCCCGCGGCGCAGCCCGGCGGCGCCTGTTTCTTCCACCCCGCCGGCCGAAATTAACGGCCCAATCATCCTCAACCAATGCATAAACTACCTCAGCTCTCTGAGCCCGGAAGACTGGAACTGGAACGAGGCCGTGCCCGCCTTTGTGGATGCCGTCAGCAACATTAGGTCCCTCAAGTCGGCCCAGCGCGAGAGGCGCGCCAGCCTGGTGGAAGCTCACAGCGAGATTACTCAGGAGTTTTCGGCAGACCTGGAGTTCCTGGAACAGGACACTTCCTTCTGGAGCGCCCAGGGCCTGACGGAACTGACCGAGCTGGACCGTACCCTGGAACTGGCCGAAGGGCTGAAGCGTTTGCTGGAGGAGTACCGGGAGGTCAGACGCCCGGGCACCACTCTCTCAGAGGAGTTGGGCCGCAGGGAACGCCGCTTTGCCCTGGAACCGCGCATCCTCGACACCATGTCAATGATGCGGCATGCCATGGCCGGCATCGGTGAGCCCGTTGACGGGCTGGACAGTTCCGAAGACAGGGATTAATTGGGCGGGGGCGCCAACACCGCCAGGGTTGAAGTTTACGGTGGCATGAAGTCTCCCGCGCCCAAGGAGCTATGGCGGCCCGCTCCGGGCCCGGCGCAAATCCCGACCATGAAGAAAACACCCGAAGCAAAGTGTTTGCCTCGGGTGTTCTTGCGGTATGCGGAGCCTGGTTGTTCAACTCATTTGAACTGGTGGGAAATTGTCTCTGCTCACCCTGAACTTGTCGAAGGGCCGCCCGTTCATGGTCCGACAGGCTCACCCCACGAGCGGACTAACGGGTTTAGTCCTCGATACAATGCAGGGGCGCACGGACAGGCGCTCCTACAACTTGGCAACTTTGACATGGTGCCTTGTCCCGCCCAGCCCGTTGATCCCGTTTGGAAGTCTCCGACCAGCCCAACCCGTCGTTCCCGCGCAGGCGGGAACCTCGACGGGCTGGAGTTATGATTCCTGCCTGCGCAGGAATGACGGGTGAGCGCATGAGCCAGCATTCCAAAACGGTTGGACTACTACCGCCTCGCCCGTCTCGCCCTCGCCAAAGCTGGGGGTTGCCGTTAATACAAAGGCAGTTTCCCGCGGGTTGCCCGTCCGGTCGCACCCGGGGGTATTGCCTACACCCGGGTCAGCAGTTCCAGTACGTGCCCGTCCGGGTCCCGGAAGTAAACGCCTCTACCGCCTCGCCGGTGGTTGATGTCCATATCCTCCAGGCTGCGGGGCCCGCTCCCGTAGGCTATCTCCTCCGCCTTGATTCGCCCGAAAATGGCGTCGAAATCCTCCTCGCTGACGTGGAAAGCGTAGTGGTGGGACTCAAACTCCTCCCGGTCGTCAAAATCCAGGGTGAGCGCCTCGTTGACCTGGACCGGGGCGAAATGGCCGTGGGTGCCCGCATAGGTCAGGCCGAAAACTCGGGCGAAGAACCTGGCCCCCGCCTCCTTGTCTTGTGAGGGTACTATGGTGTGGTTCAGTTCAATAGCCATGCAGCGCCTCCTTTATCCTTCGGTAATCAAGTCCGGCTTCCGCCCGTCAAGGGGCTTAACGATTGCGAACCCCCGGGTCTTGCCCCAAATCATCCTGACGGATGTGCGGCCGCCTACCTCCCTTCCTCTTCAAGGGCCTGGCGCAGGGCGTCCTCCTCGACCCGCACTTCTACCCCGGCCCTCTCTTCCTGCAGCAGCATTGCCACCCGGGAGTCGCGGTGCCCCCACCCGCGGTTGATGGCCTCGGTCATCTCCGCCAGGGTTATGTTGGCCAGCCGCATGGGCACGTTGAACTCCCGTCCCACGCCCACGGCCAGGTCAACGTCCTTGCGCGCCAACTGCAGGGCAAAGTCCGGGGGATCAAAATTGCCCGTCAGCAAATGCTCCGCCAGCCCCTCGAAGGGCCCCCGGCGGCCCTGGGCGCCCCGCCTGACCGCTTGCCACAGGGCCAGCGGCTCCACTCCCGCCTTCACCCCCATGGTGAAAGTCTCCGCCAGCGCGGCCTGGATGATGTACCCGGAACAGTTGTGGACCAGCTTGGCCACCGAGCCACAGCCGATGGGGCCCACGTAGTAGGCCTTGTCGCCTATGGAATCCAGAACCGTCTTGTAGCGGTCGAATAGCTCCCGGTCGCCGCCCACCCAGATGGCCAGGTTGCGGGAACGGGCGCCCCGCGGTCCGCCGCTAACCGGTGCGTCCAGCATGTGAATGCCATTTTCGGCGTAAACTTCGTGAATCCTGCGGATAACCGTTGGCGAATTGGTGCTGAGGTCAAAATAGACCTTGCCGGAACTCATCCCCTCCAGCAGACCCTCTTCCCCCAGGGCCACCGCTTCAACCTCCACCGGGCCCGGCAGCGAGGTGAATACTACCTCCGCTCCCTCGGCGACCTCCCGGGGACTGTCCGCCCACTCGGCGCCGGCCTCCAGGTGCGGGGTAGCCGCCTCCCTGCGGATGTCGTGAACAATCATTTCGTTGCCGCCCTGCAGGCAGTTGTAGGCCATGCTTCCGCCCATGGTTCCCAGGCCTATGAATCCAACCTTCATCGGTCCCTCCGTTCCCTTCAAGAGTGCGCGAGTGTGCGTCGCCGTGAAATGCCGCGCGTACAGGCGCCCCAATTATCCTGTAGCTTCCCGGCAGCCGCAAGGCCCCGTTTCCGATGGCCCGCTACCCGAACAGCCACCAGGTGGTTCATGGGGGCAGGGATGACGAAAAAATTATGAGCCCGCTCATGGTGAGCTTGTCGAACCATTTACTTGTAAAACTGCGAACGGGCGGCCCTTCGACCAACTCCGGGTGAGCGGGAGTATTATCCATCAGTTTAAATGTGTGAACCGTTAAGGCGCCGGCCGGGTCTCATTGACCGGGAAAGACTCTCTCGATACCCAAATCGTACTTTCAACAATGTAGAATAATATTATATATCGGCAGTTGCGAAATTACTGGGGGAAGGGTAAGGGTATGACTACATCAGCACAAGAATTGAGCCCTACCGACCGGAATCTCTGGAGCGCCATCGTGGGAGAAGCGCTGGCCAATCTGAAGTACAATGCCTATTCCCACAAGGCCCTGGAAGAGGGTTACCCCGAGGTGGCTCAAATCTTCCAGGAAGTGGCCGGAGCGGAAACCATTCACGGCCTCAACCACCTGCGGGTGGCAGGGGAGGTGAACGGAACCCTCGAAAACCTGAAATCGGTGATTGAAGGAGAGTCCAAGGAATTCAGCGTCATGTATCCCCGCATGGTCCGGGCCGCCCAGGCGGAGGGGCGCCAGGACGCCGCCGACTCCTTCTCCCTGGCCCTGGAGCGGGAACATCACCACCAGGCCATTTTTGCCCGTGCCCTGGAACAAATGGAGTCCCGGCAGAGCAGGTCCGTGAACGAACCAACGGCCGCCGCACCCCTCGTTGACGCCTTGCCAGCCCCCGGGCCGCCGGTTGACGACAACCCGTCCGTGGATACAGCGGCCGCCGGTGCGGGTGACGGCCTGTCGCCGGACCCGGACCAGGTAACGGTCAGCCCCGACCTGGCCCTGGGCGAGGGCGCAAACCGTATAAGCCTCGACACCTACGTGACCGCAACCAGGGAGGTGGACCAGGAGCGCTTCCGGGTGGCCAATCTCGGCCGGCTCAGGGAGGTGGTATTCGGCGCCCAGGACGGAATCCTCAGCACGGTAGCCCTGGTAACCTCGGTGGCGGTTGCCATCGGCGACGGCGCCACGGTGCTGGTGGCCGGCATGGCGGCAGCCCTGGCCGGCATGATTTCCATGGCCACCGGCGCCTACCTGGGTTCCAGGGCCGAGCAGGACGTCCAGCGTTTTGAAATTGACCGGGAAGCCAGGGAACTGGAGGAAAACCCGGCGGAGGAACTGGCCGAACTGGTGGTAATGCTCCAAAGAGAAGGCAGAAGTTTCGCCGAAGCCCACGCCCTGGCATCGGAAATCGCCCAGGACAAGGAGCTTTGGCTGAAAACGCTGGTGGAGAAGGAACTGGGCATCAGCATGGAGGATACCACCAGCCCGGTCAAGGACGCGCTGGTGATGGGAGTTTCCTTCGTAGTGGCCGCCCTTATTCCCATTGCGCCCTACCTGCTGTTCGCCGGGCCGACGGCAATCGCCGTTTCGGTGGCCGGCGCCCTGGTTGGACTTTTCATCCTCGGAATGGGCAAGGGCAGGCTGGTGAGCAAGTCTCCATTGCTCCAGGGATTGGAAATCCTGGTAATAGGCGCAATTTCCGCCGCCATAGGCTTTGTCCTGGGCGACGTGGTGCCCAGGCTATTCGGCTAGGCCCATCCGTGTATCGGGGCCTATCTCCCTTGACCGGCCCTTAGCCAGAATAAATGAAACCGGAAACTTCGTGCGGGTATGCGGGGAGCAAGACCTGTGGGCGGACCGCCCTGCCGGTCGCAGGGATGCTTTTCCCAGACCCGACCAGCCGGGCGGTGGCTTCAGGAAAGCCTTTTATAGAAGGCGCGCACCGCTGCCAGGAAATCCGACGGGTTGTCGCCGGCTACCAGGTGGCCGGCGTTGGGAACGGTAACGGTGTCGCAGTCGGGGATTACCTGCTTCATCCGCTGCATGGTTTCATCGGCAAATATGTCGCTGTCGCCACCCCGGACCACCAGCGTGGGACAGGCAATCTTCGCTACCGCGTCCCATAGCTGCTCGGGAGTCCATGCCGGACCCTGCCTGCCGGGGGTGCGGAGGAGCTTGTCGTACTTCCACGACCACTTGCCGTCGCTCCGCTGCCGGATGCTGTACTTCAGGGCCCCCAGCGTTTGTTCCCGCGTCCGCCCGGTGTATTCCTGCACCCGGTCGGCGAATTCTTCAAAGCTGTCCAGTTCATCGGGCAGTTCGCGGAAGTTCTGTATCCGATTCCGGCCCCGGGACTGGGCTACCGGCCCCGTATCCACAATTACCAGCGACCTCAGGACTTCCGGGTGACGGGATGCCCAGACGTAGCTGTTGCGCCCTCCCATGGAGTGCCCCACAAGGTTGAATCCGGTAAGGCCCAGGGCCGACACAAAACCGTCTATATCGCCCTGGTGCGCTTCCAGCGTGTAGTCTCCGTCCGATGCCCAGTCGCTGTCGCCATGACCCCGCTGGTCCAGGGCGATAATATGGTAGTCCTCGGAAAGCGCCAGGCTTACAAAGTCCCAGCTGTGAGCCTGCTGGGAACCGCCGTGCAGCATCACTACCAGGGGATTCCCGGCCTCACCCCACTCCAGGTAATGGAAGTTCATTCCATTCACCAGGACGTCGCGGTCCGCGGGTTCATTCTCCTGGCTAAACCGGACGCCTTTCTGCCGCGCCGCCTGGTACAGGGTCAGTCCCAGGGAATGAGAAGCCATAGCGGAAACCTCCTGAATATGACAGTCCGGCCGCGCCTGGCCGAAGGGTTGCGGTCAACATTCCCAATCATAAACCCCTAAGCCCGCCTGTCAAGCTGGACAGGGTCGCGGGCAGGGCAAACGCATTCTCCCACCTGGCCGGATTCCCGAAGGTTAAGAGGGACCTGATGCATTACTTGCCAGGTTCGAGGTTCCCGCCTTCGCTGGAACGACGGACTCTCCAAAATTTAGAATGCGTTTGCCCTGACGGCGCCACCCCTTAAGTTTCATTTAATCCGGTACGGTGATATTATTAGAGGGTTACGCTCAAGGCGGGCCCGCTCTCCGGAAGGGAAAACAGTATTCGGCCCCCGGGCCGGCCCCCTGCGTGGCAGTTTAATACAACACCTTTGTGTAGAATCCGACGTAGCCTATAGGCGCGGGCGTCATCGTCGCCCCGCCAGTTTGACTAGGAGATTAGTATCAATGACCACGGAGTCAATCAGCCTGGAAGTGGAGCCCAGGGTAGTGCTGGGCAAGAAGGTAAAGCAACTGCGGCGGTCGGGCATTGTTCCGGTCCACCTCTACGGGCCGGGAATAGAACCCAGGCCCCTGCAATGCGAACAGAAACAGTTGCTGCGGGCGCTGTCCCAGGCGGGCAGCACCAATCCGGTAAACCTGACGGTTAAGGGCGAATCCGGCGAAAGCCTGGCTTTCACCAGGGAAATTCAGTGGAGTCCCATCCGAAGTGAAGTCCTGCACGTGGACTTCCTGGCAGTCTCGGTAACCGAGCGGGTTACTGCCCAGGTGCCCATCAACCTGGTTGGAGAGTCTCCCGCTGCCCGCGAGACCGGCGGCGCGGTGGCCCAGGCGCTTTACCATCTGGACGTGGAAGCCCTGCCCCTGGAAATTCCCAACGAAATCGTCATTGACCTGTCGCAGTTGGTGGATACCAATTCCGTGGTCCGCGCCGGCGAACTGCCGCTGGCAGGCAACGTGACCATGCTCACCGACCCCGACGCCATGGTTGTCCGGGTTGATGCCGGGCGGCTGGCCGTGGCCCGCCCCGATGAAGGCGATTCCGGTGCCACCCCCGAGGCTGAAGCGTCAGAAGAAGAAAGCGAAGGCTGAGGGACGGGGAAGGCGCGTCCACTGACATCGGGATGGAGCCGGAACAAGGGTTGTTCCGCTGGGATAAGGACTTGTTCAGGGGTTTCACGGGAACGGGGCAAGCCGCCACTTGGCATTGCCCGCTAACGGTTTTCGTGACGCCCGGGGCTGGCAGCCCGAATCACCCAAGTTTTTGAGCCCGGCCTGCCGGGGAGGAAATGAAATGTTTCTGGTTTATCTGGGAGAATCAGGGAACACCGGTACCAGCCTAAACGACCCCAACCAGGGCCACCAGGTCCTTTCGGGACTGGTGGTGCACGAAAACCAGTACGTTTCGATTAACGGGGAGTTCAACGCCCTGTGCCGCCGCCACTTCGGCAATCCCCTGGGCGTTGACGGCACTCCCGAAAAGCTGAGGCCGGCCGATGTTTACCAGGGCAAGGGCTATTACCGGTCATGGTCGCCCGAAAGGCGCGCCGAACTTATCCAGGACTGCCTGAACATCCTGATTCGCCGGGAAACCCCGGTCATTGTCACCTATGTGGACAAGGGCCAGTTGGACCAGGCCAGGAACGACGGCAACCCGTCGGTCGCCGATTGGGACGGCCCGCCGGAAGCGATTATCAGCAAGTTCCTGTTCGCCCTGAACATGTACATGGACGAGGCCGCCATCGCCGACATTCCCCCGGACCACATCATGGAAGCCACCGGCCCCATCAAGGACTATGCCCTGGTGGTAGCCGAAACGGGCAAGTCCATCAGGCCCGAGTTTATGCCCAGGTACCTCCATTCCGAGGTTGAGATTCCCACTCCCATAGTGCTGGAGAACTTCTGCTTTGTGGCCGGCGAGCAGTCGGTCTGCACCCAGTTGTCCGGCATTTGCTCCTACTTCGTGCGGCGCTGGCTTCAGAACCCGGCCGGCTCCCACGGCTATTTCGAGGCTCTCCGGGACGGGCGGGTCATCCAGGTCGTTTACCCCGTCCAGTTCTGACCTGGCGCGGGCCAGGCCGGATGCCCGTTCAGTTGCCTGGAACCTGTTTCAAAAATCCTCTTGCACCCTTATAGCCAAGGGGGAAGACGGCCCGAGTAAGGGAGTCACCGCCACCCTAACTTTCCCACTTGACGGGGGAAGGAATGCCGAAACAGGTTCTAGTCAAATCGGGCCAGCCGGCGCAGCCAGGCGCTGACCAGATCCACCCCAATGACCAGGATCAAGTACCACAGTATGATGAGCGCCAGTTCATCATACTGGAAGAAGCTGAGGTTTAGCCTGAACTCCCGCCCCAGCCCGCCGGCGTTCACGAAGCCCACCACCACGGTCGTCCTTATTACCACTTCCCAGCGGTAGAGCAGGTAGGTGATGAAGTGGGGCAGGGCCTGGGGAAGAACGGCATAGAGCAGTATCTGGAAAAGCCCGGCGCCGGAGGAACGCAGGGCCCGGGCCGGCGCCGGGTCCAGGTTCTCCACCACTTCCGCGGTCAGCCTTCCCACAATGCCCAAGTTGTGCAGCCCCAGCGCGATGGCGCCGGGCAGTATCCCCGGCGAAAGAAAGAAAATTATCAGCATCGCCCAGACCAGTTCGGGAACCGCCCGGGAGAAGGCGTAGGAGCCGCGGAACAGGTGGTAGAATGCCGCGCCCAGCCGGGATGGATTGTTGCCCAGGTCGCCGTTGCTGACCGAGCGGGCGGCCAGCATGAAGGTAAGGAAGGCGCCAACTCCCGCTATTCCCATGGCCAGGACGCTCATGGCCAGGGTGCGGTAGGCGAGATTTGCGGTGCTCCACCACTGCTGCCACTGGAAGAAGGCCGGGGTCTCCTCTGAGTCCAACCCGGCCAGTTGGGCGAGGAACCTGCCGGCGTAATTCCAGGTCTGGCCTTCCAGCAGGTTGCCGATGCCGGCGCCGCCACTGGCGAACAGGTAGGCCCAGGCCCCCACTACCAGGGCCAGGAAAACGTACAGGGAGACCCGGGCAAAGGTCACGGGCCTGGCCCTTCTTGCCGTCACGTCGGCAAGTCCTCGCTGTTCCGGTGGCGGGTTCATGATGTCAGCAGGCTGCGGCGCACGCGCTCGCTCCAGAAATCGGTAATGGCGACTATCGCCAGCAGCGCCAGCAGCAAGGTCCACACCTGGCTGAACAACAGGTCCCCCAGGGAGAGCTGAATCTGGTAGCCGATGCCCTGAATCCCCACGAAGCTCAAAATAGCCGCAGACCTGATCGAGCACTCGAACCGGTAGAAGGTGTAGCTGACCAGGTCCGGCAGGCACATGGGCAGCCTGCCGAAAAGCAGTTCCTGCCAGGCGGAAGCGCCCGACGACCGGAGGGCAACCAGCGGCTCTCCAGGGGTGTCTTCCAGGAAATCGGCGTATATGCGGCCCAGAATTCCGGCGTAGGGAATACCCAGGGCCATGATTCCGGCCATGGGCGACAGCCCCACGGCAGCCGCGAACAGGACTGCCCAGACCAGTTCGTGGATGGACCGCATGGCCCCCAGAAGGAACTTTACGGCCAGCGCCACCGGCGTGCGCAGGCGGGAATTAGGGGCGGCCAGGGAACCGGAGGCGATGACACCCAGGGGAAAGCCTATCAGCACCGCCACCGTCATGCCGGCCAGGGCAAAGGCCAGGGTTTGCCACACCGCCTGCAGGACGATGCCGAGAAAGGTCGGCGACAGGTCGGGCGGGAATAGTGCGACCAGGAAACGAAGGGCCGACTCTCCGCCCCCCGTGTGGACCAGGGGGTCGTTCCACCGCACGCTGGTGAGGCTCCAAATGACCGCCCCTACCAGCAGCGCCGAAAGGACCTGGGGCCCTTCCAGAAATCTGCTTATCCGGTTGCGGTGCATGGGGCCGCCCTAGCGCCAGAAGAGGGCGGACTCATCGTGGGACAGTTCGTAAAGGTCGGCCAGGGTGGATTGCGTCAACTCTTCCGAGGGCATGTCGAACTGGAGCAGGCCGTCCCGCAGACCGATTACCCTGGTGAAATAGCGGCGGACCAGGTCGGTTGTATGGATGCTGGCAACCAGGGCCCGGCCCGAGTCCCGGGTCAGGTCGGCCAGAAGCTGCATAACCTCTTCCGCCCGTACCGGGTCCAGGGATGCCACGGGTTCGTCGGCCAGGATCAGCCGGGGCGACTGGACGATGGCCCTGGCGATGGCCACCCGCTGCTGCTGGCCTCCGGACAGATGTGACGTCCTTTCCTGCACCTTCTCTGAAATGCCCATCTGTTCCAGAGCCGCCGTCGCCATTCGGTAGTCCTGCGGCCAGGCCAGGGACAGCAGGGAACGAAACATGCCCCACCTGCCGAACCGGCCCGCAAGCACGTTGTGAACTACCGGCAACTGGGGCACCAGGTCGAACTGCTGGTGGATAATGCCCACCAGGGAGGCCAACTCGCGACGGGGCAGGTTATTCGACAGGAACTTGCCCCCCACCGAGACGGACCCTTCATCCGGCTGCGAGGTGCCGGACAGGAGGTTGAGCAGGGTAGTCTTGCCGCTGCCGCTGGGGCCCACCAGGGCCACCCGCTCATCCTGGGCAATGTCAAAGGTCACGGCATTGAGGGCCACTACGCGGGCAAAAGCCTTGGTAATGCCCTCAACCCGCACCAGGGGAATTTCGTCGGACCTCTTCATGTAAAGACTATCGAGACCGCTTGCGGCGGGAGTCATTGCCTTCTCTCGCCCCGTTTAATTGATCATCCCCAAATTTCGGGCCACTTCTTCTATGGCCAGATAGTTGGAGTTGTTGGTTTCAATGAACTTTTCCGTGGTGAAAAGCTCCAGAATATCGCCATGCTCTTCGGCGTTGAGTTTCAGCAGGGCGTTCTGCAGCTTGGCGATAAAGCCCTCGCCGTAAATCTCATCCAGGTCGCCCCGCACCGTCCAATTGTAATCAAAGTAGTCGGGCGTAGTATAGAACTCCTTGACCGAGGAGGCATCCACCTTGTTCTCCCTGACCGCCCTGTTCCATACGTCCTCGTTCAGCGCTCCTATATCGTAGGAGCCGCCCTGGACCAGTTGCCAGGTCTTGTCATGGGAACCGGAAAAGCCGGGTGGGCCCCGGAAGTCCTCATCCGGGTTGATTCCCGCCTCGGCCAGGAAGTGCCTGGGCATCAGGTGCCCCGATGTCGAGCTTTCGCTGCCGAAGGTTATGGTCAAATCGGACGCCTGCGCCTTCACGTCTTCCAGGGAGGCCAGGGGCAAATCGGACCGGCCAATGAACTTGGAGTTAAAGCTGGCGTCGTTCTGCCGCTGGGCAATGGCTACCGAGCCGGGATTAAGGAGTCGAGCCTGTACTCCGGTCAGCCCGCCAAAGAATGCCATCTGCAGTTGATTCTGGCCGAATGCCGTCACCACGGCGGCGTAGTCGGCGCTGGGAACGTATTCAACGTCTACGCCCAGCTCCCTGGACAGGTACTGGGAAAAGATGTCGTACCTGCGGGCAAGCCTGGTGGCATCCTGGTCGGGCACGCCGCCAACCTTCAGCACGGGCGCCTCCTCCGACGCGCAGGCCGTAAGAGTCATGAGGAAAACCGAAACCAGGAACAGGAGTATGAGCCTGGTAGGCCACCGGGAAGAGTTGGACATAATTGAAACCTCGTGCACAGTACAGCAACCAAACAAGAACGCTTATTCTCCGGAGAAGCCAGGGCGCGTCGTCAAGAGCGCCTTCATTCCTGCGAAGGCAGGAATCTTAACTACTGCCGGTCGAGGTTCCCGCCTTCGCGGGAACGACGAAAGGGGATGCTAGGAAGCCCCCACATTCAATTTGACGACACCCCCTAACCTGTTGGAAGAGACGGACGGTTTCTTACCCAACGCTGCCAAAAGTCACGGCGGCAACAGGTTGGAGATTCGCAGCGCCGGGGTTGGGGTTGCGCCGCTGGGCACAGTTCCCAAGGGTTACTCGCCACTGCTTCGAACTCCGACGGATTGCATCTTTCAGCCTGCCCAAAAAAGCATAAATGGCAGTCTAAAGCCCAGTTTATACAGTGTCAATAACTTTTACCCAGTATTCGTAAAACAAATAGATTTCGCCATCTATATCATGTAAAACGTCGCCGAGGTGAGGAAAGCAGCGCCATGTCTCGCGTTCACAGGCCCGCGACAGACTGGGCCCAGAGCTTGAAGGGAGCCGGCCGGTCTCCCAGCTAAAGCCCCACCGCCCCGGCCCGTCCGCAGCCGCCTGGCGCGGTGACAGCCCGCCCTTTCCCCCAGCCGAAGCCCACGCTATAATTTGCTGGTTATGTCCAACCCACCCCCGGATATTCTCCAAAACCTGAACGACGCGCAGGCCGAGGCCGTAATGTGCAGCGAGGGCCCGCTGCTCATCATAGCCGGGCCAGGCAGCGGCAAGACCCGGGTGGTCACCCACCGCATCGCCTACCTGGTCCGGGAGTGCGAGGTTAGCCCCTTCCGCATCGCCGCCGTTACCTTCACCAACAAGGCGGCCAGGGAAATGCGAAGCCGCATAGAGGGGCTGGAAGTCCCCAATGCCGACTCCGTCTTTGCCGGAACGTTTCACGCCTTTTGCGCCAGGCTGCTCCGACGACATGGGTACGGCGTCGGCCTGGACTCCAATTTCACCATCTACGATGCCGAGGACCAACTGGGCCTCATCAAACAGGCCATGGACCTGGCCGACGTGGATGCCAAGCGCAACAGCCCACGGGCCATGCAGTCCATAATTTCCGGCGCCAAGAGCGTCCTGATGGACTCCGTAGGACTGGCGAGCCAGGCACGGTCCGAAGACAGTTACCCCAAGGAACTGGCAGCCCGGGTATTTCACCATTACGAGGAACTGCTGGGGCGCAGCAATGCGGTGGACTTTGACGACCTGCTGGTGAGGTCGGTGCAATTGCTGGACGGCTACGAGGAAGTTCGGGAAGAGTACCACCGCCGCTACCGCTACCTGATGGTGGACGAGTTTCAGGACACTAACATTGCCCAGTACCGCCTGGCCAAGCTGCTCACCGGGCCCGACCAGAACATCTGCGTGGTGGGCGACCCGGACCAGTCCATTTACTCGTGGCGCAACGCCGACATTAGAAACATTCTCAGCTTTCAGCAGGATTTTCCCGATGCGCGGGTGATTTCCCTGGAGCAGAACTACCGCTCCACCCGCAACATACTCGACGCCGCCGGCTCTCTCATCGCCAACAACGGGATGCGGGTGCCCAAGGACCTGCGTACGGACAGGGAGTCGGGACCGGACGTGGTAGTGCACGAGGCCTATACCCAGAACGAAGAGGCGGACTTCGTGGCCAGGCAGGTCCTTGACCTGGAACGGCGCCAGAATGTACGGGCGGGCAAGTGCGCGGTCATGTACCGCATTAACGCCCAGTCCCGGGCCCTGGAAGAGGCTTGCCTCCGGCTGGGCATCAAGTACCGCATCGTCGGGGGCATCCAGTTCTACCGACGCCGGGAAATCAAGGACCTGATGGCCTACCTGTCGGTGCTGCACAATCCGCAGGACGACGTTAACCTCTCCCGGGCCGTCAACACTCCGCCCCGGGGCATCGGCGACAAGACAATCCAGGACATAACCCGCTGGGCGCTCCAACAGCGCATTCCGCTTCACGAGGCCTTCCGGGTCGTGTCGCAGGCCAGGGCCCAGGGGCTGCCCTGTCCGGCGCCCCTGGCCGGGCGCGCCTACACCGCCGTGTCCCGCTTCGGTGATTTGCTCACCCGGCTGGCTGAACTCAAGGGCAAGCTGCCGATTTCGGACCTGATCCGGCTGGTATTCAAGGAGGCGGGGCTGGAGGACCACATCCGAAAGGTGGATACCAACCCCGAAGAACGGCTGGAGAACATCCAGGAGTTTATATCGCTGGCCGCCGAGTATGAGACCGACTCACCGGAAGACAGCCTGGCCGCCCTGCTGGAGCGGGCGTCCCTGGTTTCGGACGTGGACAGCTTTGAGGAGTCGGAGGATACACTGACGCTGATTACCCTCCACCAGGCCAAGGGGCTGGAGTTTCCCGTTGTGTTCATTGCGGGAATGGAGGAGGGGCTACTGCCCCACAGCCGCTCCATGGACAGCAACGCCGAACTGGAGGAGGAGCGTCGGCTCTGCTACGTGGGAATCACCCGCGCCCGGGAGCAGTTGTTCCTGGTGCGGGCCTTCCAGCGGGGGATATGGGGGCCCAGTTCACCCACCATCCCTTCCCGGTTCCTGGAGGAAATTCCCCAGCGGCTGCTTACCTACGCCTCCGCCCCGGGAGCGGCCAGGATTAACTCGTCAACGTCAAACAGGACAGCCAGTCGCTCCATCCCTTCCCGCAGCCTGACCGCCTGGGAAACCTCCCCAGTTACGGCGGAGCAGACCGCCCCCGATTACATACCTGAAGTCGGAGACTCGGTCCGACACGACAGGTTCGGCGAGGGGATAGTGATGAATTGCGAGGAATGGGGCAGCGACTACGAGGTCTCGGTCTGCTTTGACGGTGGGGAACTGAAACGGCTGCTGCTGAGCTTTGCCCGCCTGGAAAAAGTTCAAAGCTAGCCGGGCGCCGGGTGGCTTACGGCAATTAAGCAGCGCCGGGCGGGCCGCAAAATACCGCGTCTAACCCCGTTACTTTTCCACCTTATGGGTCAACTTGCTTGAACTATGGACAATATTTCTGCTCACCATGGTCCTGTCGAAGGGCCGTTCCTTGATGGTCCAACAAGCTAATCATGAGCGGGCCACCGGGTTTGCTCATTGATGCAACGTAGGGGCGCGTGGACATGCGCCCCTACGGCCCGGCAATTTTGAATTGATGGTTGCAGCGGCCCAACCCGTCGTTCCCAAAAAGACGGGAACCTCGACCAACCCAACTCGTCGTTCCCGAGCAGGCGGGAACCTCGACCAACCCAACCCGTCGTTCCCGAGCAGGCGGGAACCCCGACAGGCTGGAGTTAAGATTGCTGCCGTCGCAGGAATGACGGGTTAGTGCATTACCCATCTTTTCAAACATGGTTAACCACTAACTGCCGGCACGGCCTTCCGGCGCGGCAGGGTCACGGCTGGGACAGTTCGGTGAATACGCGGCGCCATTCCTGGTCGTCTCCCTGTCCCATGCCCTCCCGGTAAGTTATCATCCCTTCCCGGTCAAAGGCGATTTTGGTGGACTGGATGGTCACACCCAGGTCCGCCATTACCTGGGCGGGGGCGGTGGCCACCGGCCAGGGATGGTCGCGTTCGGCCCGGTAGGTCTCCAGGGTGGTAATGTCCTCAACGATTCCCGGGTGGACTCCGATGGCATAGAAGTCCACGTCCCCGGCGTATTGGGGGTAGATGTCCTTCATCCGCCGCAACTCGGCGGTGCAAACCGGTCAAACGGTGGCCCAGAAAAAGAGGAAGGTGGGCCGGCCCGAGTTCACCAGGTCAGCAGAGGTAACGGCGCTGCCGTCTGCCAGCGTCAGGGTAAAGTCGGGCACCTGGTAGCCCGGCTGGTTTCCAATATCGGCAACCGGATCGGGGAAATCTGCGCCGGTAAGCACGTAGCCGGATCCAGGGGGTTCTGTATTGCCGCCGGACACGTCCATGCTCTCCCCGTTGGCAGCCAAATAGATGGACACCCCCATTCCGATGGCGGGCACCAGCACCCCCAGCCCCAGCAACACCTTTCCGATCCAACCGTTCTTGTTCATAGTTGTTCCCACAGAATCCAAATGGACGACTTCGAGCAACTCGGCTATTGTTGCCCAGACCAGGAGTGAAAAGCAAGCCGGGGCAGGTTTCTGTCTGCCCCGGCTTGCTGGCATTCCAACCTTTATTGGCTTATGAGGTCGGTTATTGCATTACTGGGATGACAGGTCCGTGAACACCTGCTGCCAGACGTCAGGACCGCCGCCGCCAAAACCGTCCCGGTAGATTATGACGCCCCGGGAATCGAAGGCTATCTTGGTTGACTGGCTGGAGACGTTCAGGGCGGAAAGGGCCTCGCGTTCGTTGACGGGGTTGGCTACCGGCCAGGGAAACCCGTTTCTCTCTCGGTGGCTTTCCAGCCTGTTCACGTCCTCAACTGCCTTGACGTATGTACCCACCGCATAAAAGTTGACCTGGTCCGCATATTCGGGGTAAATCTCCTTCAGCCGCCGCAACTCGGCGGTGCAGACCCCTCAAGTGGTGGCGGTAAAGAACAGGAAGGTCGGTTTGCCCTGCTCCACCAGGCCGGCGGTCGAAACCGTATCTCCGCCGAACAGTTCGAGGGTAATGTCCGGGATGCGGTTGCCCACCTTGTTGCCCACCTCGGGCAGGGGTTCCTGGGGAACCGGCGTAGGCGCGTCCGTGGGCGTGGGTTCCGCGGCCTGGGTCGGCGCCGGGGCGGAGGTGGCGGTAGGGGCCGGCTGTACCACGGGAGCCTCAGCAGGAGTTGCTGCTGTTGGCTGAGCTACTGCCGGCTGGGCCTCCGTCGCCTGGGTGGGCTCGGCGGCCGGCTCAGGCTGGGCAACTACGACCACGGCCAGGGCAGGGTTTTCAGACGCCGGCGGGTCTGCTACGGCTGCAGGGGTATTTTCCGCCGCCTGGCTCATTTCCTCGACGGACGGTGAATCCTGGACTGCTCCGGCAACCACCGGCTGGGTTTCGACCGGTGCGGCCTGCTGGGAGGACGTTGCCGCCAGGGGTTGACTCGCTTCCTGGGGCGCGGTCTGCTCAACCGCGGTGCCCAGGGATTCGGACTGCGCGCCGGTAGCCGGCTCCGATTGGCGGCTTTCTCCGGCGGCCGGGGCCACTTGTTCCGGGGGGCTGTCGGACTGGCAAGCCACGCTGGCTACCAGCAGCAGGCCAACCAATCCGGGGACGGCCCAGCGCAGCTTGCCGCGCAACCTCCGGCCCCCCGCGGGGAAGGTTAATTTCATTTGACTACTCCTGAAATTATTCGAGATCGTTGCAGAAGGTTTAGGCTCCTAATTCTAACATACGAAATTGGGCCCACACCGGTTTCGCTTGGGGATGCAGGGCGATTGCAGCTTGAATTGAGCCGTACACCCAACCTGAAGTCATGTCGCCCTGAGCTTGCCGAAGGGCTCGAAATCCTTCCCTCCAACCCGGTTGCGGGTACGAAAGTCGAATTGTGGGATGGGGTTTAGATTCTTCACTCCGTTCAGAATGACAGGTTTAGCCGCTCAGGATAACAATTCGTTAAAGCGCATTTGCCCTGCCTTCTGATACCGCAATGGTGCAAGCGGAACAAAGGGGAAGTACTCAGCGGACTGACTGGAAAAACCTTCCAGGGCAAGGACACCTGCAAATAGGAAACAAAGCCCTATTAGGCAACGCAAGGTGCGGATAAAAATGAGAGGCGCCGTGCCCTCCTCACCACGCAGGCCCTACCAAATCCCCTCGACAGGCCCCACGCAGGGAGCGATGCTACCGGGCCCGGCCGCCCTGCAGCCAGGCCCGGCCGTCAATTGACATGAACCTGTCCGCTTCTACAGGCCCCCAACTGCCCTCGGAGTAGTAGTAAGGGCGGGGAGCGTTCGGGAGGCTGAATCCCGCGATGATGGGGTCAACGATGCTCCAGGCCTGCTCAATCTCGTCGGCCCGGGTAAAGAGGGAGGCGTCGCCGTTCAGGGCATCCAGGAGCAGGCGCTCATAGGCATCGGGGATGGCCTGGCCGCTGAAGGCCTCGTGGTAGTGGAATTCCAGCTCGGCTTTACGCATCTGCAATCCCGCCTCGGGAGTCTTGGTCTGAAACTCCAATTGGAACCCCTCGTCGGGCTGCACGAAGATGGCCAGGGTATTGGGGGGTATGTCCTCGTCTTCGGCCAGGGGGAAAAGCATGTGAGGCGGGTTGCGGAACTGGATGATGATTTCGGTGGACTTGTTGCGCAGGGCCTTGCCGGACCGCAGGTAGAAGGGGACTCCCTGCCACCGCCAGTTGTCCACGTAGAGGCGCACGGCCGCATAGGTGGCGGTGTCGGACTCCAGCGATACGCCACTTTCGTCCCGGTAGGTCCGGTACTGGCCGGGGATGGCGTGGACTGCCACGTCCTCCGGGTGGATGCGGCGGATAGCATTAAGCACCTTGACCTTTTCGTTGCGAAGGGCCTCAGCCTCGAAGGCGTGAGGAGGTTCCATGGCCACCAGGGTCATCAGCTGCAGCAGGTGATTCTGGAACATATCCCGCAGCACCCCGGTCTGGTCATAGTACTCGCCCCGCTCGTCAATCTTCAGGGTTTCGGCCACGGTAATCTGTACGTGGTCTATGTAATTGCGGTTCCATATTGGCTCAAAAATGGCGTTGGCAAAGCGGAAAACCAGCAGGTTTTGCACCGTTTCCTTGCCCAGGTAATGGTCTATGCGAAACACTTGGTCTTCCCGGAACACCGAGTGGGCGACATCGTTCAGTTCCCGTGCCGAGGAAAGGTCGGTGCCGAAGGGTTTTTCCACCACCAGCCGGCGCCAGCCACCGGCATCTTCGGCCATGCCGGCCTCACCCAGCCCGGCAATGGCCGACTGGTATAAGGCGGGAGCAAGGGAAAGGTAGTACAGCCGGTTTCCGGCCTGCCCGGCCGGCTCTATGCCGGAGAGCTTGTTCCTGACCTCCAGCAGGTCGCCGGTACTGGTGACGTCGCCGTGGAGGTAGTGAATGCGGGAGGCAAACTCGGTCCATTGGCCCGGCGTGGGCGAGGCTATTTCTCCGTCCAGTGACTGCCTCAAAAGGCCCCGGAACTGGTCGTCGTTCAGGTCGCTGCGGGCTACGCCGAGAATTCCCAGGTTTTCCGGCAGGCTCCCCTTGCAGTAGAGACTGCACAGGGCCGGCACCAGTTTTCGCCTGGTGAGGTCGCCGCTGGCCCCGAAAATCACCAGCGTATTAGACTCCCGGCTCCCGGTGGGCAATTCAGCCGTCGCCATGGCTCGTCCTCCTGACCGGGTGCCCGCCAAACTGGTTGCGCAGGGCGGCCAGCAGCTTGGCGCCGAAGGGCTGGGCCTGGCGGGAGCGGAACCGCTGCAAGAGCGACAGTGTGATAACGGGAGCCGGCACCGCCAGGTCAACCGACTCCTGGACGGTCCACCTGCCCTCGCCTGAGTCTTCCACGTAGGCCTCCAGGTCGGAAAGGCTGGGATCGTCTTCCAGGGCCGACACCACCAGGTCAAGCAGCCAGGAACGCACGACGCTGCCGTGCCGCCAGGTATTGGCAATCCTGGGCAGGTCGAGGTTGAATTCCTCCTTGGCCGCCATGAGTTCGAAACCCTCGGCGTAGGCCTCCATCAGGGCGTACTCCACGCCGTTGTGCACCATCTTGACGAAATGCCCGGCCCCCACAGGGCCCACGTGGCTATAACCCCGGCCGGCTCCCGGGGCCAACGACTGGAGAATCGGGTCCAGTCTTTGGAACGTCTCTTCCCGGCCGCCCACCATCAGGGTATAGCCCTCGGACAGGCCCCAGATTCCCCCGCTGGTACCCACGTCCATCAACTCAATGCCCTGACGTTCCAGCTCTGCGGCCCGGCGCAGCGTATCCTTGTAGTTGGCGTTGCCCCCGTCCAGAATCACGTCGCCCGGACTCAGCAGGGGGGCCAGCGAAAGCATGGTATCTTCCGTTGGCTGTCCCTGGGGCAGCATCAGCCAGATGGGTCGGGGAGGACTCAACTGGTCCACCAGGTCCTGCAGGGATGACGCGCCCTGGGCTCCGAGAGCCCCGGATGCAGCGACGGCGTCTTCGCTGGTGTCGTAGGCAACCACGCGGTGACCGGATTCCAGCAACCGCTGGACCATGTTGCCGCCCATGCGGCCCAGGCCAATCATACCCAGTTCCACGAAGCTAACCTCCCTGGCGCCAGCCCTGACTAAGTAACTATCTCAACAGTCCCTTCCCTTTTGACCGGAGAAGGCCAGAACGGGGATGGAATTTCTCCCCACCATGCAGATACAAGGCATTCACCAAGTTCGCTGCAGGACTAGAAATTCTCCCTAAATGCTCTCGGCCAGTGGTTCAATGCCCCGCCCCGGTGCATCTTCCAGGCGGACTCGGGCGACTCGCCTTCCCAGGGCCTTCAGGGCCAGGAAATCACCCGACGCCTGGGCTTCCGCCAGCGTGCCAAAGGAGTAGGGGCGGCCGGGAATCTCAATCCGGGAGCCGCAGTCGGCCGTAAGTTGAAGGAAGATGCCCGAATCGGGGCCGCCCTTGTGCAGCTGCCCGGTAGAGTGCAGATAGCGGGGGCCAAAACCGGCCGTGGTAGCTATATTGTACTGCTGGGAAATCCGCCGGCGGAGATTATCCAGTTGCTCGTTCACCTCGGGCGAATCCGGCAGGTAAGCAAGGATGGCCAAGTAGTCCCCCAGGCCCGCCGCATCCAGCAGCGACTCCAGCGAGTGGGAGCTTTCCACTTCCGGCAGTTGTCCGGTGGCGACAAACTCATCCAACACCCGGTCGGTCATATCCTTGGCTCCCTGCACGTCGGGCTGGTCAAAGGGATGAACGCCCAGCAGGTGGCCGGCCACCGCCGTAGCGAACTCCCAGCGGTAGAACTCGCCGCCCAGGTCGTACCTGTCCCCCAACCGCAGCCGGACTACCGGGTGATTGCCGGCCAGGCTGTCAACCAGCACATCAGTATCCGTATTGTCCGCTCCTTCCAGGCGAAGGTAAACAAACAACCGGTCGTCGGCATAGCTTTCGGGGCTGAGCAAGGGTTCGTTCGCCACGGGAATTATCCCTTTGCCCGACTTTCCCAGGCTCTCGGCAAGCATCTGCTCTACCCAGAGGCCGAAGCCGGCCAGAGCGGGCGAGGTTACCAGGGTAAGCTTGTCGCGGCCCGCCTGCGCCAGCGATGCCATCGCAGCCCCCAGGCGGGCGCCGGGATTCTCCCCGGCAGGCGACAGGGCGCAGGCCTCGCGCATGGACTGGGCGCTGTCCAGCAACCGGGGCAAGTCCAGTCCAATCAATGACGCCGGAACCAGGCCGAAATATGACAGGACGGAATAGCGGCCGCCAACTTCCGGGGGGTTTGCAAAGACCCGCCGGAAATGCTCCCTCGCACCCAATTTCTCCAGTGGCGTTCCGGGGTCGGTGACGGCGATGAAGTTTTCGCCGGCCCGCTCCTCCCCAACTATGGCGGCCACCCGGCGCCGGTAGTAGGAGTAGAGGGTATTGGGCTCTATCGTCGTGCCCGACTTGGAGGAGACCAGGAACAGGGTCGAGGCCGGGTCTATCCTGGCGTCAACGGCCTCAATCCAGGACGGCAGGGTAGCATCCAGCACCAACAACTCAGGGCAGCCCGGTCGGCTGCCGAAAGTGCGCCGCAGCACCTCCGGCCCCAGGCTGCTTCCCCCCATGCCCAGCAGCGCCACGTGCCGGTACCCACACGAAAGAACTTCGCCGGTAAAACCGTCCAGTTCCGCGACCTGCCGCCCCATGCTGGCCGGCAGTTCCAGCCAGCCCAGGCGGTCGGATATTTCTGCCGGCCCGTCGGCCCAGACCCGGAAATCGCCCTGCCAGATGCGGGAGACTATGTCCCGGGCATCCAGGTCCCGCAGGGCGGACTGGGCCGCTTTGCCAAGACTGCCCAGAGATTCTTCTGAAGAGGCAACTGTAACCACAAGGCGCTCCCGGCTGGCCGGTTCAAGGACTGAACGATCAGGTGAAAGTACGCTAAAGATACCATACCGTTTTCGGACGGGCCAAGCGAGGAGACAGACCATCCCGACCCAATTGGCCCGCGGCCCCATGCTATAATCCCGAAAGTTCCTACGGCAAGGTCTTTCTTCCAACCGCTATGCGCAGGAGGTATTCAGTTGAATAGCATGGCTCCAAACCCCGGTGGACCAACTGAACACCGCACCCGGGTAGGTGAACTTGACGTTCATTACCTTGAATGGCTTCCCTCCGAACAACCGAAATCCACCCCGGTTGTGGCGCTGCACGGCCTGGCTTCAACCTCCCATTGGTACGAGCGGCTATCCGCCCGCCTGAGCGGCAGTTACCGGGTGGTGGCCCCCGACCAGCGCGGCCACGGCCGGACCACCCAGGCGCCCGCGGGCTACGACTGGCAGACACTGGCTTCGGACGTCATAAGTTTCATGGACGGGCTGGGTATAGAGACTGCGGCGGTGGTGGGCCATTCCTGGGGCGGCAACGTGGCCATCAACGTAGCGGCAAAATTCCCGGAACGGGTCAGCAAACTGGTGATGATTGACGGCGGCTTTCTGGACGGCCACCTGCTGCCGGACGCCTCATGGGAGTTGTTCAGAAACCGTTTCGCGCCGCGCAACGTCTCCGGTACCCGCGCGGAGTTCCTGGCCCGGGTCAGCGACCAGTTGGCCGACTGCTGGGCAGAAGACCTGGAACGCATTGTCCAGACCATGGTTTACGAGGACGGTGAGGGCCAGATTCAGGATATCCTGCGGCCTTCCAACCACGCCCAGGTGTTGGAAGCCATGTGGGGAGAGCCGCCATCGGTCACTTTGCCCCGTATTGAGTGCCCCACGTTGATCGTTCCGGCCGGGCCCAGGCCGGACCGGGCGGGGGGCGAGTTCAGCCGCACCAAGCAGGTGATGGTGGAAGCGGCGGCGCAGGCGGTCCCCAACAACCGGGTCCACTGGATACCCGAGACCATCCACGACATCGGCTACCACAAGCCGGACGAACTGGCCGGCGTCATCCTGGAGTTCCTGGGAGACTAATGAGAGTGTGGCCCGGGTTGGACGATGCGGCGGGACCGGAAAAAGAGTCGGGGCGGGTTGCAGACCCGCCCCGATTCTTTTCATTTGTTCAGGCCCCATTTGTTAGAGAGCCTCCCGGGGGGCAGAGATTAGTCGTTGTCCGCCGGGGCCGGAATCAAGGCGCCTCCGCCGGGCTCAGACCCATTATCGTGGGAGAGGCCGTAGTTAATGGCATACAGCCTGGAGTAAACACCGTTCCGGCGCAGCAGTTCCTCGTGGCGGCCAACCTCGGCGATTCGCCCCTTGTCCAGCACCACAATCTTGTCCGCGCTCCGGATGGTTGAGAGTCGGTGGGCTATGACTACGGAGGTACGGCCCTCCAGGACATGGCTCAACGCTTCCTGAATCAGAATTTCCGTATGGGTATCAATGTTGGCGGTGGCCTCGTCCAGGACAATAATGCGGGGGTCGCCCACGATGGCGCGGGCGAAGCTGATTAACTGGCGCTGCCCCACGCTGAGGTTGACGCCCCTTTCCGCCAGGACCGTGTTGTAGCCGTCCTCCAGGGACATGATGAAGTCGTGGGCGCCCACGGCCCGGGCGGCGGCAATAACATCCTCGTCCGTGGCATCCTCGTAGCAGTAGCGTATGTTGTCCATGACGTTGCCGGAGAACAGGTAGGGCTCCTGCAGCACCATGCTCATCTGGCCCACCAGGGATTCCCGCCTGACGTCCCGCAGGTCATATCCGTCAATGGTAATCCTGCCCCCGGTAACGTCGGCAAACCGGTGAACGAGGGTTACCATGGTGCTCTTGCCAGCGCCGGTGGAGCCCACCAGGGCCACGTTCTCGCCGGGGTTAATCTGAAGGTTGATGTCCTGCAGTACCTCGACGCCCTCCACATAGTGGAAGTTGACCTCTTCGAACTTTATCTCGCCGCGAATGGGCGGCATTTCAATGGCGTCTGGCTTGTCCTTGACTTCCGGTTCCAGGTCCATCAACTCGAAGATGCGGACGCCGGCGGCCATGGACCGCTGGAACACCCCGTACTGCATGGTAAGATGCCGGATAGGCTCAAAGAAGCGCTGAATCCAGAAGGCGAAGGCCACCAGCACGCCCCAGTCCAAGTTGCCGCCCTTGACCAGCAGGCCGCCCACCAGGATTACGCCGAATCCCATGCCCACGCCGATGAGAAACTCCACCATGGGCTGCAAACCGCCCGAGAACCGGCTGGCCTGGAGGTTGGCGTCCAGGTGCTCCTGGTTCAGTTCCTGAAAGTGGCGCAGGTTCTCATCCTGCCGGTTGAGGCTCTGCACCACCCGGACGCCGGTAATGTTCTGGTTGTACTCGCCGTTGACCATGGCTATTGCTCGCCGGATGCGCATGAAGGAACGGCGGGCGAAACGCTGCCAGTAAGCCAGGATAAAGAAGAGGACCGGCACTATGCTCAAGCTGACCAGGGCCAGTTGCCAGTCCACCACCAGCATGTAAATGATGATGAAGGCCAGGGTCAGGACGTCGGCCAGGGCCAGCACCAGCATTTCGAAGGTTTCCTGGAGTTGCAGCACGTCGCTCTGGCTGCGGGACATAATGCGTCCCACCGCCGTCCGGTGGTAGAAGGAGGGCGACAGGTTCTGCAGGTGGCTGAACATCTGGGTGCGCAGGGAATAGAGAATGCTCTGCCCCACCCGCGCCATGAACACGAACTGAAGGTAGTTGGCGCCAAAATGGACCAGCGTTACCAGCAGGAAGCCCAGGCCAATCATGTGCAGCGGGTGCAGGCTCCAGAATCCTCCTTCATTCCCGCCGCCGGTAATGCTGTTGATACCCAGCAATATGAGCAGGGGTATGCTGGCGTTGGAGATGGTATAGGTCAGTACCGCTATCAGGCTTTTAATAACGTCGGACTTGTAGGGCCCCATGTATGAGATGAGGCGCAACACCACCTTGTTGTTGTAAACCGAGCCAATAGCATTGTCGTCGCTGAGGTTGTCCATGGTGGGAGAGTTGATGCCGCCCGATTGCAGGCCGCGCATCCCGCCCATCATGCCGCCGAAGCCGCCTCCCATTCCGCGCATTAGTTGTCACCTCCGTCGCCGCCGGCTATGGAAGCGTCCAGCAGGACTTCCTCCTGGGGCCGAAGTTGCAATTCGTAAATATCCCTGTAAATTCCACGCTTGGCCATCAAGTCGGTGTGATTGCCCTCCTCCGCTATCTTGCCGTCCCGCAGCACCAGGATCTGGTCCGCCTCCCTCACGGTGCTGAGGCGGTGGGCGATAACGAAGGTAGTCCGGCCCTTCATCACGTTTACCATGGCCTGGTGAATTTGCCGCTCCGTCTCCACGTCCACGCTGGAGGTTGAGTCGTCCAGGATGAGGATGGGCGGGTTCACCAGCACCGTGCGGGCGATGGAAAGCCGCTGCCGCTGGCCGCCCGAGAGGGTGCTTCCCCGTTCCCCGACCCAGGTATCGTAACCGTAGGCGAAGGACATTATCTGGTCGTGGAGTTGTGCGACCTTGGCCGCATTGATAATGTCCTCCTCGGTGGCGGTGGAAATCCCGTAGGCTATGTTGTCCCGGATGGTGGCGTCGAACAGGAAGATGTCCTGCTGCACGATGCCCACGTTGCGCCGGAGGGATTCCAGGGTATATTCACGGATGTCCTCACCGTCAATAGTGACTCTGCCGCCGGTTACGTCGTAGAAGCGGGGCAGCAGGTTTACGACGGTGCTCTTGCCGCTGCCCGGCGCCCCCAGAATGGCGGTCACCTTGCCGGGTTCGGCATTTATGTTGACCTCGTTGAGGGTGGCCGCCCGGGCTTCGTAGGCGAAGGACGCCTGTTCGAACCGGACGTGACCCACGGCCCGCCCCATTTCGCGGGCGCCCGGCTTCTCTTCCACCGGGGAACTGGCGTCCAGGACCTCAAAGATGCGGCGGCCCGAGGAAATCGCCCTGGAGAAGCTGTTGATAATCTGCGCCGAAGCCCGAATGGGGAAAGTCAACTGGTTCAGGTAGAGAACGAACTTGGTCAAGTCACCCGCGCTCAGGTCACCCCGTAAAATCTCCCAGCCGCCGTACCACACAATCAGGCACAGGGCAAAGGTGAAATAGAGGCTCATCCACGCGCTGTTGGTGCCCTGGAGCCGCTCCGACTGGTAGTATTCCTCTCTTAGCTCCCTGGCCTTCCTGTCGTATTTGCGACGCTCAAAGTTCTCGGACCCGAAGGCCTTGACCACATGGATGCCAACCAGGTTTTCCTGCAGCACGGTTACGAGCTCGCCGTTAACCTCCTGAACGTGCAGCCACATCCGCCGCAGCTTGCCGATGACAAAGGTGGACCGCATTACCAGGAAGGGCACGAATACCAGGCTGATGAGGGCCAGTTCCCAGTTCAGCCAAATGAGGATGCTGGTAACGGCAATGGTGCGTACCACAACCTCCAGCGAGCGGACCAGGCCCATGTTTACGAACCGGCGTATGGCCTCCACGTCGGCGGTGGCCTTGGACATCAGGTTGCCGGTGTGTTCCTTGTCGTGGTAGGCAAAGCTGACGTGCTGCAGCTTGTCGTAAATCTGGTTGCGGAAGTCGTAGCTGACCAACTGGGAGAGGGAGTCGGTGGTGTAGGTGCGGGCAAAGTCGAAGAAGCCGCGCATGAGGCTGGCGCCCAATAGCAGGCTGGCCAGCAGGAACAATGTTCCCACGGTGAGGTCGGGGTTGCTGATAAACCTGCCGCCCTCTTCAAGGACGCCTTCCACCACCACAATTTCGTCTATGGCCTCGCCAAAGAGCCAGGGAACCAGCAGGGAGAAACCGATAGCGGCAAAGAAGGAGGCGTATGCCAGAATCAACCGCGTCCGGTAAAGATAGGCCATGCGGGTGATTCTTATCAAAATGCTCATAAAACTGTCCCTGTAGCGTGAAAATGCAAGGGGAGCTCTGCAGGAGAGCCGCGAGCCTTGTCGGTCCGGGGTATCGAATTGACGCAGGGTTATTGATGGGATGCAGAGGGATAGCGTTCGCCGTGCGGGGCTGCGTAAGGGGAAAACCGGTGCGGGAACCGCGCTATCTCCGAATTGACTCCGACATGATAAACATAACACTCTGATAATTCAAGCAACTTTTAATCGTATTTCACAATAGTTTAATAGCCGGCAGTTTGCTTTCCGCGGCCGGGTTTGGGCCGGGAAAGTGAGACAGGGCAGGTAGCAGAGAGGTACGGGGAGGCGACGCTTGTGTCATCGGAATGGACGCAGGGCAGTGAGCCGGGCAGTGAGCCGGGATGGCATTGAAGAAGCGGCTGGCCCGGCCCCCGGCGCCGGGGGAACCTGAAAAGAGGCTGGCAGAAAAAACGGCAACGCCTATTGTCGTGCGACGCTGCCGAAAACCGGGAAATCAACCGGAGGGACTACTTGCCCGAAGGACTACATACGTTCCGGGGCATTCATCCCCATCAACTCAAGGGACCGCCGGAAGACGATTTGGGCGGACTCCACCAGTTTCAACCGGGCCAGAGTAATGTCGTTGTCCTCGGCATTGGCCGAAATTACCCGGCAGTTCTCGTAGAACCAGTGGAAGGCGGTGGCCAGTTCCATGGCATAGTGGGGCAAGTGATGGGGCTCCAGGGTTCGGGCCATCTGGTCCACCAGCTCCGGCAACCGGACCATGGTGCGTATCAGGTTCAACTCGTTGGGGTCGTTGAGCAGCGACACGTCTCCCTGGCTCCAGTCTATGTTGCGGCTGCGGGCCAGGTTCAGAATACTGAAATTCCGGGCGTGGGCGTACTGGATGTAATAGACCGGGTTCTCGGAGGACTCCTTCTTGGCCAGTTCCAGGTCAAATTCCATCTGGGTGGACGGCGACCGGGCCAGGAAGAAGTAGCGGCAGGCGTCCGAACCAACCTCATCGGCCAACTCTCGCAGGGTGATGAAATCGCCGGTCCGCTTGGATGCCCGGACTACTTCCGAGCCCCGCTTCAGGGTTACGATCTGGGAAATCAGGACCGTCAAGCTGTCCGGCTCGATACCCAGGGCTTCCACGGCAGCCTTCATGCGGGGCACGTGGCCCTGATGGTCGGCCCCCCAGATGTCAATCACGCGTTCAAATTCCCTCTTCACGAATTTGTTGTAGTGATAGGCAATGTCCGACGCGAAATAAGTGGGTTCGCCCGATGAACGGACCACCACGTTGTCCTTGTCGTCGCCCAGCATGGTGGAGTTAAACCAGAGGGCGTTATCCCGCTCGGAGATGTAGCTCTTGTGGCGCAGCAGGTCCATGGCCTGCTCGTATTCGTGATTCCCGTAAAGCGAGCGCTCGCTGAACCAGTTGTCAAAGGAAACGCCGATTTCCTCCAGGTCTTCCCGAATAAGGGCGACCATCTTCTCACGCCCGATGTCGCCTATCTCCCGGACGGCCTGGCTATCCTCCATATCCAGGAAGCGGCTGCCTTCAGTCTCGGCAATTTCCCGGCCCAGGTCGGTTATGTAATCGCCCGCATAGCCGTTGGATGGGAAATCGGCCTCGCGCCCCAGGGCCTCCCGGTACCTTGCGTAGATGGAGCGATAGAAGGCTTCCATCTGGGTTCCGGCGTCGTTCACGTAGTATTCCCTGGTAACGGAATAGCCGGCGGCATCCAGGGTATTGGCCAGCGCGCTGCCCAGCACAGCCCCCCGGGTGTGGCCGACGTGGACCGGACCCGTGGGGTTTACGCTGACGAACTCCACCATGACCGGCCGGCCCTGCCCAGCCGGTACGTTGCCGTATTCGGCGCCGGCCTCGCGGACCGCTTCCACCTGCTTCTGAATCCAGGCATCGTTGAGGTGAAAGTTAATGAAGCCGGGATGCGCGGCCTCTACCTTCTCCACCTCTTCAACCGCTGGAACGAACTCCACCAGGGTCTCCGCCAGCCTAAGGGGATTTATTCTAGTGGCCCGAGCCAGGCGGAGCGGAAGGCTGGTGGCGAAGTCCCCATGCTCAGGATTGCCGGGGCGTTCCACCAGGATTTCCGGCATGGATTCCAGTTGAATCGCGCCCTGTTCCCGCGCCCGTTCAATGGCGGACGCCACCAATTCCTGGATTCTGTCTCGAACCAAAGTCGTTGCCATGATAAATGACCCTTACCTAACTGTTCTTAATTTCTGGAGCAGCCACGGAAAGCAAACCGGGGCATTGCTCGCCACTCAACAGTAAGCGGTGAATGCCCGTGACTAATACTAGCATATACGGCGGCTCCGTTAAACGAAGGGGGCCGCGCTTTGGGCACATTTCTTATGTTCACCACACGCCTCCGTTTCGGGCGACCGGCCGGCGATAGAGAGCAACACTGCCATTTTGCTAGAATAGCCCAAACCAAACACTCCGACCGGTTAGAGGAGGCGCCATGACGGGAAAAATCGCACTGGTGGGCGGCGACGAGTTTCGCCGTTACTGCGGAGACATGGACCGGGACATTCTTGCCGCCTCCGGCAGGACATCCGCCAGGGTGGTTGTGCTGCCCACGGCCACGGCCAACTCGGCGCCGGTAAAAGCGGCCTACGACGGCGTTACCCACTTCAACGGTCTGGGAGCCTCGGCCCAACCGCTGATGATACTGGAGCGCGAGCAGGCGGACGACGAGGAAATGGTCGGCCGGATCTCTGACGCCGATGTCATATATTTTACCGGCGGCAATCCAAATCACCTGCTGGAAACCCTGCAAGGTTCTCTGCTGCTGACGGCCGTGAACGACGCCGTGGCGCGGGGGGCGATTCTTGCCGGCTCCAGCGCCGGGGCCATGGTGATGGGTTCACAGATGCGGCGGCCCCGCGCCGACGAATGGGTTACCGGGCTCGGCATTGCAGAGGGCCTTTGCATTTTGCCCCATCACGAGCGAAGCAACCCGGAGGAGGCGGCTGAACAGCTTGCGGAGAGACTCTCGGGAGGGTTGCAGGTCTTTGGCATTGACGGCCAGACCGGCTGCCTGGGCAGGCCCGGCGAGTGGCAAGTCACGGGACACGGCCGGGTGGTGGTTTACCGGCAACAGGGCTGGCAGGTCTATCAGGCAGGCGAGACCATTAGGGAAAGCTAGCAATCCACCAGTTTTGATGAGGTGGTTATTGCACCAAGGCGTCATTCCTGCTTTCGCAGGAACCTGAACTCCAGGCAATCGAGGTTCCCGCCTGCGCGGGAACGACGGGTTGAGCCGGGCCGAGCTTCATTTCAGAGTTGCCAGATTACCAGTGGTTCAACTCATTTGAACTGATGAACAACATTTCCGCTCACCCTGGGCTTGTCGAAGGGCCGCCCTTTCATGGTTGGACAAGCTCACCATGAGCGGACTTTCAGCGATAACATCATCTCTATGGCGAAAGACCACTGGTTCAGCCCCGGCGTTCCCTTAGCGCATCCCACACTTCCTGGGGGCGGGAGCCGCTGGCGGCCAGCAATACAAGCATGTGGTACAGCAGGTCCGCCACTTCGCCGGGCAGGGCTTCCCGGTCTTCGGTGGCCGCGGCCAGGGCTGTCTCGCCTGCTTCCTCAATTACCTTCTGGGCCACCCGGGCCACCCCTTCCTGCAACAGCCGGACGGTATAGCTTCCTTCGGGTTGCTCCCTCTGCCGGTCCTGTATCAGGGCGAACAGTTCGTCCAGAATACCGGAACCGGTCTCGGTAGCCTCGTAGTCTTCGGGCAGCTCTTCCAGCCTGTTGTGGAAACAGGAGACATCGCCGGTATGGCAGGCCGGACCGTCGGGCTGCACCTTCAGCAGAATGGTGTCGGCGTCGCAGTCCAGGTATGCCTCCCGCAAGTTAAGGTAATTGCCCGAAATCTCTCCCTTGTGCCAGAGGTCCTCCCGGCTGCGGCTGTAAAACCAGACCTGCTCGCCCTCCACGGTGCGCTTCAGCGAGCCGGGGTTCATGTAGCCGAGCATCAGCACCTCGCCGGTGTTGATGTCCTGGGCTATGGCCGGCACCAGGCCCTTTTCATTCAGTTTAACCTTCATGTCTGCCATGTCTGCTTCCTCATCCCTGGCGCGGGTTTGCCTTCCCCGGCCCTCTGCCGGGGTCCGTCTTCGGGCCGGGTTGCGCCGCGCGTGGGGTTATTTGTCGAAAAGAGTTTCCAGGTCAAGCAGGGTCGAAATCCGGTAGTCCGGTGTGGGCAGGGCCGGGTCCGGCTCGGCCCCCGCACGATTTATCCAGACGGTGCCCAAGCCAGCCTGGCCGGCCCCCATGACGTCCTCGTACTGCCTGTCACCCACGTAAACCGCTTCCTCCGGTTTCAGGTCCAACTGCCGCAGCAGGGTTCGGAAAAGCTCCGGGTTGGGCTTGTAGCTGCGGGCTCCTTCGGAAGAGAGGGCGGCGGCGAAGGGGAAATCCAGCCGCTGCAGCACCGGTTCCAGGAAACAGTCGTCGGCGTTGGAAAGAACGACCACGCGGTACCTGCCGGCCAGGGCTGCCAGGGCCTGCCGGGTTTCGGGGTAGGGGTCGCGCCGGCCCATGTCGTTAATCCAGTACTCGGCGGCGGCAGCGGCATCCCCATGCAGTCCCAGGGACCGGAAGGCCTCGGCAAAGGCGTCTCGCCACGCCACGGTGTAGGACTGGAAGGGATGGCTGGAGTCGCTGCGGGTTTCCCGAAAACTGACACAGGCTTCCAGCCACGCATCGTTGAGAACCTCAACGGTTACATCAAAGCCCTGCTGTTCTATGATGCTGCCCATGGCGGCGTTCCAGTGTTCGGGGGAATCCTGGAACAGAGTACCAAAGGCGTCAAAAATTACGGTAGTTATATTGGCCATCTGTGGAATCCGGTCCTCTCTGTATTGGGTTGCCCTTGCCTCGGCCACTAGAGAAAATTGCGCTGTCTCAGCGGGCGGTGGGCCTGACGGGAATGCCCCGGTTTCCCAGGTACTCCTTGGCCTGGGCAATGCTGTAGGAGCCGTAATGGAAAATGGAAGCGGCCAGCACCGCGTCGGCCTGGCCCCGGTCCAGGGCGTCGTAAAGGTGTTCCAGGCTGCCCGCGCCGCCGCTGGCTATC
This sequence comes from Dehalococcoidia bacterium, assembly GCA_034423215.1. Classification (GTDB taxonomy): domain Bacteria; phylum Chloroflexota; class Dehalococcoidia; order Lucifugimonadales; family UBA3495; genus Bin22. Next base: position 126,549 of record DAOUIY010000008.1, read on the forward strand.
ACCGGCACCGGCACCGCGCCCGATATGGCGGCGGTCAGTTCCAGATCATAGCCTGAAAGCTGGCCGTCGGCGTCCATGCTGGTAAGCAGTATCTCTCCGGCCCCCCGCTCGACGGCCTGGACCGCCCATTTGACCGCATCCAGCCCGGTGGGATTCCTGCCGCCATGCGTATAGACCTCCCAACCCGACCCTTCATCCAGGGCCAGGGAGGGGTCCTTCAATGGCTGGAGCGGCGTAAGCTGCCCCCTATTCCGGTCCACCCTCTTGGCATCAATGGCAACCACGATGCACTGGCTTCCGAATTGGGCCGCGCCGTTGCCGATGATGTCCGGGTTGTTGATGGCAGCGGTATTGACGGATACCTTGTCCGCCCCGGCGTTTAGCATCCGCCGCATGTCCTCCAGCGTCCTGATGCCACCGCCTACGGTCAAGGGAATAAAGACCTGCTCCGACACCCGCTGCACCACGTCAACCATGGTATTGCGGGAGTCGGCGCTGGCGGTAATGTCGAGAAACACCAGTTCGTCGCCGCCCTCCCGGTCATAAAAGGCGGCCAGTTCCGCCGGGTCTCCCGCATCCCGCAGGTTCACGAAGCTGGTGCCTTTCACAACCCGTCCAGCATCCACATCCAGGCAGGGAATTATGCGCTTGGTCAACATTTGCCGAGTCTGCTCCGACGCCTTCTTTACCTTACCTGGGAAAGTATAGCACCCAACGGCAACAAAGAAAGCCGATTTCGACGCTGGGGCCGGCGTAAAATTCGCTTAACAGGCTAGTGGTTCAACTCATCTGAAGTGATGGATAGTATTTCCGCTCACCCTGAGCCTGTCGAAGGGCCGCCCATTCGCAGATTGACAATTTGACGGTTCGACAGGTTCACCATGAGCGGACTCCCGGTTTACTCATCAATGCAAAGTGGTCAATCTACTATGAGCCAATCTACTATGAGCGGTAGCCCGATGACCGATGAGCAGGTCACCCGGCCAATAACCGGCTTCAGTTGGCAGCTATGTGCCGCTGGGCTACAATAGGCCATCCTTACCCAACGAGGTGCAACATGGCGATTACCCTGGAAGAGGCCAACAGGATTATCGAAGGGGCCCTTGCCCAGGCCGCGGAATTTGACATCAAGATTAGCGCTGCGGTGGTTGACGGCGGTGGAAGGCTCATAGCCATGAACCGCATGGACGGCGCCATCTGGGCCAGCGCCTACGGCTGCCAGGGCAAGGCGGTAGCGTCGGCGGCCTTTGGGCGGGCCAGCGGAGAGATGCAGGACCGGGCCACCCAGCCCACGCCGGCGGGCATCAACGCCGCCTCGGGCGGTGAGATGATTATGGGCCAGGGCGCGGTTCCGATCATCCGCAACGGCGTCATTGAGGGCGCCTGCGGCGTAGGCGGCGGCACCAGCCAACAGGACGAAGACTGCGCCAAGGCGGGCGTGGCTCGCCTCTAACCCGCCCCATTCCGCAATGTAGGGCCAGCGCATTGCCGGGCCCGCTCTTCCGGGCATTGACGGCCGCCGGTAGCTCCGGCTTTGGCGGCGGTTGCCGGGAAAGGGCGGGCCCGGTTTGGTTGGAAGCACGGCAGTTGCGCCGGAAATATGCGGCAAACACCCACCCCGTTCAACGACTCGGGTTAGCATCCCCTTCTAATTGGGTAGGGGAGAGCGTCAGGGCAGGAAGGCAAGCACCGAGGCAGGGGAGCCGGAGCCTCCCTTCAAGCGCAGAATCCCCACAACGAGGACAGCCCCCACCGGCGGGAGCTTGTCCAGGTTGCAGAGGTTTTCCAGGACCGGCCGGCGGCGTTCCAGCACCCGTCGGTTTATCGAGAAGGCGGTGTCCAGGCCGCCATCTACCCCGTGAGTATCAATGCCCACGCCGGCGACGCCCCGCTGGGTCAGCAACACCCCCATGGACTGGGCATCAAAGCCGGGAAAGTGCAGGGAGCCATCCTCCGCCGGGCCCAGGTAGGCGCGGGAGTCCTGCCATTTGTCTTGCCAACCGGTGTAGAGGAGGGCAAAACACTGGGGCGGAACGGCGCCGTGTTCCCGTTCCCATGCCAGCAGCTTGTCAACCCGCAGCAGGTAGTCGGGGTCAGCGCCCGCTTCCTCGCTCACGTCTATCACCACCGCGGGGGCAACCAGCGCTGAGGCGGGGAATTCGTCCACGCCCATGCCGCCAGCGATGAACCCGGCCGGCGCGTTGACGTGGGTGCCCGAATGTTCACCCATGGAGAACCGCCGCAAATTGAAACCGTCCTCCTGCAGGCTGGCGACGGATTCCAGTTCGAGTTCAGGGTCTCCGGGCCAGGTTGGCATTTCGGAGTCCAGGACGTGGCTCAAGTCCACAACGCGGTAATTGGCGGGGAAATTGGTCATATTGCAAGCATCCGACGGGAAGAGACGCGGCGCCCGCCGGGGCACAGAGTGTTGGCGTGATCCCGACTGTTTGTTGGTCTTTATCGCATTTACTGGTCCTCTTCGTCCAGCCCGCTGACCCGACCCAGGAAAACGTCGGTGAGGATATTGGTTTCCTCCACGGTTTGAGGGGTCCCGCTATGGACGACCCTGCCCTTGTCCAGGACGTAGGCACGGCTGGCTATGTCCAGCACTCCCTTGATGTTGTGCTCCACCACGAAAATGGTAGTCTGCAAACGCTGGTTGATTTCGTGGACCTTGTCGAACACTTCCTTGACGATGATGGGGGCCAGCCCCAGGGTGGGCTCATCCAGCAGCAGCACCTCCGGCGATGCCATCAGCCCGCGTCCCAGGGCCAGCATTTGCTGCTGGCCACCGGACATCTGGCTGGCCATATCCTTCCGCTTTTCGTACAGCACCGGAAACAACTCCAGCACCGAATCCAGCCGCCTGGCCTGCTCGGACGAATCGTTCAGGTAGAGGCAGCCAATCTCCAGGTTTTCGGCCACCGACAGGTGGGTAAATACCCGCCGGCCCTGGGGCACGAAGGAAATACCCTGCCTGACTATTTCGTGGGTAGGCGACCTGAGGCGTTCGCCCTTCCAGTAAACCTCGCCCCCGGTGACCGGAACCAGGCCCATGATGGCCTTCAGCACCGTGGACTTGCCGGCGCCGTTGGGGCCCATCACCGCGGCAAGCTCGCCCCGGCGCACACCCAGGGTGGCGTGGTTCAGGGCGACAACCGCGCCAAACTGCACCGTCACGTCGCTCAACTCCAGAACCATTCCCGATTCTGCGGCGCCCGCGTCGTCATGGGGCTTTATGTTGGTCGCCTGGTTGTTCATGGCTCACATACCGGCTTCATACCACCGAATATCTTGTGACCAGGAAAATATTCCTTAGCTGATAGCAGTTCAACCGTTTTGAAACGATGGGAGTATTTCCGCTCACCCTGAGCCTGTCGAAGAGCCATCCGCTCATGGTTCGACAGGCTCACCATGAGCGGACTCCCGGGTTTACCCATCAATAAAAAGTGGTCTAACTACTAGCAGTTCGACCGTCCTGAAATGATGGCTGACGCCCTGAACCGTAATTCCTGCTAAGGCAGGAATCTGAACTATAGCCAGCCGAGGTTCCCGCTTGCACGGGAACGACGGATTAGGCTGATTTGATCATCATTTCCTATTTGTCAGAGTACCAGTCGAAAAACTTGCTTGAAACCATGGTAGTGTTCCCGCTCACTCTGAAACTGAGGAAAAGCGCTCCTCCAAAGGGCCGCTACTCCGCTGAAAGGGACCGTCGTGTGACCCAACCGGCTATGTTCCCAGGTAAGCCGCGATCACCTCCGGTTGGTTGAGCACCTCTTCAACCTCGCCGCCCAGGAGAAACTTGCCGTCCTCCAGTACGATCAGGTGGTCTGCCATCTCCCGCACAATATCCATGTTGTGCGAAACAAAAATGATGCTCTTTCCTTCGTCTCTCATGCCCTTCAGGATGGCTTTCACTCTCTCCAGCATCTGGGGAAAGAGGCCGGCGAATGGCTCGTCCAGCAGGTAGATGTTCACGTCCAACGCCATGGCGCGCCCGATTTCCAGCAGTTTGCGCTGCCCGTAGGACAGGTCGCTGGCCAGGGAGTCCCTCTTGTCCCAGAGCCCCACCTTTTCCAGGATATCCTGGGCCCGTTCCCGACGTTGGCTGTTGGACCGCTCGAAAAGGGAGGGCCAGAACTTGCGGGTCGTCAGCACCACCAGGATGTTGTCCAGGACGCTTATCTGGTTGAAGAGCCGCACTTCCTGGAAGGTGCGGGTGATGTTGTGGTCGGGAGTCTCGTGGGCCTGGACCACCCGGAGGCTCAGGCCGTCAATTATCACTATCCCCTCGTCCAGGGGCAGGATGCCGCTGAGGAGATTGATTAATGTTGATTTTCCCGAGCCATTGGGCCCGACGATGCTGGTCACTCCGCGCCTGGGTATGGCGATGCTGAGGGAATCCACGGCAGCCACAGCGCCAAAGTACTTGGAAATCTCCCGAGTTTCCAGAATGTAGTAGTCGGAGTTGGTTGACTCGTCTGAATTCATAACCGGAACCTCCCCAGCAGGCCCTGGGGCCGGAAGAGCATCAACAGCACCAGCATTATGCCCAGCACCACCTGCCTGGCCTGGCCGACGTATTCCTGCGGCAGGCCCGGAAGGAATCGCATTCCTTCTTCCAGAAGCACGAAGGCCAGGGCTCCCAGCAGCGACCCCCAGATTGTTGCCAGGCCCCCGAGAATCACGATGGCGACCAGCAGCACGGATTCGAGCAGTATGAAGGAGTTGGGGTCAATAAAGGTAGTCCAACTGGCAAACATACCTCCGGCCAGGCCGGCCATCATTGCCGAAATCACCCAGACCGCCAGCTTGTATTGGGTCACGCGATACCCGAAAACCGCCGCAACCTGCTCGTCTTCCCGAATGGCGGTCAATACCCGGCCAAAGGAGGAGGACACGATAAACCAGGAAATACCCACCACTATTACCATCAGCGCCATGGCCAGGAGCATCAGTTCTATTTCCGTATCAAACACCCAACTGCCAATCTGGGGCCTGGCAACGTCGTGAATCCCGAAGGCTCCCCGGGTAATTTCCCGAAGGTTGAGAAACACGTTAAACGCAATTATGGCAAACCCGAAGGACACCAGAACGTAAATATCATCGCGGAACCGGTTGAACGCTATCCCCACCAGCAAGGCCACCAGGCCGGCTACCAGAATTGCCACCGGCAGGGCCGCAAAGAAGGGCCAGCCGAACGTGGGAATTGAGCCGGTTCTCAGCTGCTCGTAAGAGGTGGTGGAGGTGAGGATGGCAACCGAATATGCGCCCAGACCAAAGAACCCGATATGACCAATGGACAGCAACCCACTGAAGCCAACCACCAGGTTGAGACTCACCGTGAGCATCGCCCAAATGGCGAAAACGGTCCCCAGGGTGATGGCGAAGGTGGCGCCCTTTATGAGCATGAACACCGCCGCCGCGCCCAGAATTATCACGTTGGCCCACAACTCCACGTTGCCCCGGGAAGGCGAAAGCGCCTGACGCGGGTTGCGGAAGATGCCCTGAATTTGCTGCCAGCCCGGTGGTTTTGTCAGCACGTTTCTACTTCCTCGGCAGCAGGCCCTGGGGCCAGAACGAAAGAAAAACTATCAAAAGGCCAAAGGCCACTACGTCCTTCCACTCGCCGGCCAGGTCCCAAATGGCGAACTGCTCAATTATTCCCAGGACAAACCCGCCCAGGATGGCGCCATAGATGTTGCCGATGCCTCCAACCACAGAAGCGATCCAACCCTTCAAGAGCAAGAGGAGTCCCATCCTGGGCTGAATGGCCGTGTCGTGGCCGCTGAGAATACCGGCAAAGGCCGCGAACATGGCCCCAATGAAGAATACCGAGGCGACTATCACGGTGGTATTAATCCCCACCACTTTGGCAACCTCTTCATCGTCCCCTATGGCCCGGACCGCCCGGCCGAAAGCCGTCCACTTTATCAATGCCAGCAGGCCGGCGAACCCGGCCACAGCGGCCCCTATGGCGAACAGGTTGAACCCCTTGATATTCGCCCCCCATATCGTCCAGGGGACTACTCCAAAGGGGTCGGGCAGAGGCCTGGGGGCGCTGCTGAAAACAATGGAAATGAGAGCGGAGAGGGCCAGGAGGATGCCCAGCGACGCCACCAGCATTATCAGCGGGGAGCGGGACCGCTGCCTCATGTAAACGTACAGGCCCCGGTACAAGGCCAACCCCACCGACCCGGCCAGCAGGCAGGACACCGCCCAGCTCAAATACAGCTTGCTTCCCGGAGCGCCAAACAGTGACAAGCTGGCAAACAAGGCGAGGGCGGCGGCCAGCACGCTCACCACGGCGGTGACAATGCCAAGCCCTCTTTGGCCAATAAGCCTGGTATAGATTGACCTGGCCAGCCAGATAAGCAGGAGTCCGGCGGCCACCGCCAAGAGCGGACCAAAGGTCTGGTGTATGCGGGTGGGGAAAATGAGCACTACCGCCAGGTAGGCTCCCGCCCCCGTGGCGACGATCCCGCCGGCCAGCCTCAGAATCGTGGGCGAAAATCGGGACTCGAGGCGCCGGTACAGCAGCGTGTGAAAGGCCCAGGCCACTACTCCGGCTACCACCAGGGCAAACAGGATGTTGACCACCGGGGTATTCACCTGGTATTGCCCGCCGAGCGACTCCTGGGACCTGAGGTAGAACACTCCGTAGGCCCCCAATGCAGCCGCCGAACCATAGTACAGGTCGAAGAACCAGACCGTGCTGTAAACCAGCGTAAAGCCCATGGCCATCAGGGCATAAACGGCCCCCACCGACATCCCGTTAAAGCCAAACTGCATCGCCTGCCCGGGGGAGGTAGCGGCCCTCCACCCGATGTAGGCCAGGATGGCAATAACCAGCGCCGTGGCTATAAGTCGGTCAGTTCGGGAAAAGTAAGCGGCCAAGTTAAACTCATTTGCCTCTGCTGACTAAACTGCTGCCTACCGTTTAACGGCACGCGAGGGTTGTACACACTTCTACTCAATGCTTCCAATGGGATGGGCGCTGCTCCTTAATCTGCCCGGCAAGGGGTTGACTAAACCCCAACATCGCTCCGGATTTTCAAACTGCAACACTCGGAAAACAGACTTCCGGCGCGACGCAAATTTCCAAACCAAACCAAAATGCCCGGTGGTTGCCGTACCAGGAAGCGGGCGGCTGCCCAAGGCAAAAAGGGTTGACTGGCCCTCGCCAAGCCAACCCTTTCCATCTTTACACAGGTACATCCGCTAGGGAGTCGGAGCAGGACCCAATACCCGGTAACCGTTATTTTCCTCAGTCCGCTCGCTCAAAGGAAGAACTTCGACCACCGCGTTGGCAAGTCCTACCACCTCGCCATTGGCGTCAAAGCTGTAACCGTCACCGATGGTTCCGTTCCAGGATATATCGTACAGGCAGTCCCTGAACCCGTCAGCATCCTGGTCGTCCTTGGTTTGGCCCAGGCAGTCCGCGGCAATGTGAACCGTGTCGTAGGCTGAGCCAATGAACCAGGGCAAGGTCACGTACCCATACCGCTCGCGGAAATTAGCCAGGAATTCCTTGCCCTTCTGGGTCTCAAGGTCGGGACTGGGAATTATGGCCTTCAGTCCCGTAGCCGATTCACCGGCTATCTCCAAAGCGGTGGTGCCGGTTGGGACGACCTCGCTGTAGATGGGCCCGTCGTAGCCGAGTTCCCTGGCCTGCTTCACAATGGTGCCGCCGGTGAATTCCGACTGGGCGGCAAGCAGTAGGCCGTCGGGTGACGAGCCAAACAGCTTGGTCAACTGGCTCCTGAAGTCGGTCACGTCCGAAGCGTACTTTTCTTCCGCCACCACCTGGCCTCCCAGCCCCTTGAACCGCTCCACGGTGGTTTTCTGCACGCCCTCGGCATAGTCGGTAGTCTCGTTGATGGTAGCGAGGTTGCGTATGCCATCGGACCACATGGCGTTGCCGGCATCCACTCCCAGTTGCGCGTCATTGATAGCGGTGCGGAAAATGTAGTCCCCAGCCCCTTCAATGTCCGGGCTGGTTGCCGACGCCGAGAACAGGACCACGCCGTCCGCTTCGGCCAGCGGGGCCGCTCCCAGCATCGCGCCACTGCAAGAAGTGCCAAGAATAATTTTCACGCCGTCAACATCGGTGAGCTTGTTGTAAGCCGTGATGGCATCCTGAGCCCCGCACTTGGAGTCTTCGACTATCAACTCCAGGTTCTTGCCATCAATTCCGCCGGCAGCGTTAATTTCAGCTACGGCCATTTCCTTGGACTGATTAATTACGGTACCGTAGGTTTCCCCGGGACCGGTCAACGACTCCATTACGCCAATGCGATAGACGTCGTCTCCTCCACCCACCTGCTGACATGCAACGCTGAACATTGCAAAAGACGCCAGCGCGGCAACGACGACTACAATTCGCAAATACATGCTGCTCATACACTCACCTCCCGGATTGCGGTAACCTTCGCCTGATTCTCTTTTACCATACAAGTTGCCAACATAGCAACTCAAGGTAGATATTCTATCTCAATTCCATTCAGAATGCAGGCCTAATCAACGAAGAATTTACCAATCATCCGGCGAAGTGCGTCGGAGCTTTCACGCAGCTACGGCGCCCCGAGCCAGCAAAAGTATCTCTTCGATGGTGACCTTGGTGTCCTTGAGCTTTTCCTCGATGGCGATGCGCGAGTCCACCCACTTCATGGCCTCGCGGGAAGTGCCGGCAGTCGCCAACTCCTTCCGGTCGGGACGACGGTCGTAAATGGTGTAGCACACGGCAGGTACGTCTTCATGGATAACATAGCCGCGGTAGTAGATGTTCTTTCCGGTAGCCAGCGCTTCTGTCATTTCAACTCTCCCTTGAATAGTTTTGAGTCTTCAAAGACCCGGCCCGCCGTTCGCAGTGGGAACCGGTAGCCTGAGCCGTTTGTTGAATCAAATGTTCTAATATGTAACGCCAATAGTCAACAAGCAAATGTCAGTAAATTCTTGAAAGACAAGAATGGAGGAAATAGTCAGGACCCGGCAGGCTTGCCGCCTACCAACGGGCGCCACTTACGGGGGCGCCGGTCAGCCCGGTAGAAGGACCGGCACGCAGGCATGACTGAAGGAGATGCTATTTCAATGCCAGGGTAGCGGGCCGAAGCTCTCCGGTCACATTAAAGCCGCGATGTACGATCTTGGTGTGCCTGGGGAAACGCGGCGAGGCAAAGTTTATGGTCGTCTCACCCGGCCCGGCGGACGCCAGAACCTGGAAAACTATGGTGCAAAGAGTGAAGGGAGAGGTTGCCCCCGCGCCGGTTGTCCCGGCGGCGAACCCTATTCTCCCGGCCAAATTGCTTGTCTCGTTCTGCAGCACAAATCTAAGCTTGCCGCCGGGTTTCAAGGAGATTATTTCCAGCTTGGACCTGTCGAAATCCAGGTAAACCTGGGCGGCGTCCACCGGGTTTTTTTCGCCCGCATTTATTCTCACCCGGACCGCCACCTCCTGACCGACGCCTGCTGGCGCCCCCTCAACGTCAAGCTCCGCGGCAACCAACGACTCCGGTACCGGCGTGGGAGTCGGCAACGGAGTACTTGTCGGCCTGGGCGTAGGCGTCACAGTCGGGGTAGGAACGGGCGCCAGTGTATTGGCCGGCAATGGCGTCGCCTGAGGAGAAATGGTCTCTACCGGGGTTGGTGAAGGCGCCACCATGGTACCGGATAGCGCGTCGGAGCCAGCTAATTCATGAAAGGGGGTTGCGGCGAGCGCAGGTGGTGTGCCGAATATCCCTGACCCAAGATACACGGCCAGCGCTCCTTCCGCCGTCGGCGCGGAACCCTGGGCCGGTACGGTGGCGCCGGTAGTTGCATCGGCTGCGTCGGCCCCGGGCTCTGCGGCAGAGGACAGGGAAGGAATCACGGTTCTCGGTCCAATCCTCAAGACGCTGGTGGCGGCATCCGCAGGCAACCCGGTCGGGGCGGTGGGAAGGGGTGTTGAAGAAATGTTAGCGCTTTCTGGTTCCAGGCCGGAGGGACCCGGCCCCTGTGGAGTGGGCGACAGCGAGCCCTCTGTTTCGCTAACCGCCGGCAACTCCCTGTCTGGACCGGTGCAGGCAACAACGCACATTGCCAGCAGCACCGCTCCGGCCAGCGCCCCGAACCCTCTGGCCACCCGGCAAGCGCGACCACCTGTTGCGAGGACTGGGGAAAGGCGATGGGGGCAATCGTCGGGCTGATTCAAGGGGCCGTTTATTCTGGCGTAGAACCCAGCGACTGGATGAACTCGGTCATCGGGATGGTTTGCTGGGAGGAAGTGCTCATATCCCGAACCATCACCTCGCCCCGGGCAATTTCGTCATCGCCCAGGATCACTACAAAGGGAATACCAAGGGAGTTGGCCTGCCGCATCTGTCCCCGCAGGGCGCGGGAACCGCTGCTGAGGATGGCGCCCGCTCCAGCCCGCCGGATACGCGACGCCAGCTCCAAAGCCGGTTGCCGGGCAGCATCGCCCACATTGGCGACCAGGTACTCGGGGGCAGGCAGCTCGGGAACTTCCACCCCGCTGCGTTTCAGGTTCAAGGTCAGGCGCTCCAGGCCGGAGCCAAAGCCGATCCCCGGCGTGGGGCGGCCGCCCAACTGCTCCATCAGCCCGTCGTAGCGGCCCCCGCCGCAGATGGTGGACTGAGCGCCGGCTTCTATCGGCTGAATTTCAAACACAGTCCGGGAGTAATAGTCCAGTCCCCGGACAAGCCGGTGGTCTATCTGATAGGGAATGTCCATTGCCGTCAGATAACTCTTCAGCTTCTCCCAATGGTCCAGGCTGTCGGCATTCAGGTGGTCAACCGACCGGGGCGCGTCCTCTCCAATGCTGCGGCAGGTCTCCACCTTGCAGTCCAGCAGCCGCAGCGGGTTGCGGTCCAGGCGGTTGCGGCAATCTCCGCACAGGCTTTCGTATCGCTGCGAATAGTATGATTTCAGTTCTTGCACGTATGCGGGCCGGCTTTCGCCGTCGCCAATGCTGTTGATGAACAGCCGGATGTCGGTCAGCCCCAGCGAGTGCATGAGCCTCCAAGCCAACTCGATGACCTCGGCATCCACCGCCGGATTCGGGTCGCCAAGTACCTCAACGCCAAACTGGTGGTGCTGCCGGAAGCGGCCGGCCTGGGGACGCTCGTAACGAAACACCGGGCAGAAATAATACATCCGCACGGGCTGGGGCAGGTTGTGCATACCATGTTCAAGGTAGGCGCGGCAGACAGGCGCCGTGCCCTCGGGTCTCAGGGTTACCAGGTCCCCGCCCCGGTCCTCGAAGGTGTACATTTCCTTTTCAACAATATCGGTGCCCTCGCCCACCGAGCGAACAAACAGCCCGGCGTCCTCAAATACCGGGCTATCAATGCGGCCGTATCCGTAGCTCTGGGCCAGGGCTACGGCCTTGGATTCAATGTAGCGGCGGTACTTCTGCTCCACGGGCAGGAGGTCAGCAGTACCTCTGGGGGCTTGAAACAAAGAAGATGCTCCAGTTAAACAGGTTAAATCTACGCTTGCCGGGTCCGCAGCGCCGGGCCCCGGCAAAGACAAAGCTATTTTATAAGGCAACCCGTCATTACTCAACCCGGGCGCCGGCGTTGGCTATTTTGCTTCTGCGCCTGGCCGCCGCGTCAATTATGACCTGCAATGCCTTGCGGTTGCTCTTGCGCCGCTTCTTTTCGTGCCGGCGCGTCAGTTTCTGCGCCCTTCTCTCGCCCTTCAACATGCCGCCGTTATCCCAACGCTATCTTATCGGTGACGCTATCCCGGACTGCGCTGTTACTCCAGTTCCTCTACAACCACGGGGCTACAACCACGGGGCCGTTGGCGTAATTGTCTATGGTAATCCGGTTGCGCCAGAGGAGATTCATTCCCAGCAGGGCCTCACCCTTGCTTTCCAATATCAAGACGCTTTGGAGCCTTCCGTGCCACATTTCCTGGCCATCAAATCCTTGAACAACAACGCTTCGACCATCAGCAAGGTTGGAAACAAAATCATCATACAGGGGAAAGCCCAGACTTTTGATAACATGATCAGGTATCAATAGCGAGCCATCGAAACCGGTGTCCAGGAGCACTTCTATCTGGTAGACCTGTCCCTCCGTCCCCACCAAATCTAGCGGGACCAAGGGCTCGAACCTGGGGCTGACTCTTCCCCTAAACATCGTCAGGCTTCCTGGGCACGAAGCTAAAAGGAGTGGTATAACCCACACGTTGTGCGGTCAGCGCAGAATCCGGGTTGCGGGCCTTCAGCCGTTGCAAGGCTTCAGAAACTTGAACATCCACCTCATAGTCCCCAGTGTCCACGTCAATGGCGACAAACTTGCCAATGTCCTCATCCGTCATCAGAGGCTTGATTTTCTTGACATATATCGCGCGGCCCAGATCTGCACCTTCGCCCCGACGGTAATCTCCCCTTGGCATTATTGTTTCCTTTACTTTAGAAGAAGATGGACTTCCACATTTGTGTCATTAATTATAGTGTGCCTTATCCGGCCTGACTACCTGCTACACTACGCCGTCTTCCCGCAATTGCGCCAGTTCGTCGGGGCTAACTCCGCCTATGGCGCACAGGATATCCTCGTTGTGCTCGCCCAGCAGAGGCGGAGCGTTATCCGCAGTATCGGGTGACTCCGTCAGTCTAATGGGATTGTTGACCGTCTTGAAGGGACCGCCCAGGGAGTCCCCGCTCTCCACGAACATCTTCCGCGCTTCCAGGTGGGGGCACTGGTCTAGGTCGGCAGCATCCTGCACGACGCCCATGGAAAAGCCCAGCTCAATGAGCTTCTGGGCAATTTCCAGCTTGGGAACATGCTGCGACCATTCCTCAATGGCGGGCACGATGTGGTTAAAGTAAAACTCCCCGCTGATACCCTCGCCCAGGAAGCGGCGGTCCTCTATCAGGTCTTCCCGACCAATCAATTTCCACAGTCCTTCCCACTTGCCGCCCCCACCGCCGGAACCGGCCAAAACAGCGTAGCCGTCTGAGGCCTTCAGCGCCAGTTGAGCGGTGATCATGTTCTCCCGGGCCCGGGTGGTCACCTGGCCGCTGGCTTGGTAGAAGGGCATGATGCTGGTGGTGTGGGCCACCATGCAGTCGTACATGGCCATGTCCAGGTGCTGGCCCCGTCCGGTCTTCCGGCGGGTTTCCAGGGCCATCATTATGCCCAGCGCAGTCCATACGCCGGGAACGGAATCGCCGATGTTGTCGCCCACCATCTGGGGAGGGCCGTCGGGAGCCCCGGTAATCTCCATCCAGCCGCCCATGCCCTGGACACAGGGATTATTGGCCGGCCAGTCGGAGTAGGGACCGCGCAAGCCGTCGCTGTCCCCATAACCGGTTATGCTGGCGTAGATCAGGCGCGGGTTCAGCCCCCGCAGATGCTCAAACCCCAGGCCCAGACGCCGGAGAGCCCCCGGGCCCCAGTTATCCAGCAGAACGTCCGAACTCTTTACCAGGGTCTCGAATATTTCCTTGCCCCTGGGATTGCGCAGGTCCAGGGTTATGCTCTTCTTGTTCCGGTTGATTGCCAGGAAACGGGCGCTCACCTTCCCGCCGTCTTCGCTTTCGACAAAGGGTTCATTGAGGCGGGCCCGCTCCCCTACCCGGGTGCGCTCGACTTTGATTACCTCTGCGCCCATATCGGCCAGGATCATGGCGCAAAAGGGGCCAGCTACGATGTGTGTTGCGTCCAGTACCCGCAGACCCTCCAGGGGACGGGGAGTGGTTTCTTGGTCGGTCATGCTGGGATTCCTCCGCCAGTCGGCACTGCAAATTTGAGGGTAATATAATCCAGAGGCGCATCCGGTTACAATCGCCCCCGGCTTACAATCGCCCCCGGCTGGTTGCCAAAACTTGAGCGCCGGCCGGTCATGCCAACAGCAGGGGAAGCGCGTTAGACCCGGCATTCCCGCTCCAACAGTCTGACACCCATCACACAACACATCAGAAAACCTTGCGCCGCTGCCTGCCGCATCTTGACACGCGGAAGGCAAAAGTCATAAACTCATATCTGCGGCACGGAAATGCGCCGTGCGGTTTCAGTGGCCCGGTGGTGTAGTTGGTTAACATACCGCCCTGTCAAGGCGGAGATCGGCGGTTCGAGTCCGCTCCGGGTCGCCAACTCAAACAAGTCCATCGAAAAACTGCCCCGTGAATTTTATTCACGGGGCGTATCTTTTGTCCTTCAAACTGAAAGGAGCGGCCGCGTTGGCCGCTCCTCTTGTCAACCGTCGTTGCAGGGGTATGAAATGCCTACTGCTTGACGTACTTGTCCACGCCAACGCCGTCGGGAACGCCCACGTAGATGTCGCCGTTGGGGGCAATCCACGAACCGTGGCCGCCGCGAATTATCCAGCGGGCCAGCAGGTCGCCACTGGCGTTCATCAGGCTTATGCGGGAATCCGTCTCCTCGGTCCAGCCCTGGCGCGCGTCCCGGCCACCCTCGCTGATGCAGAAGACGCCGTTGTCGTCCTGGGAAATGTCCATAGGCCGCAGCACGTCCGTCCACATCCCCTGGTACTCGCCGTCGGCGTTGAAAATCTGGATGCGGTTGTTCTCCCGGTCGCAGACGTACAGCAGGCCGTCAGCGCCCACCATCATGCTGTGGACCAGGTGAAACTCGTTGGGCGCGTCCTTGCCAGGCTCGCCCCAGGAGGACTTCAACTGGCCATCGGCGGCAAAGCGATGGACCCGGGCGTTGCGGTAGCCGTCGGCCACGTACATGTCGCCACCGGCGCCGGGAACCAGTTCCGCCGGATAATTGAAGGGGCCGGCCGAGCGCGGGCACAGGGTGCCAGGAACTTCGCAGCCGGTGTCGGAATGGACGCCCCGGTCGCCGATGACCTGGAGGGGCTTGCCGTCCAGGGTATAGCGGAGGCAGACCGAGTCCTCGCGGTCGGTGATATAGACTATGTCGTCCTTGATAAAAATGCCGTGCGGGTTGCTGATGGCGCTCAGCCCCCAGGAACCTATGTATTCGCCGTCGGGATTGAATATGACGATGGGCGGCTCTTTGCGCTGGAAGGCGTACAGGTTGCCCGCCGAGTCGGTGGCGCAGGCGCTGACCATGCCAAACTCCTCGCCCTCGGGCAGCTTGGCCCAGCTCTCAACGAGCTCGTAAGTATATTCTCCGCTTCCTACGGTAGTCATAGGACGTTTACCTCCAAAAGTTAGGGTGGTTACGGCCCAAAGTATCGGTATTTGGGAGTGGAGAGTCAATAGGGGGATTAGCCTTGAGCTAAGGAGAGTCCCGGAACAAATGTGACAACCCCATATCTTCAAAAGCCGGATCACCTGTCTCCATTGAATAAGGCATCGCTTGTTTTTGGGGACAAGGGTACGCAGCTAGTCAACGCGAAGTGCATTTAAAGTTGTTGCGAGGACTGGCCATAAATCTAGGCAGCATGGTCAGGAAAATCAGAAACGAGTCACCTCTAGCATAAACAAGTATTTATCAGTCAGCAAATGTATATTGACAAATAGCCAACTTTGTGGTAGACTTAACAAATGGACAACCGTTATGACCCGGCAAAACTATGACTGGAGGTTCGAATGAAACAGAACGAAGTCTTGACCAAATACGATTGGCAGTCACGTGGCTGACAGGGTTCAGTCTAGGTTTGGCGTCCCAATTCGGTTGACTCACGAGGCATGGGACCATATCTTAGAAGGACATCCTGAACTAGCAGAAAATCGGCGTCTGATACTCGATTCACTAGAGAGCCCAGATTATATTGTGGACGGCGGCGACGGAGAGTTGCTAGCAGTCAGGCAGCTTGATTCTGGCAAGCGGCTTGTAGTAGTCTACAGAGAATTGGCGTCGGATGGCTTCGTAATAACTGCCTATGTAACAGGCAGAGAAACATCGCTAAGGCGCAAGAGGCAGATATGGCCTTGAAAAATATGAACGAGTACTTGAACCTTATCCCGGCTGTACGACAATCACCAAGTAATTGCCTTTGGTCATCCTATTACGAACCAGGCGATGTTTTGTACATTAGCTTTGACAAGCCCCGCGCAGCCACTGACAGCGAACTGACCGACGACGACATCATCCTCCGCTACGATGGCGACGAACTTATCGGTATCACAATTCTCCACGCCAGCAAGCGCTGAAGCCCCCCTACTTTCCCCTCTTCGACTGATACTCCTTAATCGCCGGTATTACTTCCTGCCCCAGCAAATCAATGCACCGCGTCGCCGTCTCGTGGGACATGGGGCCTTCCCGGCCCCACAGCACCAGGTAGCTGGGATCAACAATGTCAATGACGTGCTTCAGCTTCTTGACCACCGTGTCCGGGTTGCCGGTGACTATCTGGTAGGTAGCGTGGGCTTCCTCGTAGCTTAGGGGCGGACCGCCCGGGGCTACCGGGCGCTTGTCGTTGCTGCTCTCCGCGTTCACGTAGCGGGTGGTGGCCCGGCGCTGCTGCCGCTGGCCCTGGGTTGCGGCCCGGCTCAGGTAACCCGGCGGGGCCTGCCACTCCCGGGGCGCCACGCCGAAGGACGTGCCCAGTTGCCAGAAGAAATTCTTGCCCTCTTCGTAGGCCCGCTCGTCGCTGTCCGCCACATTTACCCGGATGGCGTAACCCCGGTTGTCCGATGTTGCCTTATACCCCTCCTCCTCAGCGGTGCGGTCGTAGAGGTCGTAGATTTCCTCCATCAGGTCCAGGGGCGGCGCCAGGGCGATGTAGGGGTACTTGTGACGGGCAGCGAAAATCACCGACTCCGGGCTGGCAACTCCGGGAATCCAGATGGGCGGATGCGGCTTCTGCAAGGGCATGGCCCAGGGGTTGATCGCCCGGAAGTGGAAGTGCTTGCCCTCCCAGCGGAAGGGACCCGGCGTGGTCCAGGTCTTCACAATCAGGTCGTGGGCCTCCTCGAACCGCTCCCGGTTGTAGATGGGATTGGTGTTGGTGGCCCAGCTTTCTTGCCCCAGACCCCGCACGAAGCCGCAGACCACACGCCCGCCCGAGATGCAGTCAATCATGGCAATCTCTTCGGCCACCCGCAGCGGGTTCTCGTGGATGGGCAGGACGTTACCCAGGAAGACTATTTTGCCCTTCTTCGTCAGCTTGGATAGGACGGCGCCGATGACGTTGACCGAGGGCATCATGCACAGGGGATTGTTGTGGTGCTCGTTTATCATCACCCCGTCGAAGCCGTTCTCGGTGCAGTACTGCAATTCGTCGAAGTACATGCTGTACAGTTCCGAGGCCTTCTCGGGGACGAAGTTCTCGTTGGGGAACATCAGGTTGGTGTAGCCGTAGCTGGCAGCGGTTTCTTGGGAGTAGGCGGTGTAACCCATTTCGGTAAAGAAAAAGACCTCTTTGACCATGGTTTTCCTCCTGCGCGGGTTCACTAATGCGCCAGTATTCTATTGCCGGTATCCCATTGGTGGTTATTGGTGGGCATTCGTGGAGGGGAAGGCGCCGCTAACCACAAACCGCAATTCCCCGGGCGCTTATCTCCATGCGGTAGATGGTAGTGCGGCAGGCGAAGAACATCGTCCGCAAGTCTTCGCCGCCAATGGTGAAGTTGTGGCAGGGTTCCGGCGTGCGTATCAGCCCTAAGTGGTTGCCGTCGGCATCCAGCGCCCACACCCCGCCCGGGCCAGTGCAATAGACATTGCCCTCGGTGTCCACCTTAATGCCGTCCGGGTGGCCCACGTCCGCGCCGTGCAGGTCGGCAAAGTGGCGCGGGTTGCCAACAGTTCCGTCCTCCAGCACGTCAAAAACACGAATGTAGTGCTGGGTGGTGTCATTGACGTACAGCAGCGACTCATCGGGGGAAAAACAGAGGCCGTTGGGGAAAACCATGTCGTCGTTAAGCAGGGTCAGTTCCCCGGTTTCCGCGTTCAGGCGGTACACTCCCTCGTAGTCCAGGTACTTCTGCAGGTCCCCGCCCTGGTGTCCTACCAGGTGGCAGCCGTTGGACGGGTCGGTGAAATAGACGTGGCCGTCTGACTTGATAACAATGTCATTGGGGGTGTTCAGCTTGACGCCGTTGAAGTGAGACGCCAGGGTGGTGGGGGTGCCGTCCCGCTCGATGCGCCAGACGGTGCGACCGCTCCAGCCGGCGATGACCAGGCGTCCCTCATCGTCAAAGGTCATGCCGTTGGCGTGGGCCGAGGGCCGCATGACGATGCTCTTGCCCTGACCCGGCACCCACTTCCAGATGGTGTCCCCGATTATGTCCACCCAGGCCAGGTAGCCCTCCCGGTGATTCCAGACCGGCCCCTCGGTAAAGGTGAGGCCGGTCGCCACCTTGGAAAACGTGGCTTCTTCCGGCACCAGCCGGCGAAAGGCGGGGTTAAATGCCTGGGTTACCATCGGGGCCTCCTGGTTATCCACGAATGCACACGAATGGGCACCAGTGTTTTGTTGTTCTCTTGGGCGGCACAAAATACGCCGGAACGCCGTATATGATGCAGGGATAGGGCTTCGCTACATTAGTGAATGTTCGTGGCCATTAGTGGATCAAATCTTCGGGTACAGCAGCCAGCCCTGCCGGCCCGTATTGCCCACCCGGTACAGGTGTCCCTCTGTGGTGGTCACGTACAGGTCGGTGAGGTCCGGGCCGCCAAAGGCGCAGTTGGTGGGTTCCGACAGAACGGGATGCGTTTCCAGCACCTGGCCCGTGGGAGAGAAGACGTAAATCATGGGCCCGGGGCCGCTCTGTTCCCAGCCGGCGCAGGCAATAATGTTTCCATCGGTATCCAGGCACATGCCGCTGATGCCCCGGTGGATGCCCCGGTAGTCGGCGCCGAAGCTGTGCAGCACCCGGTACTCACCCAGGGTCCCGTCGCCGTTGATGGGGTAGGCCCGCAGTTCCCGCTTGCCTTCCGGTTCCTCGCTGCTCTCCGCCACATACAGGACGGTCTCACCGGGGGAGAGGGCCACGTCCAGGGGTGTAGTGGTGTCATGGGTCATGCGGGTCAGGGGCGCGTCCCGGTTGGGCGCTTCAATACGAAGCACGGCCCGATAGTCAATGGAGTAGGGCGCCAGTTCGTAGTCGCGCAGCCCGCCCACCACGGGGGGACCCCAAACCGGGTCGGCGAACCAGATGCGGCCCTTGCTGTCTATGGCCAGGTCCTTGGGCTGGTTGTGATACTTGCCGTCAATCTTGTAGGCCATAACTGAAGCGGAACCGTCGCCATTGTAGCGCAGGATGCGCCGGGCCCCGCTCTGCGCGCCGTACAGTGTGCCGTCCGCGGAGAAGGTCAGCCCCACGACCCGGTTTGTCCAGCGGCGGTAGTCGCTAACCTCGCCCGACCGGGGGTCGTAGCGCAGTATCTTGTTGTGGATGGTATTGGACGGGACAGATACGGTGGTGAACAGCAGCCCTTCCCCGTCCCAGGCCGGCCCATCGGCGCGATTGCCGTCGGGCCCGGCCACCAGTTCAAATTCCCAGGTCATTGGCCTCTCCTCATCGGGAAATTAGTGGAAATTCCTGCTCATTCGTGGATAAATAGCCTATTCGCTGATTCCAGGTATGGGGTAGGTGGGCAGACCAGGAATCTCGACCCGAATCCGGTATATGGAACTGCGGGCCGTAAAGTAGATGGTTCGGTAGTCCGGGTCGCCAAACCCGAAATTGGCGCAGTCTTCGGGAATCAACAGCCGCCCCAGGTGGTTGCCCTGCGGGTCCGTAACCCATACCCCGCCGGGGCCGGTGCAGTACACGTTTCCTTCTACGTCCACCTTCATCCCGTCGGGCGCTCCGTGGTCGTCGTGGAACAACTCCGCGAACAACCGGCCATTGCCAATGTTCCCGTCCTCCAGCACGTCATAAACCCGTATGTGCCGCCGCGCCGTATCGTTTATGTAAAGCAGCGACTCATCAGGCGAAAAGCACAGGCCGTTGCAATTGACGTAATCGTCGGCCAGGAGGGTAAGGCTGCCGTCGCTCAGGTCCAGCTTGTACACCGCCTCGTAGTCCACGTATTTCTGCACGTCTTCGCTTTCCATGCCCACGTTGCGGATGCCGTTGGACGGATCGGTAAAATACACCATCCCGTCCGACTTCATGATTATGTCGTTTGGCGTATTCAGCTTCTTCCCGTCCACGTGGGACGCCAGCACCGTGGTGGACCCGTCATGCTCCCACCGCCACACGGTCCGGCTGCTCCAGCCGGCTACCAGCAGCCGCCCCTGGTGGTCGTAGCACATCCCGTCGGCTTTGCCCGAGGGATGCATGATGATCTCCGACCCCTTTCCCGGCGTCCACTTCCAGATTTTGTTATCAATAATGTCGGTCCACACGAAGAACTGTTCCTTGTTGTTCCACACGGGACCTTCGGTAAAAATGTGGCCACCGGAAATCTTTTCCAGGGTGGCGTCAGGCTTCACGATTCGGCTGAATCCGGGGGAGAACATCTCTGAAGACATTCGTGGCTCCTTGTGACGAAAGGAAAATATCAGATTATGGCTGGCAAACCTGCCAAGGGTCTTTTGGACTCCCGGATTGTAGGTAGGGCCGTATTCATTGTCAAGGAAGGAGATCGGTCGGGATCAGTACTGCTCCGTGCCTGGAGGTGGCCGGCTACTGCCCGTCCGCAAGCAAACTGGTGGCGATTTGACACCGGATACCAGCTACACCTAGACTAGGCCATTCTCAATCCCGGGGGCTAATACCATGCGGGACTTTTCCGCCCTGTTCCCCATTAACCAGACCGAGTACAGGGGAACGACCATATCCTTCTGGTTCACCGTACTGCTGGCGGTCGTTACGACGGGTCGCAGCCTGGCCCATATGTTCCTGCCCGACGGCGGAGCCGGCGTAATTGCCGGTCTGGATACTTCAGTGGCGGGAGGAGACAATCTCATAGCCATTTTCGCCCAGTGGGGCTTGGAGCAATTATTGCTTTCTCTTGTGGCCTGGGTGATCATTTGGCGGTATCGCCACCTGATTCCCTTTGCGCTGCTTCTGCAGCTACTGGACTGGGGCGGCCGCATCGGCGTTGGCCTGATGAAGCCAGTTGTTGTGGCCAACCCCCCGCCGGGTGAGATTGGGAGTTACATCGCTCTGCCTCTGGTAGCCATAGCTCTGTGGTTTGCCCTGCCCAGGAAGAGCGCCGGCGGTGGCGCGGAGCAGTAGGCGTGCACCAGCCTTGGCTTTGAGTATGCCCTCATTTTAAGCGGTGGCCGCAGGCAAGCCACCGGAAACTTTCCAGGACAAGAATGGAAAATTGACGAGGGGAGCCAATCCCCCGCCGGAGACCGAATGCGAGGAGGTTTGCGCAATGGACCGAGGAATCTGGGCCACCTGGTACGATTTGCCAGAGGACGGCAGGGACGAGTTCTTGTCCTGGATGCACGACGAATACCTGCCCCGGGCCCTGGAGCGGCCCGGCTACTTGTGGGCGTGCAACCAGCAGAACATCATGACGCCGGAACGGGAGGCGCAAATCCACGCCCGCCTGGTCCATATTGACGACCCGGGGGTGGACAATCCCGGCGTTCCCAATGGCAACCAGTTCCTGCTGCTGCGCGGGGCCGAGTCGCCTCACACCTTCGTGGACCCCAGCGTCCGGGAGTTACAGGCGCGGGCCGATGCGCGGACGCTGGAGATGCTGAGCCTCCGGCAGAACGTCCGCTACTGCATCTTCCTGGAGGAGGAGCGGGTAAACGGTCCCGAATACAAGGCCCGGCAGCCGGGGATAACTCCGGGCCCGGTAATCCAGTTTGGCAGCTTCAACATCAATGCCCTGGAAAACGAGGACGAGATGGGCACCTGGTATTCCCGCTCCCGCCTGCCCCTGATGCGGCCCATGCCGGGGTGCGTTGGCGCCCGCAAGCTGGTGTCCATCGTGGGCTGGGCCAAGCACGCCATCCTCTACGAGTTCCTGACCCTGGAGGACGTGGATAACCACTTCATAGACACCGACGCCGAGTTTTCCCATCGGGTAGTAGCCAACCTGGTCCACGCTCCCCATTCGCCCAGCCTGGGTACCCGAATCTGGCCCGCGTGAGCAGCCTTAAACATGGATGGACAGGATTCACAGGATTCACAGGATTTTCTTATCGTTCACCCAGAAGTCTTCCCGGAAAAGAACCCTTCAATCCTGTAAATCCTGCTCATCCATGTCTGAATTAACTACGCCTGCATCTCAAGGACTTCCAGGCATACACCGTCCGGCCCCTCAAAGAAGCAGACCCTCCGGCCGTTGCCCACCTGGACCTCTTCCGTAATCTTCGCGCCCCCGGCCTTCAGCGCCTCCACCGTGCCGTCAATGTCGTCGGTGTCTATGGCGAAGTGCTCAATGCCAAAGACCTGGTCGTGGGTCTGGCTGTCAATCTTGCCGGTGACGTTCAGGGGCAGACCGTGCAGGTCCAGCCGGAACCCGCCGTTGGCCGTCTCCGCAACCACCGTAGCGCCCAGGTTGTTGACGTAGAAGTCAGCCGTGTCCTTGGGGTTGGGGCTCTTCAGGTGAACGTGGTTAAGCTTGAATGCCATCGTAGCGCCTCCTGTTTATCAGCTTCATATCCCGTTTATGGCAAAGGGGCAGGCTCCACACCCGCCCCTGCCAATCTCCACAGACATTTACCGTTCATGGTGAGCTTGTCGAACCATCATGGTGGGCTTGTCGAACCACCCTAATTCGGCGTCAACGCCACCGACCTTATCTCCCCAAACTCTTTCTGGAGCTTTTGCCAGTTCTGGCCGCCGTCCTCGCTGACGTACACGTAGCCGTAGAGGCTGGCGCCTACCACCACGTCCCGCACTTCCGGGTGGACGCCGAACCAGTAAACCACCGAGTTGGGTTCCTGGGGCAGGTTCGCGGCCTGCCAGTTGGCGCCGCCGTCGGTGGTGCGCTGGATGGCGCCGGTCACGCCGGGGATGGAGTCGCCGTTGCCCACGAACATTACCTGGGGGTCGTCGGGCTTGATGGCCATGCCCCGGCAGTAGGACCGCATGTCGGCTTCGTGGAAGCGGGGAAACTCGTGCAGTTCCCAGCTCTCGCCCTCGTCGGTGCTGGTGGAAATCCCGAAGGGCGTGGTGGCGTGTACCGAGGTGCCGCTGTCGCTGATGCGCAGGGTCATGCCGTGAATGTCGCCGTGGAAGGGGTCCGGGCCCAGGTCGGGCAGGTGAATCCAGTTGTCGCCGCCGTCCAGGCTCTTGTAGATGCCATCCACTTCGATACCGGCCCAGACGGTGCGGTGGTCGCGGGGGTCAACGATCATGTTGGTGGTACGGGGTATGCCCACCGGGCAGGGCAGGGTAACGCCCAGGGCCAACTGGTCCCAGGTCTTGCCGCCGTCCCTGGAACGGAAGGCGTCGGGACGGGTACCGGCGAAGATAATGTCCGAGTCTTCCGGGTCCACCGTTACCGACCAGACCTGCAAGTCGCCCACCGGGGCTTCCAGGTCAAACCAGGTCATGCCGTTGTCGTCGCTGCGATAAATGCCCACGTCGGTGCCGGCGATGAGGCGGTGGGGATCATTGGGATAGACGGTCAGGGCGCGGACGTTGCACTCTGAGGGGATTGGATTGCGGATGCGGTTCCAGCTTTCGCCGCCGTCGGGACTGCACGAAAGCCCACCGCCTACGGTGCCGATGGTGATGGTATAGTTTCCGGCCATGCTTTTCCCTCCTGTTCAAGGAAATGGGATACGCCTGAAGGTATGGCCGTATGATAATGTGTCAAAGAGGGAATTTCTATAGGGGATTTCGCCCCGGAGCCAAGACCACACCGCCGGACCTGCGCGGGGGTTGCGCAGGTGCAGCCCACGTCTCTGCCCTGCCCACTCGCCAAGCCGTCCCCCCGCGAAAACGGTGCAAACCGTTTCAACCTGGTTATACCGCGGGCATCACTTGGGTTGCCAGGTCCTCCAGATGTTGCAGGACGTCGTCCAAGTCTCGACTTATGCGGCCCAGGTCGAACACCAGGCCGGTGACGCCCAATTCCTCGTAGGCATGGATGTCCGCGGCAATCTGCTCCACGCTGCCCGCGAAGTAGGGGCGGTCACGGGATATGCCCGCCGGCTCCAGCCGGTAATCGTGGGTGCGAAACACCGTTTCCACCTGCGACGGGTCTCGGCCCGCCCGCTCTGCCTGCGCGGCCAGGCGGCGCATGCCGGCCGCCAGGGCCTCTGGGTCTCCCATGGGAAACTGGGGGTTGGAACCGATGGGATACCAGGCATCGCCCACCTGGCCGGCCCGCCTGATGGCAACCCGACTTTCGCCCCCAACCCAGACGGGCAGGTGCGGTTGCTGGACCGGCTTGGGCAGAAAGGTTATATCCGAAAAGCTCACGTATTTGCCGTCGAAGGTCGGCTTGTCGCTGCTCCAAAGCTCCTTGAAGGCCCGGATATATTCGTCGGTCACTGCTCCCCTTTCTTCAAAGGGCGGCAGCCCCAGCGCCTCGAATTCCTCGCGCATCCAGCCGGCGCCAATACCCACCACCAGCCGCCCCTTGGAGAGCACGTCCAGGGTGGATAGCGCCTTGGCCGCCACCAGCGGATTCCGGTGGGGAACGATCATGACGCTGGTAACCAGCCTGATGCGCCGGGTCTGGCCGGCCAGGAAGGACAGGACGGTCAACTGCTCCATGGCCATGCCTGAGGCGGACCCGGGGAATTCGCCGCCCTCGGTATAGGGATAGGTGGAATCTATGCTGTCAGGCACCACGATGTGATCGCCGGTCAACAGCCATTCAAACCCCAGTTCATCGCCTTTCCTGGCAATGGCGGACAGGGCATCGGGCTCCGCCAGGGGCCCGCGCCCGGATAGTGCGAATCCATATTTCATCCCGGAATTCCCCCTATTGAAGATTTGGACAGGGCGGAGTAGAAAGCCCAGTAGTCCATCGCTTTTCTCTTGATAAATTCACGCCCAAACTCCGTCGTTCCCGCGCAGGCAGGAACCTCGACAAGCCGGAGTCCAGATTCCTGCGAAGGCAGGAATGACCAGTCAGCCTATCTACCATCACTTCAATTGCGATGAACAACTAGCCCGTCAATCCCTCGTCGGAGAAAAACTCCTTCTCCCAGTCGGTGTGGGGCCGGTCGTATTCCAGGCTGGTGTAGAGGTCACAGGCCCGAAACCACAGGAGAAGGACGCCGCGGGCGACCCGCTCCGGATCGAAGTCAATGCTAAAACCGTGGGTCCTCTGATGCCACTGGTTGTAGCCCGTGGCATAGAAATCGAAGAGGAAAGGCGTGGGTTCATCCCCGGAAAAGGAGGAAGCCTGCAGAATCTCCGGCGGAACTTCCGAACAGAGAAGGTTCGGGTTCTCCGAAGCCAGTCGGATATATCTGGGTTCGTCTTCGGGAAGTATGTTGGGAATTTCCTCGGGCATTGGTCTTGTCCTGGCAGCTTGAACGTAGGGGTTGTTAGGAATATTGGGGTTGAAGTGTATGACAAAAGAGGCCGGGTTGCCCCGGCCCCTGCATTTTCATGGGCAGCCTGGCCAAACCCTACAGGTTTTTCTGGGCCGAAGTGTAATTGTCCAGCTTGTCGTAAATCTGGATGCGGTTACGCTGGGTGTCGGCAATCAGCAGCCGGTTGCGGCCGGCGTCGTACTGCACCGCCTGGGGCATGGCCAGCCGCCACTCCACCGACAGGTCCTTGACCTCACGCCGGCGCAACAGGGCCTGCGGACTGGCGTTCACCGCCGGCCTGGCCCACTTGGAAAACTCCTGGGCGTCGCCCACCAAGCTGGTCAGGAACCTGCCCTGGGAAGCGAAAACCTGCACCCGGCTGTTGCCCCAGTCGCAAACGTAAACGTCACCGTCCGGGTCAACCGTCACGTCCGAAGGCCGGTTCAGCTGGCCCCGGCCCGTGCCGTAAGCGCCAAACTCGGCCACGTACTCGCCGTCGGTGGTCAGCTTTTGCACCCGGTTGTTCTTGGTGTCGGCAATATACAGGTAACCGTCCGGCGCGATGGTCAGGCCCCACGGGTTGTTGAACTGTCCCGGCCCAGCGCCCAGGCTTCCAAATTCCGACTTGAATGAGCCGTCCAGGGCCAGCTTCTGGACCCGGTGGTTCCGTCCGTCCACCACGTACACGGTGTCCTGGTCGTCAATGAAAATCCTGTTGGGCCCCAGGAACTGCCCGGGGCCTCTGCCCTCGGTCCCAAAACTGGAGACGTAACGATGCTCCGAGTCATATATGTTCACCCGGTTCAACCATTCGTCGGTGACGTAGGAGTTACCCTTGGAATCCAGGGCAATTCCTGCCGGCCAGATGGCCTCGCCTACGGCATCGCCGTAACCGCCGAACTCGGTTATCCATTCTTCATCTTCGTTCTCGCCGCCAATGTAAAAGACGCCGATGCGGGTACCGTGGGCCATCCGGTTCCAGGGAGCGCCGGGGACGTATTCCGCCCCCCGATTAACCACGAACACCTTGTCCTCGCCAGCCAGGCACATATCTATCGGGGTGTTGAATCCTGCGCCGCTGACGGCGCCGCGGCCAATCACCCGGCTATAATCAAACACCCTGCCGGCTACTAGCTGGGTAACCATTCTAAAGTCCTCCCGGCGCTCCCGTGTTCAGGATGCGCCCATCAGTTTATCGTACTGGTCAGGCGTACTGGTACTCGCGCAGGGAAACCACCAACTGCAGCATCTCCGCGACCCGCTCCTCGGCGTCGGACTCGTTCCAGTTCAAGTCGCCGGACTCGCTGGCGTGGTTGACCATCTCCTGCCGGTTTTCCGCTTGTACGGTCAGGGGTCCCATCAGGTCCAGGCAACTGTCCACCAACTGCTCCGGGGTCAGGTTGCCCTGGGCTTGCAGGCGGTTGACCATGCTGCGAATGCCGGGCCGTTCCGTCTGGGAGACCATGTCGGCGGAGAAGTTGATCCGCTTCATCAGCGAGCCGCTGTTAATCCACTCCGCTCCGGTGTGCCAACCCTCCACGCTGGGGGGATTCATCAATTCCTGGCCCATGTAGCCCGATTCCTTGGTGAGGATGCCGATGCCGGGGGCGGGAAACTCGTAATCGCCCACCATGCGCAGGGTGCCAACCACCACTTCCACCGGGCTCTTGATCTTGGCAAAGCGGGCGTTCTTGAAGAAGTCGGAGTTGAACAGAACCCGCAGCACGGGGGTCATATTGTAGCCCGAATCTACGAAGGTCTGGGCCAGGAGTTCAATGGCTTCCGGGTCGTTGGGAGGCGTAACCGACCAGGCCGGAACCTGGGCCTCGTCGGCCACGAAAAAGTTGTACAGGTGGCGGGCAATGAAGCGGGCGGTAGCCGGGTGGGCGCAAACGATGTCTATGATGTCTTCCCCGTTGAAGTTGCCGGTATGGCCCAGGAATTCCTTTTCTTCGTCGTCGTGGTCCTCTTCCTGGTACTCGAACTCCCAGTCAAAGCGGCCGTAGGCCTGGCGGGGAATCATCGGGGAAATGGTCCAGCCGGTGAAGGCCCGGGAGCATTCCCGCACGTCAACCTCGGTATAATTGCCGACACCCATGCTGAACAGTTCCAGCAACTCGCGGCCCCAGTTCTCGTTAACCGCATAAACGTGGTTATCGCAGTTGTCCAACCAATAAATCATGGCCGGGTCCTTGGCCAGGGAGACCAACAGGTCCCGGTAGTTGCCCATGCCCAGTTCCCGGAACATATCAATCTGCTTGAAGACTTCGTGGTAATGGTCAATCTTGGAGTAGCCGGTGGCAAACACCTGGTGCCAGAAAAGGACCATCTTTTCCTGTAGCACCCGCTGAGTGTTTACCATGTCGTTCAGCCAGACGGCGCCGCCCATGCCGGCGGACGTGGGGGGCTTCCAGTACCCCGGCTGGTAGCGAAGAAAGTCCAGCCGGTCCGAGCCGTCCACCGAATCGGGATTCAGAAGTTCTTCCACCGTCGCCTCATAGCCCCTGTCTACCCGCGCTTCCAGTTCGTCGCGGGTGGCGCCGAACCCCGCTCGGCGCATCAAATGTGCCATCAATTCAATATCCTGGTTAGCCACCTTTAGCATACCTCCGTAAGGGGGGCCACATTCCCGGAATGCGGCTGCTCCAATATCTTCCCTGGTCTATTTTCCAAAGTTCTGCAGCGAATTTCTGCACACAACTTGGCCGACCACCCAGAGGGGTTCGACCAAACGGAATTATCGGATTGTTTAGATTGTCCTGTCAAGGATGGGAGCATAAGCCGTTTCAATCGCATTGTTAGTTCATCCAATGGGCGCAAAGGAAGGTCATGTCACCTTGAGCTTGTCGAAAGGTCTAAAATCCTCATGCCCAATCGTGGTTCGGGCCCCGATACAAACTTGCCGAGTAGGAGTTTAGATGCTTCGGCTTCGCTCAGCATGACATCTTTTAGCGGTGCGATTGCCTCACGGGGTCACATAGGGCAATCGCGTCTTAGTGATAATGTAGCTCTGAACAGCCAGACTTGTCTCCCTGAACCCTTCACTCCATTCAGGGTAAACTCCAGGAATAATCTAATATCCTTCGCAGAAACCAACTTTCGCAACGGCAAGCGGGCTTAGCACGAAGAATCTGAGGCCCTTCGGCAAGCCCAGGGCGACAAGACTACCAGCTTAGGTGTCAAGGCAATTTAAACGCATTTGCCCTGTCTAGTGCATGCCTTACGTTGCGCCCGGCAATGGCGGGCATTATACTAGCAACCAATTCAAGGGCGGTTTTGGGCGGTTTCGGTTGAGGGCAGCCCAGTCGAGGAGTCGCAGATGGCGTCTAACAAATATGACCTTGCCATGGGTATCGGCGGTGAGGCCGGCCAGGGTATTGCTACCCCTGGCGATATTCTAGCTCGCATTTTTGTTCGACGTGGCCTTCACCTCTACACCTATAACGCCTACCAGTCCATCATCCGCGGCGGTCATATTTTCCTTACCGTCAGGGTTTCGGACCAGGCAATCTACAGCCACGGCGACAAGCTGGACCTGTTGCTGTGCCTGAACCAGGACACCATGGACCGCCACCTGAACCTCATGGGTCCGGGCAGCCGGGTCGTTTACAACGCCGACAACATCACACCCGGGGATGTCAACGACGGAGTTCATCTCTGCGGACTGCCCGTATCGGACCTCAGCGAGAGCCGCAACCGCCTGGTTCAGAACACCATAGCGGTCGGGGCCATCATGTCCCTGATGGGAGTGGACTTTGACGTTTTGGAGGAGAGCCTTTCCCTCCGGTTCCAGCGGCAGGGCCAGAACGTCATTGACGAGAACGTTAGGGTGGCCCGGGCCGGCTTCAACTACGCCGCCGAGAACTTTGTTCCTTACTACGACGTCCTGCCGGATGGCGGCAAGCCCCTGGCAGTATGGGCCGGCAACGACGCCATCGCCATGGGCGGCGCGGCGGCCGGCGTCAAGTTCTATTGCGCCTATCCCATGAGTCCTTCCAGCGGCATACTGCACTGGATGGCCGCCAACGCCCGCAACCTGGGCATCATGGTGCGGCAGGTTGAGGACGAAATAGGCGTGGCAAACATGGCCATCGGCGCCGCCCACACGGGCGTGCGGGCCATGTGCGGCACTTCCGGCGGCGGCTTTGCCCTGATGACCGAAGCCGTTGGCGCTGCCGGCATGATGGAAATTCCGGTAGTCTTTATTGACGTGCAGCGGGCCGGTCCCTCCACGGGCGTGCCCACCAAGACGGAGCAGGGCGACCTGTGGCAGGTTTTGGGCGCCAGCCAGGGCGACTTTGAACGGTTTATCGTAGCGCCCCGCGACGCCCTGGACTGTTTCAACACCATGCCCGAGCTGTTCAACCTGGTGGACAAGGCCCAGTGCCCCGCCATCGTCCTGTCCGATTTGCTTATCGGCGAGGGCCGCTTCAGTGTTGACCCGGACGAAATTGACATGCACCCCCACATTGACCGGGGCGACCTCATAACGACTCCCGCCCCCTCCAACGGTTACCTTCGCTACGAGAACACGGACTCGGGAGTTTCGCCCAGGGCATTGCCCGGGGTGCCCGGCTACGTTCACGTGGTAGCCACCGACGAACACGACGAAAACTCGGTCCTGATCAGCGACGAATTCACCAACCCCCTTAAGCGCAGGATGATGGTGGAGAAACGGGCCCGCAAGTTCCAGGACATCGTCAAGGAGATCGCTCCGCCGACCATCGAGGGCCCGGAAGACGCCGAAGTGACCCTGGTAGGCTGGGGTTCCACCGAGGGTGTCATTCGCGAAGCTCGCGAACTGCTGGCGGAGCAGGGCGTTACGGCCAACCAGTTGGCGATAAAGTGGATTGTGCCCTTCCACGTTGACGAGGTTACGCAGATAGTGACCTCGGCAAAGAAGGTCATAATCGTCGAGAACAATTACTCCGGCCAGTTTTACCGCTACATGCGCAGCGAAACTGGCCTTTCCGTTGGTGGGCATATTCGCAAGTACGACGGCGAGCCCTTTATGCCCCACCACATAGCCGACGGCGTAAAGGACCTGCTCGCCGGCAATACCCAGGTATTCGTACCAACCCAGGAAGTTATTGTCTAGGGGAATCTCTGAAGAATCCCTTCCCCCGTTAAGGGGGAAGGTCAGGGCGAGGGTATGCCCTCCGCCGCAATAATCACTGGCTGTCCATGGTTACCAAGGAAAATGCAGTAAAGAGGGAAGGCCGATGACAACTACCGAAAGCAATGCGGGAGACGTTGGTGTCGTTGCGTTAACCGCGCGTGACTTCAAGGGAGCGGTGGACCCGGACTGGTGCCCGGGCTGCGGCGATTTCGGGGTGCTTAACAGTCTGCAGCGGGCCGTGGCCGGGCTGGGACTTCAGCCCCACGAGGTCCTGACCGTCAGTGGGATTGGCTGTTCATCCAACCTCCCCGGCTACTTCAACAGCTATGGAATGCACACCCTTCACGGTCGGTCGCTGGCCGTAGCTACCGGCGCCAAGCTGGCCAACCACGAGCTTACGGTAATAGTTACCGGCGGCGACGGCGATGGTTACGGTATCGGCGGCAACCACTTCACCCACACCGCCCGCCGCAACATTGACCTCACCTACATTGTGATGAACAATCAGATTTACGGTCTCACCACCGGCCAGATTTCCCCCACCAGCCGCGACGGGATGAAGACCAAGAGCACCCCCTTCGGCAGCGTGGAAATGCCGGTCAACCCCATCACTTCGGCCATCATGAACGGCGCAACCTTCGTGGCCCGGGGCTACAGCGGCGACGTCCGCCACCTTACCGACCTCATGCAGCAGGCCATTGAGCACAAGGGTTTCGCCCTGGTGGACGTCTTCAGTCCCTGCGTTACCTTCAACCTGGACAACACCCACAACTTCTTCAAGGACCGGGTGGTCAAGCTGGAGGACGAGGAGCACAACACCAGCGACTGGAAGCTGGCTTGCGAAAAGGCAATGGAGTGGGGGGAAACCATCTACACCGGCATCTTCTTCCAGGCCCCCGAAAGCGTCAGCCTGGGCCGCCGGGAACCCGTCCTTGACGAGGGGGGCCCCTTGGCCTTCCGCGACCTGGGCCTGAGCGAAGACCAGGCCAGCAGCATTATCCGGCGGATGATGTAAGCGACCGCAGAAGTTTCGGTCCAAGAACGTAGGGGCGGGTTTGAAACCCGCCCCTATCGCGATTTGGCAGGTATCCGTAAAATTACTAATTGGAGATGAATGGGCTGTACCGGCTCACGTTCAGACGACAGGCCTTAAGGGCTTTGCAGAGGATGCCTCGGCAGCAGGCCCAGCGGATTCGCCACGAGTTAGACCGCCTTGCCAATGACCCCAACCGACGAGACGTGGATATAGCCGCACTGGCTGGGCGTACCGGCTATCGTCTCCGAATCGGCAACTTGCGGATAATCTTTGAAAGGGATGATAGCGCCCAGATTATTGATGTACTGAGAATCGCTCCCCGCGGCCAAGCCTACCAAAGATAGGATGATCTGATGAACCAAGCTCAAGTTATTCTCGATGCTGCTGGACAACCGGTTTTCGTGGTTATTCCCTGGGACGAATTCCAGCGAATGACCGACAAAGTCCCAGAAGCCTCCTTGAGCGATTTGGAACTTTACGACTTGGCCCTGGACGAGTCGGAAGAGTCGTTTCCCGCTGAAGTGGTTGACCGCCTCTTGTCAGGCCAAAACCCGGTAAAGGTATATCGCAAGCACCGCAACTTGACCCAAGCCGAGCTGGCCACCGCCATTGGCATCAATGTTAGCCACCTTTCCCAAATAGAAACCGGCAAGCGTGAAGCCTCCACCAAGATCATCGTAGCTCTTGCCCAAGCTCTGGATGTGGCAGTGGATGACTTGCGTTAGCAGTAGCGCCTCCTAAATTCCAAACCCGGCAAACAGAGCATTATTTCTCTTTAATCGGCCACTCAAACCGCAGAAAACTAAAAGTGCGGGCCGCTCAAGCCCGCACCTTCTCGTTCTCCACCACAGTTTCGCTAGTGAAAAGTCGCGCCCATTCGTGAATGGCTTCCCCTACCCCAGCGGCCCCTGGAACACCTGGTCCACATACGTATCCGACAGCGGCTCAATCGTCTCCGGCCAGTTAGCCGCTACCTCCCGCCGCATCTCCTGCGGACGCGGCTTCCCACTCCACCCAATCTGCTCCATGTAGTAATAAAGCTCAATCATGTGCCCATCCGGGTCGATGCAATAAGCCGCGTAGTCAATGCCCGGGTGCAGTTCCGCTGGCATCTCCTTGAACGTCACCCCCTGCTCCTTCAAAAAGCCCACCGCATTCCGCAACTGGCTGTAACTCCCCACCTCCACGCCAAACGACGCGCTGGTGGTGTGGGGACTGCATCCCAGTTCCGCCCGCAGCGCCCTGGGGAACAGGCCCAGGCTGTGGTGCTCCGAGCCATTCCGCAGGAAGTAAAGCCGGTGCCCGTTGAACTCCGTCTCCTCGGTCAGCACGAACCCCAGGTGGTTCTGGTAGAAATTCAGCGACGCTTCCACGTCCTGGACGAACAGGTTCACCGGCCCGATATTGGTAATCTTGAAGGGCCTCGGCAGCATCACACCTTCCACGTCGTACTTGGCGGGCAGCTGGTTCACGCCACGAAATCCGGAGAAAACGTCAATCCCCTTGGCCACGGCCTCTTCTACTTCCGCCTCTTCCGACATCTGCGGCAGCGTCGGTTCGTCGTGGAAGATGCGGTAATACATCTCCCGCGGCTTGCTCCGCCGCGTCCAGTCTATCTGCTCAATCCCGTAGTAAAGCTCGTTGATGTGGCCGTCGGGGTCGTAGGGATAGACGTGCCAGTTGCTCCCCGGCATATCCCGGCCCACCCGCTGAATCCCGATGCCCTGGTCTTCGAAGAAATGCGCCCCGTTGACCACCTCTTCCAGCGCCCCGGTCTGCCAGGTAATCTGGTTGATGGTCACCTCGCCTTTGCCGCCGCCGCCACCGCCGGCCGCCACAAAGGCGTCCATAACGTTGCGGGGAAACAGCACAAAGGCATGATGGTCGCTGCCGTGGGTGAAGAAAAAGCCCCGGCCGTCCTCAATATGGGCCAGCTTGTCCTCCAGCCCTGGAATCTGCTTGAAGTCCAGCACATCCGACTCATAGAAGCCCAACAGGTCCCGGTAGAACCGCACCGACTCCTCCATCTTGTCCGAATTAAAGCCAAAGTGACCCAGCCGGCGAATCTTGAAAGGCCGGTCCAGCATTACCCCGCCAACACTGTATTGCTTTTTGTCGGTGGTAGTCATGGTATGCCTCCGATAGGGAAGTTTTGGTTAGTTTAGGCATGAATAAGGGCCAATCGCAACTAGCGGGTCAAACGGTCGTATTCTTCATGACCGCCAATCCACACTCAGATAAAGTCTCCATCATCTTCGAGAGCAAGGGCTCTATAGGAACGGGATACGCGTACTGCCCAGTATTCGCCGACCTTCTTGAACCGCAGTGACGGATGGTGGGGATCAGATTTGAGCCATTCGTAGTTCCGCCGAGCCGTTCTTTGTACCGACTCAGGCAGGCGAGCAAAATAATCCCAGAACTCCGGTGTAGTACGATGCACTAAAGGTCTATCAGGGTACTATTCTGCTTTGTCGCCAAGGCCTGCTCTCTCAGAATATCCAGCTTTCCATCAGCAGCATCGGACTCAATCTGACGGTCCCACTCCGCCTCTTCCCGATCATAAAGCCACTCAATTATCTCCGCATATTCGGCTTCGGAGAGGTTCTGAATTGACTGCTTGATTTCCGAGACTGTTGGCATGGCGTAGCTCCTCAGAGATGACTGGCTGCTCTGTCAAGTCTGAACAAGGGGCAGCGGGATGTCAAGGGAGCAACCACCAACACGTCCAGGAGATGGGCATATCTTATCCACGATCTGCGCGAATGACCGCTGATGAATAAGAACGCATTCAGGCGGCAACGAGGACTTGCCGAGCGTGGTCGCGTAGTGCCTCGATCTTGTTCCCCACACCCTTGATCTGCTCCAGCAGCTCTTCAAGTGGAAGGTCCAGATCGAGGGCCACCACTTCCAGAGTCTTGCAAGTATGCCTGACCAGGTATTCTGCTGGATCCGACTCTCCCTTTGCGTAGATTAACATTCCACCGGGCAAGTTGACGGCGGTAACATAGGCCAGCAGTTGGTAGAGGTCGGCGTTAGGGATGCGGTTGTCTACCACCCGCTTGTACTTGGCATCACCCACGAAACTGCATACTCCGCTTTCCCACCAAGTCAGGTCCGGCCTAAGACCGATTCTATTCCCTTCGTCCAGCGTTACAATCGCCTTCTCGCCAAACACCGTGTCAGATACGTTCAGAGCCTCCCGCAGCGCAACGGTAACAAATTCCTGGAAAATCTGGTTCATATCTATCAAGAACCCATTGGCTCGGACCGTCCCTCTGGCAGACTCAAATGCGCTGTGCCGCAGAATCAGGCGGGACAGCCCTATCACATCCCGGTAATGTTCGTTCAACCGGTCAAACTTCACCTCCGGCACTTCCTTGGGAAGGAACTCCGCCGGCGAAACATTGTCCAGCGTACCAGCTACCCAGCCCAGGCCGCGGCGAGCCTGGGACGACCGCAGTGTCATCCGGCCCAGCCGGTGGGTTGCAGCCTTCACCAGCCGATTGGCCAGGATGTCGTCGGTAAACTCGTCATAGCGCACCTCTACTGGCAACGGCACATCGAACCGATGGCGCAGCTGTTCGTCAAATCGGATGCGGCCCCGTACTGTGTAGAGGGATTCCTCTTCCTCAATGTAACCGTGTAACAGGCCCCGAGCAAAGGCACGTCGCGCCGCTGCAGTTAAAGCCAATGCCAGCACGTCCGGCAAGGCTTCCTGCTGCTCAAAATCGAACAGCCGCTTGTCCTGATGCCGGAACAAGCCTATGGCATAGCAGGCCAGGGAAAGCAGTTGCGGAATCCCCATTTTAGGGCGTATCAGCAGGGAAAGGCTGTCAACTTCCAGAGCCCCGACGATGGAGTTGGGGGTCAAGGTGAATGAGCCTGGTACACCCTGAGCCGGCTCAATTGCCAGTAAGCGGCCTTGCCGGTCGCTACCGCCGGCACGGAGAGAAAGCAGTGTCTCAAGCTCTACCGTTGAAAGGGCGATAGGCTGGCTGCGTTCATATTCATGGAGGTTGATTTGGCGCATCAATCACAGTCACCGACATCGAGTTCATCAGTTGGAGGCTGACCCACTGCAGCACCATTAACCGCCCGACGCAATACAGCCAGGTCAAACTCAGCCAGGCGGTCGCTGGCTCCGAATAGGCGTTCCTCAATATAGGGCAGTACGCTGTGCTTCCAACGGAGTTCCACGTCGGCTTCCGTAAGTCCCGGTTTCATAAAGTAACTGGGACCAATCGCAGCTTGGGTTTCGTCCAAACGCCGGTTCGCTTCGTCCACAACGTCCGCCACCCATTCCATGCCGCGGGAGTTCTCTTGCAAGTAACGGCGAAGGACGCTCTTGATCGGCTCTTCCGCTGGTTGAAACTCCACGAAGTAAAAGCGCCGTCGCAATGCCAAGTCCACCAATGCAATTGAGCGGTCGGCGGTATTCATAGTGCCAATGATGTAGAGGTTGTCAGGCAGGGAAAAGGGTTCGTTGGAATATTGGAGGGTTATCTCCTCGTCCCGATACTCCAGCAAGAAGTAAAGCTCCCCAAACACCTTGGCCAGGTTACCCCGGTTTATCTCGTCGATTATGAGGTAGTAGTCGGAATGGGGGTTGCTTCGTGCTGTGTCCGATGTCCGCTTCAACGGACCGTCGCGAAGTTCAAACCCCGGCTGACCGTCCCTGAGTGTGGGCCGGAACCCCTCTACAAAGTCCTCGTAGGCATAGGACGGGTGAAACTGTACGAGTGTTACCCTGTCGCCGGAACCGGCAAGCGCACGGGCCAACTCGCGGGCCAGATATGTCTTGCCAGTACCAGGCGGGCCCTGGAAGATGACCTGCCTTTTCTCCCCCAGCAGTTGATCAATTTCATCCAGGAAATCGGCAGGTAGGTAAGTTTTGGAAGCCAGGGGCTCAAAAGGAGATTCAATGTGTGGCGGAGGTTCACCCTCGAAACTAGGCGAGCCTCCACTAAGTCCGACCATTGCTCGGACTTCATTCTCGGCGATCTGGTTACTGGGCCTCTTCGGCTGAAAAACCGTCTGGACTGAATTTAATGAACTGTTGAGCTCTTGGCCAAACCTTTCTCTTGGAACTTTGCCAGCAATCCACTTAACTTTTCTGGTATGCGGGAAGTAGTGCGCCTCTGGGAAGTAATGGTATCTTCCCTCTATTTTCCCTACATTTACTGAGTGCTGGCCTTTCCGGGGCATGACTACCAGGTCACCTACCCGAATATTGCGTACAAAGGCCCAAAGTTGTCTGGCATAGGAGTCGGTCTGACCTGCGCTGTCATTGGGTCCATAATGTTGCACCATCTCTTTGAAGTCCTGCCGGTCTAGAGTAACATCGGAAAGGTCCTCGGCTACGTAGAACCCTATAGCTACCAACTCATCCCTAATGAAGTCTTCCTCATACTCTCCCTCTGAACCCCCACGTACTACCCAAACTGCCATAGCTACATCACTCCAATATTCAGGCCGTGACGCCCATTCGTGAAAATTCGTGCCTATTCGTGGATAAACAAAAGGGGCACGCCTTTCCTTCGTGCCCCTTCGTGTCCTTCGTGGATAACCCCGAACCCTAGCCCTTCAAATACTTGTCAAAAAACTCAATCGTCCGGGGCCACGCCACCGCCGCCCCCTCCGCGTTGTGGCGGGCGCCCGTCCAGTCCATGAAAGCGTGGTCGGCGCCAGCGTAGGTGTGGAAGGTATGCTCCTTGCCCAGGCGGGTTAGCTCGGCATCCAGCTTGGCCATGTCCTCCTGCGACGGATTTCGGTCTATCTCGCCAAAGTGGAACAGCATGGGACAGTTGATGCCGTCGGACAGCTCAAAGGGGGTCTTCTCCGGGTCGCCCCACCTGCCCATGATGGTGCCACCGTAGAAGGGCACGGTGGCCTTGAAGATGGGATTGACCGCCGCCATCAGCCACGCGATGCGCCCGCCCATGCAGAAGCCCGTCACGCCGATGCGGTCATTGTCTATGGCCGAGTTGCCCGTCAGGAAATCCACCGCCGCGTTCATGTCGGCGATGACGTCGGCGTCGTTCAGGTAGTTCAGCCGCTCCAGCCGGGGGCCGTTCAACTGCTCCTCGGCGTAGCGATGGAACAGGTCGGGCACCACGGCCACGTAGCCCTCCTCGGCAAACCGGTCGGCCATAACCTTGTCAAACTCGTCCATCCCGCCCACGTGAAAGGCAACCACCACCGCAGGGAAGGGACCCGACCCGTCGGGCACGGCGGCATACATGTCCATTTCATTACCATTAACCGTCAACTTGTCCATAAAGGATGGCATAACAATGTTCCTCCAATGTTTTGATTCTCCGGCTATGCCGGTCAGTGCCAATGGAAGCATTGTAGCAGATGGGATTAGTCCAAGGAGACCTGGAACCAATCGGGCGAAGGCGCCCGGGATTCCCTCCTGTATAATGGTGAAAAAGTAGAACAATATGGAGCAGCGCCATGACCACGCCGGAGCCGGCCACCGAAATGACTCCTTTGGAATACCTTGCTTGCGCCGACAAAGAATGGGCGGCGGGAAATGACCAGGAGGCCGCCGGCCTGATTTGGAAGGCAACCCGGGCCACCTTCATTGGGCTAGCCGGGAAGAAGGGCCTCGATTACGAAGAGAACTTCGTGAAACTGGCAAAGGCCTTGGAGGCTGACAAATCGGTTTCAGAAGGCTACTACCGAGGCAACCTGACTGTTGGGACACTCATGCGCGACCACGCTGAGATGGACGTGCTTGAAGGGTACGAACTGGAGAGCACCTACAGACTGGCCCAGAAATTCCTAGTGGAGCAGCATGGCGACCTCGAATAACCCAGCCAGCCAAAGGGCATCCTTTCACCAAAGCAGGGCCAGAAATTATCGTAGGCAAGCGGGACTCTTGCTGGAGAGAGACGGGGACTTCGACAGCGCCGCCGCTCTCATGTATGAATCAGCCAAGCAGTGCATTAACGCGTTGGCCAACCAGGAAGGCGGAAACCCTGGTTCGAGTGCCGCCAAGGAGCGCTTTCTGCACGATGTAGCAAATCGCCCCAATTCTCCGCTGAACCTCTTTCTGCAATGGAAATCTGCCACGCAGTTGCATATTCATGCTGACAGAGGACACCTGGAAGATGAGGAATTTACAGACAGGTGGGCTTTGACCCACCTGTTCATTGAAAATATGCTGCTTCTTTACGCCGGCAACCAATAGCACCACTTTAGAAACCTACCACGCCTTCTCCAGCAACGGCATCAACTCCTCCGGGCCAGTTACTTGTACCGGGTTATTGCGGGAAGGGCCGTCCTCCAGGGTCAGACGGGCTATTTCCGGAAGGTCTTCATGGGGTATCTCCAACTCCCGCAGACGGTGGGGCATCCCCAAGTCCATGATGAAATCGTCAACAACGGCGGCCACGGCTTCGGCCGCAGCTTCGTCGCTCATGCCCCGGGTGTCCAGCCCCGCCGCCTGGGCCACCATGGCCTGCTTGTCCGCCGACGCGGGGCGGTTGAACTCCATGACGTAGGGCTGGGTGACGCAGGAGGTGTAGCCGTGGCCCACGCCGTATTTCACGCCGATTACGTGGCCGATGGCGTGGCTCAATCCCGAACCGACGCTGGGCGCGCCCATCATGGACATCCACGCCCCCATCAAGCAGCCCAGGCGGGCCTCCGAGTTGCCCATCTCTTCCCGGGACTGGGGCAGGTTGTTCAAGAGCAGTTCGGCGGCCTTGGCGGTGGTGGCGTCGGTAGCCGGCTGACTGCCCCGGCAATACAGCCGCTCGATGCAGTGGTCCAGGGCCTTCACGCCGCTGGAAAGCCACAGCCAGTCCGGGGTGCCTTCGGTCATATCCGGGTCCAAGACAATGAGGTGAGCGTACAGGCCGGGGTGGCGAACGCGTATCTTGTGGCCTGCCTGGTCATCCAGGACGTTGCCGCCGCCCACGTTGAATTCCCCTGCCGACAAGGTGGTTGGGATGGAGACCTGCCTGGGCAGCTTGTCGCCATCGGCGGTGGACTGGAAGTTCCCCCCTCCTTGATGGCCCCGTTCCCGCAGAGCCTCTTCGGTGGTCAGGCCCTCGGCCATCATCACGCCAATCATGCGGGCGGCGTCGGAAATGGTGCTGCCGCCCACGCCCACCAGGGTATCAACGCCGTTATCCAGGGCAATCCGGGTCGCCTCGACGGCGGTGGACAGGGGTGCCCGCTGCGGCAGGTTGGAATAGACGGCCAGGCACCGGTCTCCCAGCAGCGATTCCACCCGTTTCACCGTTTCCGTCTTCTCGGCAATGCTGCGGCCCGACAGCACCATCACCCGCTGGCTGCCCAGACGGTCCAGTTCCGCGGGCAAGTCCTCCGCCCTGCCTTCGCCGAATACAATCTTTGAAGGCGCTGGCGGTTCATACGTTCCATACAGTCCGGCCATAACAACACCTCTCGCTTGCTCAACTCAGAATAGTTGTGCGTGAGTTTAGCCTGTATGCGGAAGCGAAACAACCTGCCGCCAAACCCGCCTCACGTTGACACTGAATTAGGGCCTACTTATACTCAAGCCCAACCATTCTCAATGAGTACAAGGTCCCCAAAGGACACGGACAATGACAACGACGTCTGAAGAAAACACCAGATTGAGCGTACTTGAAGCCAAAGTGGATGCCATTGCCTCCGGAGTCAGCCATACCCACGACCGTATCAATCAGGTAGAGACCCGCATCAATCAGGTGGAGACTCGGATTGATGACCGATTCAATCAAGTTGAAACCAGAATCAATCAAGTTGCATCTCGGATGGACTCCCAGTTTCTCGAAGTTCGACAAGGGCAAAGGCAGATTTTCCTGGCAATTGTAACTGCCGGAACTACGGTGACTCTGGCCCTGGTTGGCATTATTGCAACCCTGGCTCTAGGTGCGGGCTAGTAAAGTAATAGAAAGACTGGCCAAAGCCAACTACGTGCCCAGGCTCGGCCCGTCAAATGCAATTAAAGGAGGCCTACTTCCATGACGCAAGCTCAAGCCAGGGACGGCGGCGACGCCATCCTGGAAGCCTTTAGAAACCTGGGGGTCGATTACATCATTTCTTCCCCCGGCTCCGAGTGGGCTCCAGTATGGGAAGCCCTGGCCCGCCAGAGGATAAACGAGACCGAGGGCCCGACCTACATTAACTGCTGGCACGAGACCCTGGCCGTGGACATGGCCCTGGGCTACACCCGGGTTACCGGCAAGATGCAGGCGGTTCTGCTCCACGCCGGCGTGGGACTGTTACAGGGAGGGGTTGGCATTCACAGCGCCTACCTGGGCGAGGTGCCAATGATTGTCTGCTCCGGCGAGGCTACCAGCTATGGCGAGAACCCGGAGCTTGACCCCCAGGGGCAGTGGTACCGCAATTTGAGCGTCGTGGGCGGCCCCAACCGGTTTGTGGAACCCTTCGTCAAATGGAGCGGTCAGGCCACCAGTCCCTACACCCTTTACGAGCAACTTGTAAGGGCCGGCGAAATGGCCCAGCGGGTTCCCAGGGGGCCAACGTTCCTTGACATTCCCATCGAGACCATGATTCACGGCTGGACGCCTCCCGCCAAGATTCGCCAGGTGGCCGAGGCGCCCAGGACCAGGCCCACCGCGGACTCCATAGACCGGCTGGCTTCGCTTATCGCCAACAGCAAACTCCCCCTCATGATTGCGGAAGGCTCGGGCCAGGAGGTGGCCGGATATGAGAACCTGGTCAGGCTGGCCGAGTTGATGGCCATACCCGTAACGGAAAGCGCTTCCATTTATACCAACTTCCCCAAGAGCAACCCCCTCTACCTGGGAACCCCGGAAGCCTACCTGGACCAGTGCGACCTGGTGCTGCTCCTGGGCAGCCGCTCCCCCTGGTACCCGCCTAATGCCGGTCCGTCCAACGCCACCGTGGTGGCTCTGGGCGAGAACCCGCTGAAGGGTCAGATGGCCTACCAGAATTTGCTGGCCGACATGTACGTTGAAGGCGACTTGACCATCACCCTGGAACTGCTGGTAGAGGCCCTGGAGTCTAACGGCGCGGCCGCCGGCTCCAATGCCGCCCGGATTGCCGAACGGAGGGACCGCTGGAAGTCTGAACATGAACGACTGGCCGCCAACAGGCAAGCCATCGAGGATGCGGCCCGGGCCAGGCAGCCCATTGACCCGGCGTGGCTATGCGCGGCCATAAGCGAGGCCATGCCCGACAACACCGCTTACGCCGAAGAAGTAACCTCCCACCGCGGCCAGGTAATGCGGCATGTGCGCTGGGACCGACCCCAGAGTTATTTCCACCCCAACGGCGGCCTGGGACAGGGTTTGGGGCTGGCCCTGGGCGTAAAGCTGGCAATGCCCGACCGCCCTGTTGTGGCGCTGATGGGCGACGGCGGCTTTCTTTATAACCCGGTAACTCAGAGCTTTGGCGTTGCCTGCGAGGCCAGCCTGCCCTTCCTGACCGTGGTATTCAACAACGGCAACTACGAGGCCATGCGGCGCAACCACCTGCACTACTATCCCGACGGCGACGCCGCCCATTCCGACATCTGGCACGGCGTCCACATACCCGGCCCGGACTACGCCAAGCTGGTGGAACCCTTCGGCGGCTATGGGGTGCGGGTGGAAGATCCAGCAGAACTGGTTCCCGCTTTGAAGAAGGCCTTGGAAGCCGTTAATGAAGGGCGGATAGCTCTGGTGGATGTGGTGCTTTCCATCTGATGAAGAACCCGGCCGCCAGGTGTCCCTTGCAGTGTGGCAGGCCAGCCAGGCGACGATTCGAAATCGCGATTCTTCCCATCCAATCAAGGTCTGGATGGGCGCTGGAGGATTAAATGGCGGAAATAGTGCTGGGCCTGGGTTCTTCCCACAGCCCCCAACTGAGCACCCCTTCGGAAATGTGGCTCACCTACGGCGAAGGCGACCGGCGGCACCAGGAGTTGTGGGCCGCCGACGGCAAGCCCTATTCCTACGATGAACTGATGTCCGCCGTGGACCGCAGCGTCATTGAAAAGGAACTGACCGACGACAAAATGGCCACCCGCTACAATGCCTGCCAGCAAGGCATTGCCGCCCTGGGCGCCACCCTGGAGGAAAGGGCGCCGGACGTAGTGGTCATGATTGGCGACGACCAACTGGAGATGTTCAACG
Source organism: Dehalococcoidia bacterium (assembly GCA_034423215.1). Classification (GTDB taxonomy): domain Bacteria; phylum Chloroflexota; class Dehalococcoidia; order Lucifugimonadales; family UBA3495; genus Bin22. The sequence goes on from DAOUIY010000008.1 coordinate 169,126, forward strand.
AGGGCAACATGCCGGCCATGCTCATCTATTGGGGCGACGCCATCCGCAACGTGCCCATTGCCATACCCGAGGCAGCCCCTGCCTTCCGCAAGGCCAACGCCTGGGGCTGGTTTGCCGACCGGGAGATTGACTACCCCATTTCCGCCGACCTGGGCCGCCACGTCATCGAGTACCTGGTTGACCGGCGCTTTGACGTAGCCCACTCCCGCTGTATGCCGGAAGGCCAGGGCATGGGCCACGCCTTTGGCTACCTCTACCAGCGCATCCTGCGCCAGAAGCCAATCCCTGCCCTGCCCATCATGGTCAACACCTACTACCCGCCCAACCAGGTTACGCCCCAACGCTGCTACGAACTGGGCCAGGCCGTGCGCGCCGCCGTCCAGGAATGGGACAGCGACGCACGGGTGGCAGTAGTCGCCTCCGGCGGCCTCAGCCACTTTGTGATTGACGAAGACCTGGACCATCACGTGCTCAACGCCATGAGGAACCGGGACGCCGGCGCCCTGGCCGGCATCCCCCGCGAAAAGCTGAACTCGGGCAATTCGGAAATAAGGAACTGGATTGCCGTGGCCGGCGCCGTGGAGCATCTCGATATGAAGGTAGTGGACTATGTACCATGCTACCGCTCACCGGCTGGCACCGGATGCGCCATGGGTTTTGCCCAGTGGACTTAGCCCACTGGCGCCCAGCGAGGAGCAGAAAGGCAAAGCTGGGCTCCCTTCCGGTCTTTCCAGTCCCACCTTTGTCGGTCCGATCTTTTGCGGTTTTGGTTGCATCAATGGCAGTCCTGGGACTGAATCCGGCCTGCGGCCCTTCAAATGAAGAAGTGACGCGGGCGGCCGAAGAGTCCATTTCCCGCATAACCCTGGTGGCGGTAAGCAACCTGAAGTGTTCGGTTTCAGAATCTCTATCCGCAGGAACCGTCGGAGCCCAAGCCGCAGCAACCGAAACCATGGAGCGGTTTTCCGACCGGCTGGCGGAACTAACGGACGCCCTTGAAAACGACCGGACTGCCAGCAACCGGGAAAAGATGCGGGTAATTGGTCAGATGGACGAGCTGCGAGTGGACTGGGAGGAGGAGTTGGGAAATATCGGGTGCGAAATTCCAGAATCCTGATTTCTTCCCTACGTCCCACAGCAACGCTAGTGCTCTAGCAGCATAGGAATGATGAATAAGCTGAGCGTCCGCTCATAGTGAGCCCGTCGAACCATGAACGGACGGCCCCTCGACAGGCTCAGGGTGAGCGGGAATATCGTCCATCAGTATAAATAAATTGAAACGCTAGGCTTGAATGATATTGTCCGGGAGGATTTCCATGCTTTCCCACGCTGAGAACGAAACGCTTACTCGCACAGACCAGGGCACCCCCATGGGCGATGTCATGCGTTGCTACTGGATGCCAGCCCTCTTGTCCACCGAGCTTCCTGAGCCTGATTGTCCTCCGGCTCGGGTTCGCCTGCTGGGCGAAGATTTGGTGGCCTTCCGCGACACCGCCGGACGAGTGGGGCTGCTGGACGAGTATTGCCCCCACCGGCTGGCCTCTCTCTTCCTGGGCCGCAACGAGGAATGCGGCCTGCGCTGCGTCTATCACGGCTGGAAGTTCGACGCGGACGGCAACTGCCTCGACATGATGAACGAACCGCCCGACAGCGACTACCATACCAAGGTCCGCATCAAGTCCTACCCAACCCTGGAGCAGGGCGGCGTGGTCTGGGCCTACATGGGCGAAGCGGGCAGCCAGCCCCCACCGCCACCCAACTTTGAATGGGCCACGGTGCCCGAAACACACCGGAAAATCTCCAAGAACCGCCAGGCGTGCAACTGGCTCCAGGCCCTGGAGGGCGGCATTGACACGGCCCATGCCCCCATACTGCATCGCACCATCACAACCGATACGGACAAGGCCGGCATCGGAGTCAACACCGACTTTGTAACCGGCGGCGCTCCCACTCTGGAAGTGGACGTGACCGACTACGGCTACCACTACGTCGGCATCCGCGACCTTGGTGAACGGGGCAACTTTGTACGGACTTACCAGTACGTTTTGCCATTTCACCAGGCACGGCCGCGCCAGTCTGCCTACAAGGGCGGAGCCTCCCAGCTGATGATTGCAGGGCACATGTGGGTGCCAATGGACGACCACAACTGCATGATTTACAACTGGGTTTACAGCTTCGGCCCGGAGCCAATTACCGACGAAGAGTTTGTGGAGATTGAACGGGGCTACGGACGAGGTCCGGATGACATGCTGCCCGACTTCCGCAGCAAGGGCAACCGGGACAACGACTGGCTGATAGACCGGCAGGTGCAGAAGTACGAGACCTTTACCGGCATCAACGGCATCAACGCCCAGGACGTGGCGGTGCAGGAAAGCATGGGCGCCATCGTGGACCGGAGCAAGGAAAACCTGACCCGCAGCGACATGGCTATCATCCAGGCCCGCCGCCTGCTGCTCCAGGCCGTCGAGACGGTTGCCGACGGCGGCCTACCCCCCGGCGTGGCCCCCACCTACTACAACGCCCGCGCCATCGAGGGCATCCTGCCCAAGGGCGCGGACTGGAAGGCGGAGATGCTGCAGTTGATGCACCCGGTTTCGTAGTACCAACTTTCAGGGGCCGGTCGCCGGGGTGATGGGCTGACCCACCAGGTCTCTTACGTCAATGCCCAGTTGTTCATAGAGGGACTGGGCCATTTCCGGGGTTACTTCCCGCTGGCCGGCCAGCACCTCATCTACTGCCGCCCGATTGCCGAAAAAAGGTACGAGGTCATCCTGCTCCAGGTTCTTTTGGTCCATCCAAAACTCGATGGCGCCGGCCGGAGTGGGGTCCGGGATGGGGTAGTGCTCATCTTCATAGGCTATTACCAGGTCGGTCAGCAATTTAAGCTCCGCGTAATGAGGATTGGCCGGCCCCTCTTCAAGAATGTTGGGCCACATCTTGAAGATTTCGTCGACCCTAGCCATGGCTGCATACATCTCCATGTCACTGGTAATTGCTTCGATGTAGGCCATCCCTAAATCTCCAACGCGTTAATCCTATTGTATTCAGCGTGGGTGCCAATGAAACGCACGTACACTACTTTGCTCCGATAGTCGGCGAATACTACCAACCGATACCTATTGCCCCTGATGTTAAAGATAATCCGGGAATTGCCTATGGACCGGGCGTTTGGGAAGCTCGTCGTTACTTCGGCGCTGTTGTTCCAGTTACCACTTAACACATGCTTGTACCAATTGCGAAGAGCTTCCTCCACATCAGGGTGACGCTCCCAGAACTGTCGCAACGTACTCTTGGAGTAAATCCTCACAACCCTTGAGCAGCCTCTCGAGACCTAGAATCCGCTGACTATCCTACCATACTCATCCCGAATCTGCCTTTTTGCCTTGCCCGACCTACCCAATCAGGCTAAACTAGCGGCCATACCGAGCCACCCTGCTACATGCAATCCCCACCATTCACGCCTGACTAATTCAGGAGGAAATGCCATGCCGGCCAGGACCGGAGCGCAATATCTGGAACGCCTGCGCGATTCCCAGCCCGAGATATACATGGAAGGCCAGCGGGTTAAGGACCCCACGTCCCACCCCACTCTGTCCAACGGCGCCCGCACACTCGCCTCGCTCTACGACCTGCAGCACCATCCGGACATTGGGCCGGAAATGACCTTCGAGTCTCCCAGCACGGGGGACCAGGTAGGGCTGTCCTTCATCATACCCAGAACCCGGGAAGACTTGGACCGGCGCCGGGACATGATGCGCCACTGGGCGCGGGTTAGCTGCGGCATGATGGGCAGGACCCCCGATTTCCTCAACGTGGCGGTTATGTCCATGGCCGCCGCCAGCGAATTCTGCGGCCGGAACCGCCCGGAATTCAAGCAGAACATCGAGAATTACTTCGACTACATCCGTGAAAACGACCTGACCCTTACCCACACCCTGGTTAACCTCCAGCGCAGCCGCAATCCCGTGGGGACCGCCCTGGAGGACCGCACCGACGTGGCCTTGGCCGTGGTCAAGGAAACCGACGCCGGCATGGTCGTAAACGGGGCCAGGGTATTGGCTACGCTGGGACCCCTGTCTGACGAGATAATTGTTTACCCCGCCCGCACCCATCGCCTGCCTGGTGACGCCGGCGAGCGGTACGCCTTCGGATTCGCGCTGCCCTGCAACACGCCGGGCATGAAGTTCATGTGTCGCGAAAGTTTCGACCTGGGCCGCTCGCACTTCGACCACCCGTTGGGCTCAAGGTTCGAGGAAATGGACGCGGTGGTCTTTTTTGACAACGTGCTGGTGCCCTGGGAGAGGGTGTTTCTGCTGGGTGACGTTGAACTGGCAAACACCTGGGCCGAAGCCACCAACCGCAACGCCCACACCGGTCACCAGGTGGTCACCAAGAATGTGGTCAAGTGCGAATTCATGCTGGGGCTCGTCAACCTGATGACCCGCACCCTGGGCTCGACCCAGTTGCAGCAGGTGCAGGGCATGGTGGCCGAGGTCATCCAGAACCTGGAAGTTACCAAGGCGCTGCTCAAGGCCGCAGAGGTTGACGCCAGGTTCGACCAGTGGGGCGTGATGTGCCCGCCCTACATGCCCCTGCTGGTGGCCCGCAGCCTGTTTATCCAGATGTATCCCCGCATGGCTGAAATTCTGCACTTCCTGGGTTCCAGCAGCCTGATGGCCCTGCCCACCGAGGCCGACCTGAATGGCCCGCTGGGGGACGACATACGCCGGTACATGGACACGGATACGGCCACCGCCGAGGAGCGGGTGCGCCTGTTCCGCCTGGCCTGGGATACCTGCTGCAGCGCCTTCGCTTCCCGCCAGGTGCTCTACGAACGGTATTTTGGCGGCGACCACATCCGCAACGCCGCCGTGCTCTACAGCCTCTACAACAAGGAACCGGCCACCGACTGGGTGCAGGAGTTTTTGGAGATGGAGTAGGTGAGAAGGTTTAGCAATGTTATAATCTAAACGTGCTAAACATTTGTGCAATGGAGAGAACAAGTGGCTACTGGCGAACAACTGTCCCTGCGCTACCTGCAAATGAGTCGCAAGTACATCCGGCAGGCGCAGGAAGAACTGGACAAAGGAGACTTGTCACAAGCTTCGGAGAAAGCCTGGGGAGCCTCAGCCGAAGCGTTGAAATCGCTTGCGGCAGCTCGCGGCTGGAACCACAAGAGTCATGGCCTGTTAAGAGACATTGCCACCCACACGTATATGGAGTTTGGCCGTCCCAGGCTCCTCGAGCTGTTCGACATCCTGGAATGGGCCCACTTCAACTATTACGAACACAGACTGGAGCATGACGATGTTCGGCTGCGGGTCGCTCAAAGCCGTGAACTAATCGCCCTGGTGGAAGAAATCAAGAACTCGCCGCCCCGACGCTTCACTCCCGCTAACCGGGACCAGGAAAGGCGGTTGGAAAGGCTGACCAGGTATCGCCCGGACCGGGACGCTGATGCGGCCCTCGATATCACCACCCTGCCTCCGGTGGAACCTGGCGCATAGCCCCGGGCCTGGTTCGGAATTGTCCTCTTACATGCACAGCATGCCGCCGTCAATCGTCACCACCTGGCCGGTAATGAATGACGCCCGGTCGGATGCCAGCATCAGGCACATGCCTACTATGTCCTCTGCTTCGCCCAGCCTCTTCAGGGCGGTGGCGTTTACCGTTCGGTTGACCTGCTCGTCGTTGCGGGCGTCCCGCCAGCGGGGGGTGTTGATGCTGCCGGGCGCTATGGCGTTGACGTTGATGTTATACGGGCCCAACTCTCGGGCCATGGTTGCGGTCAGGCCGATTATGCCGGCCTTGGACGCCGAGTAGGCCGCCGACGTGGGTTCGGCGGAGCCGCGCCGCCCCACGATGGAGGCCATGCTGACCACCTTGCCGTATCTCCGTTCCTTCATGTGGGGGACCACGGAGCGGAAGCAATAGAAGCTGCCCTTCACGTTCACGTCAAAGTTGTGGTCCCAGTCCAGGTCGCTGAGTTCCTCCAGGGAACCGGTCAAGTTGGGGCTGACGGCATTGTTAACCAGGATGTCAATTCGGCCAAACTCTTCCAGTGTACGCTGCACGGCAGACTCCACCTGTCCGCTATCGCTGACATCGCAGGGTACCGCCAAGGCGTTGCCGCCACGCTCCCTGATGTCGCTCACTGTTGTCTCGGCGCGGACCTGGTCCAGTTCAGCTATGGCCACTGATGCCTCCTCCTCGGCGAAGGCCAGGGCAAAAGCCCGGCCAATGCCGTGCCCCGCTCCAGTGATGAATACCACCTTGTCGGAAAATCCCAGGTCCATATTTCATCCTCCCGGGCCGGGGCGATTTCGCCTGGCCCTCAATTGTCCTGGTAGTTTGACTACTTTGAACTGATGGGTAAACCGGGAGTCCGCTCGTGGTGAGCCTGACGAATCATGAACGGACGGCCGTTCGACAGGCTCAGGGTGAGCGGAAATACTATCCATCATTTCAAGCAAGTTGAACCGCCAGGGCGTGTCGTCAAAAGCACCATCATTCCTGCGCAGGCAGGAATCTTGGCTCCGGCCCATCGCCGTTTCTGCGCAGGCGGGAACGACGAAGTGGGACACCCGGAGACTTCTACCTTCGATTTGACGACACCATTTAGCTGTCTCGATTTTATAACAGGCTGGCATTTTACAATAATTCCCCACAATCGGCCAAAACCAGCCGCCAACCGTACCCCAACTTATGGTATCCCAATCCAATGACACATATAATCTAATCATTAACATTTCTTTGATTATGTGAACGAGCCCTGGTGTGTCAATGCACCGGACTCCCGGTGTTGAGAAATTCCCGCCCGGTGAGGCCGTGATAAGAGGGAGGCCGCGATGAAAGCGCTGGTCTTGAAGGAACAGGGAGGCCCCCTGCTTCTGGAGGATGTGCCGGTCCCAACCCCGGGAAACGGGGAAGTCCTGGTCAGGGTCCGTGCCTGCGGCCTGGGTCTCACCCTGGTATGGAACCTCAAGGGAAGGGGCTTCGGCCGGGGTTCCATACCCGACAAGTTGCCCCGCATCATCGGCCACGAAATCGCCGGGGACGTGGTGGAAACAGGCCCCAACGTCACTTCCTTCAAAAGCGGCGACCGGGTCAACGTCTATTTTTACCTCACCTGCGGCAACTGCCGCTGGTGCAACGTGGGGCGCGAGGACCTGTGCGACAACCATGCCGGCTATGTGGGCCGCCAGATTGACGGCGGGCTGGCTGAATACGTGGTCCTGCCCGAACGCAACCTTTGCCACATTCCTCCCGAAATGGGGTACGTGGACGCCGCCGTAACTGCCGACGCCATTGCCACTCCGGTCCACGTCCTGCGGGAACGCGCGCACGTCCGCGCCCCGGAGACCGTCATGGTGGTGGGCGCCGGAGGGGGCGTGGGCATTCACATGGTACAGATGGCCAAGGTGCTGGGCGCACGGGTATTCGCCGTGGATATCAGCGCGGAAAAGCTGGCCCTCGCCCGGGACGCCGGGGCCGACGAGACCATCAATTCGCGGGAAGTCGGCTTTGACGAGGAAGCCAGGCGGCTGACCGGCGGCCGGGGTGTGGACGTGGTGGTGGAGATGGTGGGCATCGCCGACACCATGCAGTGCAGTCTGGATAGCCTGGGCAAGGGAGGCAGGCTCGTTTTCGTAGGCTCCTACGACGGGCAGGCCGTTCTGCCGCTGAACGCCCGTTCCCTCAGCAACGAACTGGTGCTTACGGGTTCCCGCTACTGCAGCCGGCAGGAACTGGCCGAGGCCGTGGAACTGGTGGCCCAGGGCCGCATCAGGCCCGTGGTAACCCGTATATGCCAGATGGAAGATGCTCCCCAGGCGCTGGAGAGCATTGAAGCCATGGAGCAGCCAGGCCGGGCTTGCGCAGTCTTGCCATAGGGCGCCGCCAGCCGCAGGCCTTCACTATTTCATGAGTAGAGTTTCACAGCTTTCGTACCTTAAGTCTCTTACAAGGGGGAAGACATGCGTGGAGGAGATGCCGTCGTCCATGCCCTGGAGAAGGAAGGGGTAGAGTACATCTCGGGATTCGCCGGCGGCGGAGAGCAGCCCCTTTGGCCCGCCCTTCGCCAGTCCGCGACCATCAAGGTATTTTCGGCTCGGCACGAACGCCAGGGCGTGGAAATTGCCGACGGCTACGCTCGCGCCACCGGCAAGGTTGGCGTAGCCCTTTGCGGCACCGGCCCCGGGGCTACCAACACCCTTACGGGAATCGCCGGCGCCTTTGCCGACAACATCCCCGTCCTGCTGCTGATGGGGCAGCATCCCCTGGCCAACATGGGCCGAGAAATCCAGCAAGAGGCTCCTTCCAGCATCTTTGATAGTTTCGTCAAGTGGAAAGGGACCTTTTCCAAAATCGAGGATATTCCGTCAGTCATGCGCCGGGCCTTTACGGCCCTGAGGTCCGGAACCCCGGGCCCGGTCGTCCTGGAAATGCCCTCGGACGTGTTATCTGCCGAGGCTCCCGACGAAGCCCTGCATTATGAACCGGTCGGCCCCGGGCGGAAGGCTGCCGCCGACCCTTCAGACATCGAGCGGGCCGCCGACATCCTGGTCAACGCCAGTTACCCCATTCTGAACCTGGGCGGCGGCGTGCTGGCCGCGGAAGCCTGGGACGAGGCCAGGGAACTGGCGGAAATGCTGTCCATGCCCACGGCCACCACCCTGGTGGGCAAAGGTACTTTCCCTGAGAATCACCCCCTGTCCCTGGGCGGCGGCGTTTACCCCCGCAGTAAGTACGCCTCCGGCCAGGCCTTGCACATAAACCGCAAGGCCGACGCGGTGCTGGCGGTCGGCAACTCCTTCCGGTTGCCCAACGGCACCGACGGACGGCCCATTCCTCCGGGGGTCAAGCTAATTCACGTCAATGCGGACCCGGGAGACCTGAACAAAATCTACCCGGCCGACGTTCCGGTCCTGGCCGATGCCAGGCTTGCCCTGCAATCCCTGAACCAGGCCGTGCGCGACCGCATCGGCCCCGGGGGCGGTGGCATCAAGGAAGAGGTTGTCGCTGAAATCCAGCAGGCCAGGGCAAAGTGGCTGGCGGAGTGGGAGCCGGTTTTCACCGATTCCGCTGCGCCCACCAACGGCTACCGGGTCGTCCAAGACCTGATGAAGATTGTAGATCTCGACCGTACCATTGCCGTGCATGATGCCGGTGGCAGCCGCGGTTACCTTTCCCCCTTCTGGGTGGCCACCCGGCCCAGGAACTACATCGGGATGGGAGGAATGGCGGCCATGGGCTGGTCCATGGGCGCCACCGTCGGCGCGAAGCTGGGCCGCCAGGACCACCTGGTCTTCAACGTCATTGGCGACGCCTCCTTCGGAATGGTGGGCATGGAAATTGAGACCGCGGTACGGATGGGCCTTCCCACCCTCACTGTGCTCCTCAACAATGGCGGCACCGGCGGCGGGTTGATGGCCATGGAAAGGCCCAATGCGGCCCCGCCGGCCATGGCCCAGCTGGGAGGCAACTTCAGCCAGGTGGCCCAGGGCCTGGGAGCCTACGCGGAGCGGGTGGATGACCCCAACGAAGTTACACCTGCCCTCCGACGGTGCATCCAGGCCACCGAATCAGGGCAGGCGGCGCTGTGCGAGGTGATAATCCGGCCCATGCCCACTCCCGAGGCGCCGGACAACTGGTCGCTTTAGAGAGACCTTTCATATCAGTTCCCCCGTGCAAATACTCCGGTACAGGTACCCCGGGTATAAGCACCCCATCGTGGCGGTAAGGGGCAAAATGCCAGGAGGAGGACCCAAATGCCTTACCTACCAATTGAAGACTACGGAATTATCGGCAACATGCACACTGTGGCGCTGGTGGGCAAGAACGGCTCAATTGACTGGTTCTGCTCCCCCAACTTTGACTCGCCCAGTATGTTCGGCGCCATCCTGGATGAAAACAAGGGCGGACACTTCAAAATTTCCCCCGCATTCCACCAGGAAGACCTGACCACCAAGCAGATGTACTGGCCGGAGACCAACGTCCTGGTAACCCGTTTCCTCTCCACTGAAGGCGTGGGCGAGGTGATTGACTTCATGCCCGTGGGCCCGCACCACGAACAGCACAACCACAACGAACTCATCCGTCGCGTCAACGTGGTGCGGGGAACCATGACCTTCCGGATGGAGTGCTTTCCCGCCTTCAACTTTGCCCGCAACAGCCACGAGATCCACATCAACGGGGAGGGCGCGGAGATAGTCTCCGAAGGCATAACCGTAAAGCTGACCTGCACCGCGCCGCTGGAACTCTCCGGTGAAAGGCTGGTTTCCGAGTTTACGCTGCTGGAGGGCCAGACCACCACTTTCGCCCTGGACGAGACCAGCAACAACAGTGATGAAATACATCCCTTTGACGAGCAGGAGAGCGAGCGGCTGTTCAATGACACGGTGGCGTTCTGGCGCAACTGGCTTTCCCAGTGCACCTACCGGGGCCGCTGGAGGGAAATGGTGCAACGTTCGGCGCTGGTTCTCAAGCTGCTCACCTACGACCCTACCGGCGCCATAGTCGCCGCGCCCACCTGCAGCCTGCCCGAGGACGTGGGAGGTGCCCGCAACTGGGATTACCGCTACACCTGGATTCGGGACGCCGCCTTCACCCTTTACGCCCTGCTGCGCATCGGCTTCACCGAGGAAGCCACCAAGTTCATGAAGTTCATCGAGGCCAGGGCCAGCGAACTCAATCCCGACGGTTCATTGCAGGTGATGTACGGGATAGACGGGCGCCACGAACTGAACGAAGAAGACCTGTGGCACCTGGAGGGCTACAAGGGCTCCACCCCCGTCCGCATTGGCAACGGGGCCTACAATCAATTGCAGCTGGACATTTACGGCGAACTGATGGATTCGGTCTATATCTACAACCGGCACGCCGAGCCCATTTCCTTCGACTTCTGGACTCACCTGCGCCGTCTGACCAACTGGGTGGTGGACAACTGGCAGCGGGAAGACGAAGGGATATGGGAGGTTCGGGGCGGACGCAAGCACTTCGTCTATTCCAAGTTGATGTGCTGGGTGGCCATTGACCGGGCCCTCCGGCTGGCCGATGCCCGGGCCTTTCCCGCGGACCGGGCCCTGTGGGAGCAGACCCGGGACGCTATCTATGAGGAAATCATGGAGAAGGGTTGGGATGAAGAACGGCAGGCCTTTGTACAGTCCTACGGCAGCGAATGCCTGGACGCCTCCAACCTGCTGATGCCCCTGGTGTTCTTTGTGGCCCCATCAGACCCCCGAATCCTGAAGACCCTGGAAGCCATCAACCGGTCGCCCGAGCACGGAGGGCTGGTTTCAAACAGCCTGGTGTACCGCTACAACCTGGAGTGCTCGCCCGACGGGTTGCAGGACTACGAAGGCGCGTTCAATATCTGCACCTTCTGGCTGGTGGAGGCAATGAGCCGGGCCGGCCGCTACGACCCGAAGGCCCTGGACCAGGCCCGGCTGATATTCGAGAAGATGCTTAGCTACGCCAACCACCTGGGCCTATATACCGAGGAAACGGGCCACAGCGGCGAGGGCCTGGGCAACTTTCCGCAGGCCTTTACCCACCTGGCTCTCATCAGCGCCGCCTGCAACCTGGACCGGGACATTGACACGGCGGGGCAGGTGGAGTGGTAGTCGTTTATTTATCCACGAATAGGCGCGAATTTTCACGAATGAGCCCCAAGTTAATTATTGGTGGCCATTCGTGCCTATTCGCGGATGGTCATCAGGAATCTGCCAGCTTCCGCCGGTCTTCCAGGCGGCGGGCCTTGGGCAGTACGCCGGCGCCCGTCAGCGGGGCCAGGCTGTCCGGATCCACCAACTCCACCTTGATACCCACATTGAGCCGGTCCCGGAAGGTGCGCTCCAGGTCTCTCTGGATGAAGTCATGGTCCTGGGCGTCCAGGGTATGCTCTACCTGAACCGTCATTTCCTCCCGGTTGCCCATGCGCTCGACGACGCAATAATACTCCCCGGTAAGGCCGCTCTTGGTGGCTACGATGGTCCCCACTCCCTCCGGCCACACGTTGACGCCCCGCAGCTTGACCATGAAGTCGGAACGACCGTGGATGGGGTCTATCTTTTGCATCCAGCTGCCGCACTCGCACTGGCCCTGGGGCCACAGGCGGGTAACGTCCTTAATGTCGTAGCGGACGATGGGGTAATTCTCCTTGTACAGGGCGGTGACGATCATCGTCCCCACCTCGCCCGGCTCCACGGGTTCATAGGTCTCCGGGTCCACAATTTCAACGATGAAGGCGTCCTCCCAGATGTGGTGACCACCGCCATAGGGGCACTCGGATGATATGGCCTGGACCTCGTGCATCCCGTAGGTGTCATAGGCGGGGACCCCCCAGGCCTCACGCACCAGGTCCGACTTGCCGAAGCACTCAACCAGCTTCAGCTTCAAATCCTTGCCCACCTCCAGGCCCATGTCTTTGGCAACCTGGGACATGTGGAGCAGGTACTCGGGGAAGCCCACCAGGGCGTTGACCTGCCACTTCTGGGCAATCTCCAGGGCGCGGGTGGTGCGGGTGACCACCCCGGCGCTGGTGGTAACCGGGATGCAGCCCAGCCACTGCCAGAGGGACTCGTGGGCCGAGTAGGCGGCGTTGTGGGTGGAGTAGAGCAGGGTGTTCATCACCACGTCGCCGGGCTTGAACCCGTGCCAGTAGTAGGAACGGGCCCGCAGGATGTTGCCCACTTCCCGGTCCCAGGGCGTGTAGAAGGTGGGACGCGGCTCTCCGGCGGTGCCGCCGCTGGAGTGGATGCGCCAGGGAATCTCCCCGGCCAGCACGTCCCGGCCCACGTAATCGCCAAAGGGCGGGTTGGCGTCCACGCTCTGGCGAATGTCCTCCACCGTGTACATCGGCGCCTTTTTCAGGTCCTCAATGGTCTTGATGTCGCCCGGCTCGATGCCGGCCTCATCCCACTTACGCTGGTAGAAGGGCACCTTGTAAGCCCGCTCCACCGCCTCCCTCAGCCGCCGTTCCTGGAGTTCGCGAATTTCCTCGACGCTCAGCATGAAGACGCCGCGAAAATAGTCCGGCGCCGGCGGGTACTCCCGCACCAGTTCCTCAAAGTCTATGGACTTGTAATAAAAGGGTACGTCGTGCAACTCTGCGTTTTTCAGCACGGGATACCTCCTCAAAAATACCGTCATTCCGGCGCAGGCCGGAATCCAGGAAATTTCCTGGCAGAATCATGGTCCCAGACAGCAGCAACTTCTGGATTCCGGCGTCCGCCGGAATAACGATGGTAATCTACACTGACCGCTAGCCTTCCAGCTTCAACGCCTTAATCGCGTTGGTTCGCACGAACTTCTCGTACACGTCGGGCTTGATAGTCCGGTGGGCGCCGCCCCAGTCGAAGCCGTTGTCCACAATTTTCTGGTAGTCGTCCAGCCACACCTTGGGGTTGATGGCGGGGTAGTCGCTGCCGAAGACGAGCTTGTCCTGCAGCACCGTGTTCATGTACTGGAAGACAATGGGCTGGGTGGCGTAGATGTAGCGGGGCAGCCAGCCGGACAGGTCCATATAGACGTTCTCGTGGCGCCAGCAGACGGCCAGGCCCTCCTCAGTCCAGGGCCAGCCGAAATGGGTCATAATTATGCGCAGGTCGGGGAAGGCCGTGGCCACGTCGTCCAGCATGACGGGACGGCACCCGTTGATGGTGCAGCGGGTCATGCGGGTGGTGCCGGTATGCACCAGAATGGCGATGTCCAGTTCCACGCACTTGGCGTAGATGTCCCACATCAGCTCCTTGTCGTTGGGGCAGAACTCCTGGTAGGCGGGATGGAACTTCAAGCCCTTGCAGCCCAGTTCCCTGGCCGCCCGCTCAATCTCCCGCAGGGCCAGGGGACCCATGTGCGGGTCCACCCCGGCGAAGGGAATGAACAGGTCGGGGTACTTCTCGGCGTACAGCGCCAGGTAGTCGTTGGGCAGCGCCCGCCCCCATTGGTTGTAGGACACCATGTTGACGATGACGGCCTTGTCCACGCCGGCTTCCTGGAAGGTCTCGTAGGTCTCGTCAATGGTGATGAACTGCTTGCCGTGGTGGGGAGCGTCGGGACTGCGGCCAAAGAAATCATAGTGGGCTTCGGTGTAGGAAGGGCCATGCCCCAGGCATGTTTCCTGGGTGAAGGGATGAATGTGTATGTCAATGGGCTTGATGTCCGGCGTGGTCATTAACTCCTCCTGCGGGGAACCGGGGAAAATTTCCCGCCTATCTTATACTTTTGCCGTAAGGCGGGCAAGGCGAAGCTGCCCTGTCACTGATAGGAAACGCTATACACGGTGTTTCGGTCAAGGGTAGAATGGGACAGCATCAATCGCAGTTCAATGACCAGTTAAACAGGGCCACACTGCTCCGCAGTCACTACCGTTCATGGAGACGAGGTCCGCAATGACCGCAAAGAATATGCCAGAAACCAAAGCAGCAGCTTATCAGGGGTATGTTCTACCCTCGCCACCACCACGCGAACCGGAAGACATGACCAGCTTCAAACATCTCACCAGAAACGGCAGCGTCCATCATCTTATTCAATACCTTGGCAATCAGGACACCACAATTGTGGAAGCCGAACTCTACCTGATTCCGCGACCAAGGGTGCCCCTGGCAGGGCGGCGGATACCGGATTTGATGGTGGCCTTCAATACGAGCCCTGAAATGTATGCCAGAGACAACGGTTACATTATCTCCAACCAAGGGAAGCCCCCCGATTTCGTGCTGGAGGTGGCTTCCCGTTCCACCGGCTCCGTTGACCTGGCCGAAAAACGGGAATACTACGCCGCCATGGGCGTGGGCGAATACTGGCGTTTCGACGAAACCGGGGAATACCACGGGGAATACCTGGCGGGAGACACTCTGATTGAAGGCAGTTACCAGCCCGTTCCCATAGAAACCCTGGCTGACGGCAGCCGGCAGGGGTACAGTTCAGCCCTCAACCTCATTCTGCGCTGGAACAATGGCCAGTTAGGCTGGCATGATCCTGAAACCGGCCGCCACATTGCAACCTTCCATGAAATACAACAGGCGCGGCTGGCAGAGCGGCAGGCGCGGCTGGAGGAGCAACAGGCAAGAATCGAAGAACGGCAGGCACGCCTGGCAGCCGAGGCCCGGGTTCGGGAGTTGGAAGCCGAAGTGGAACGGCTGCGGCAGGGAGGGTAACGCCGGTCTGCACCACTGCGATCATCTGCTTTGTTCCGCCTGCGCTTATCGGCTCAATATGGAGAGGAGTCACCAATGACCACACCCTCTGTACCACTAGCCAAGGAAATAGACCGCGTCCCCTCCAGCCGGGTGCCTCTTGACGCCGCCCAGGAGGTGCGGTTCCAGCGCCTGGCCGAAGAAGCGGTGATGATTGACGTCCACCAGCATCCCATGATTCTGCCGGAAGACGTCAGCCGCCTGACCGAGTACCTGCGCGCCAACATCTACGGCTGGGGCTACCAGGCGGTGCGGCAGGGCGGGTGGACGGCGGTAACCACCGCCAACATGTTCCGGTGCCTGGTCAGCAACCCGGATATGTCCTTCGCCGAGTTCGACGACATTTTGACCGAAGTGGGGTTGATGCTGTCGGACGTGGACCAGCAGGAGGACATAGTAAAGGTTACCAGCGCCGCCGAAATCGAGGCAGCCCGGCAGCAGGGCAAAATCGGCTTCATGCCCACCCTGGAGCACCTGGCCATCGGGAACGACATCAACCGCCTGGACATCCTGCACAGTGCGGGAGTGCGGCTGGCGGGCCTGACCTACAACCGCAAGAACTACATTGGCGACGGCCAGCAGGAACGCAATGCCGGCGGCCTCAGCGAGTTTGGCGTGGAAGTGGTGCGCCGAATGAACCGGCTAGGCATGTGCATAGACGTTTCCCACGCTTCCATTCCCACGGCCATGGACGCCATTGAATTTTCCGAGGCGCCCATAACCTTCAGCCACAACGCCTCCTATACCCTGCGGCCCACTACCCGCACCCGGCGGGACGAGGAACTGGTGGCCTGTGCCCGCAAGGGCGGCCTGATAGCCATCACCGCCGTCCCCAACTCCCTCAGCGACGACCCCGGGCAGGACATTAACTGCGTGCTGGACCACTACGACTACATGATTAACCTGGTGGGCGTGGACCACGTGGCCATCGGCACCGACACCAACGTCGGCGACCACGTGGACTTCCACCACTATGTCCTGAACCGTTCCTACGACGAACTGCCCGCCCCCTACCTGGACGGCCTGGAATCGCCGGCCGACGGCCAGAACATCATCCGGGGTCTAGTCAGCCGGGGACATTCGGACGAGGACATATTGAAGGTGGTGGGCCGCAACGCCATGGAGTTTTTCAGGCGGGTGATGGGGTAGCATCCAGACATTTCGCTGCCCTTTGCAGTAGTCCGGATAGTCACTACCCCAGTTTGATGGCGGGAGAGGACGTTGGTTCAAGTAAGACTTGAAGATACTGAACAGTTTGACTTTGGCGGGCTCCTGATAAGGGACTTAACCGCGGGTCAATCCCTTTCGGCTTCGGTAGCGCACGTAGACGTTCCGGCTGGAACAGTACATCCCAAGGCCAAGTCCACGAGAAGCGACAAGTACTATGTTTGTATCAGTGGGTCCGTGGAGTTCAAACTGGGCGACCGGGAAGTACAGCTGGCAGCGTCCGATTTGCTGGTAATTCCGGCCAACGAATGGTTTGAGTACAGGAACGATTCAGGTGAAAGCGCCCACATGGTGCTGTTCCACGTGCCGCCCTTTGACCTGGATTGCGAGGTTTTTGCGGAATAATTGAACTGGGGACTGGGCGAGACATTTCATGGGCGGCTCTGCCCATACATTGTAGCTGGTGTATAATAGGCCGACATTAACCCAAAGTGCCAAAATCACTACCGGAGGTATGATTCAGTGAAGTTACTAGTGATTAGCGGGGGACGCCACCCTTACGAAGAATCTACTCCCATTTTGAACGATTTTCTCACCGCCGCGGGCCATGACGTGACCGTGACCGAGGATGCTTCGGTCCTGGCCAAATCCGATGAGATGAACTCCTTCGACGCCCTGGTGTTTAACACCCGTCGCGAGAATATTGAAGGCTTCGGTGACTGGGCCCTGGAACCCGCCGAGTGCGAGGGCATGGCCAACTACATCAAGTCCGGCAAGGGATTCGTCTGCATCCACATCTCCACCTGCCTTTCCGCCACCTGGCCCGAGTACCACCAGATTACCGGCGGCGGCTGGATTAGCGGGACCAGCTACCACCCGCCCTACGGCGAGTTTACCGTCAACGTCAGCCAGGCAGCCCACCCCGGAGTACAGGGCGTGTCCGACTTCTCCACTAACGATGAGCTTTACATGGGGCTGGCCTACGGCGAGGGCAACAACATCTTCCTTACCGGCGACTCCGAGGACGGCACCTGGCCCTGGGGCCCGGACCGCTCCCCCACTTTTATGGCCGGCGGCACCTATCCCCTGGCCTGGACCCGCAGCTACGGCGACGGCAAGGTATTCGTACTGCTGCTGGGCCACGACGGCCGCAGCTTCGAGACTCCTGAATTCCAGAAGATAGTCCTCAACGGCGTGGACTGGGCTGTGGCCTAGCTTTCGCCGCTCGCGGGGCAAATGAAAAGGGCCGGGGCGCTTGCCCCGGCCTTTTTTTTCGTGGTCATTTGTGCCGATTCGCGGGTGGTCCCTCTAATAGCCCTGGAAGCTGCGGGTGAAGAGGAGAGCCCTTTCCAGCGGCCCGTCAATCTCCAATTGCACCGGGGTGGAGCCGGAACTGATGTCCAGGCGGCCATAAACCAGCAGCACATAGGCGCTGGTGTTGGCCCGGAAGGTGACGTCCGGGGTTGCTTCGCCAGCGGGCTCGATGCGGAAACCGTCGCCCTCCAGCACCACGTCCTCGCTGAAGGCATTGGGGCCCGAAACTGCGAACCGGAAGCGAGCGTTGGCTCCGCCCTCGAGGGGAACGAAGCAGGCATTGAGCCAGCGGTGAGCTACCGTCGCAATTTCCCTGGCCCCGGCTTCGGAAATCTCGGCGGCAGGGTCAAAGGCCGAGCGAATATCCCAGCCGTGGATGGCAATTTCCTGGATACGCCGGGTGATGTTTTCGTGAATGGGAATCATGCCGCGCCGGTGGAAGGACGGTTTTTCCCAGTCGCCGGGTTGTATGCCCTCGGCAGTTTGCACCAGCAGGTCGGCTCCCTCCCGGTAAGCCTGCAGGAGTTCCGATGCCCCCTTCCCCGCACTGAAGGCCCTGGCCCGCTCCGCCGTTGGCTCAGAAGCGCGGTCCCCCGCATCAAGGAAGCGTTGGCCTTCCGGGGGCGACGGGTCGCCGTTCCGGGCCCGGGTTATGGCGGTGGACGATCCCTGGGAGCCCTGGGCGATGTGGGCCGCAGCGTCAGCAACGGTCCAGGCGTCGCAGGCGCTTTGCCGCCCCCAACCCTCGTCATCCAGGCCGGCCAGGAATTCGGCCAGCGCGTCGGACTCGGAACGGAGCAGGGCGATTGTCTCTTCCATGTTTGGCGCAGTGGGTCCGGAAACCATGTTTCCTCCTCTAGTCGTACTTTGATGAATTGTAATGGCGAAAAACTGTAATGGCGCCCCGTCCGAGGGTCCGTCGAGGACAGGCACGCAACCTGTCAGGCGGCGGCGCCCCGGAAAAGGCTTCCCTCAGCGGTTGTCACGTAAAGGTCGTCGAGGGCCGAGCCGCCCAAGGCGCAGTTGGTGGGCGTCTCCGGCAGGGAATGAGATTCCAGTATGCGGCCTCCGGGCGAGATGACGTAAACCATGGGGCCGGGGCCGGCCTTGTCGCCACCGGCTGCCGCCACCACGTTGCCGTCCCGGTCCAGGCACATGCCGTAGATTCCCCGGTGGACGCCGCCCCTCCCGCCTCTGCCATCTCTTCCAAAGGAGTGCAACAGGCGATACTGGCCCACTGCCCCGTTCTCCAGGATGGGATAAGCCCGCAACTCCCGCGGTCCGTCGGGCTCACCGGAGGTTTCCGCCACGTACAGAATGGACACGTCCGGAGACAGGAGCAGGGCCATCGGCGAGTCGGTGTCGTAGGTAATGCGGGTAATGGGCGCATCCAGCGTGGGGGCCTCCAGCCGCAGCACCGAGGCGTGGTCCAGTTTGTCGTGAATCTGGGGATTCATCGCCTCCCGCAGGTCGCCATGGGGGTCGCAGAACCAGATGCGGTCCTGGCTGTCCACCACCAGGTCCTTGGGCTGGTTGTGGTATATGCCGTCCAGCTTGTGGGCCAGGGGCGACGTGCTGCCGTCGGCGTTGAACCGCACCAGCCTGCGCCCGCCGCTTTGCGCGCCATAAAGAACACCGGAACAGGAAAAGGCCAGGCCGGCGGTGCGGTTGGTCCAGCGACGGAAGTCGGTTGCGGCGCCGGAGGATGGGTCGTAGCGCAGGATGCGGTTATTGGCAGCATTGAAGGGGAAGGTAAGCTGGGTGAAGAGCAACGCCTCCCCATCCCAGACCGGCCCGTCGGTGGGGCTGCCGTAAGGCCCGGCAACCCGTTGAAATTCCCAGGTCAAAGTACTCACTCCGTACAGCTTGATGGGTGGGATTGTAGGAGTGGGTAGGTGGGGTGTCAAGGAAAGGGATTTCTCTTCAGCCCTTTCTACCTGCCCAGCCATAGGAGCTGGGCCCAGCCACTGAACTTGGAAGCCAGACCCCGGTTGCCAATTGCCCTAGCCAATGCTAATCTGCCCGAAAACAGCACTTGAGTGGAAGGTGAAATCTATGGCAGAGAAGCGAATTGGCGTGGCGGCCATGGGCGGCGACAGCCGGGCCGTGGTGGCCCGCATACAACACCTGGAAGAACTGGGAATTGAGGCGGCCTGGCTGACCTCCGGCGGGGCCGGACCCGATGCGCTAACCACCTTTGCCGCGGCGGCGGCCGTTACCGACCGCATCCTCATGGGCACAAGCATCATCCCCACCTACCCGCGGCACCCCATCGTGGCAGTGGCGCAGACCCAGGTGGTGGCCCAACTTGCCCCGGGGCGGTTCCGGCTGGGGCTGGGGCCCAGCCACAAGGTCAGCATTGAGCCCATGTTCGGTATCGAGCACAACGCGCCGCTGACCAACCTGCGGGAGTACATCCAGGTTGTCAAGGCGCTGCTGTGGGAAGGGCAGGTGGACTACGACGGGACCCAGTACCACGGCCACGGCGCCCTGCCCGGAGCGCCGGCTCCCGACGTTCCGGTGATGGCCTCGGCCCTGCGCCGCCGCTCCTTCCGGCTGTGCGGCGAGGTGGCCGACGGGGCGATAAGCTGGGTCTGCCCCGGCCAGTACCTGCGGGACGTGGCCCTGCCGGAAATGCAGCGAGGAGCGGAGAGAGCCGGCCGGCCAACGCCGCCGCTGGTAGCCCACGCGCCGGTGTGCGTCCATGAGAATGCGGACGATGTGCGGGAAGCGGCCCGCGCCCAGCTGGCCAACTACCCCCGCTCACCCTTCTACCAGGAAATGTTCGCCGCTTCCGGCCACCCGGAGGCGCGGGAAGGAACGTGGAGCGACGGAATGGTTGAGGACGTGGTGCTGGCCGGCGACGAGGAAACGGTGGCCGGCCGGCTGCGCGAACTGTTCGACTGGGGCGCCACGGAAATACTGGCCCACCCGATAACCGCCGGCAGCGACGCCCAGGCATCCATGGAGCGGAGTTTGAACCTGATTGCCACGGTGGGGCAGGGGTTGTAGGTCACCAAAACTCACGTCCGGCAGTGTACATATTGTTCAAATGGCACTGTCCAGATGAAGGAAGAATAACCGTAGGGGCGCACGGCGGTGCGCCCCTACTTGTGGCTTTCCTTTATTTTCAAGTTCTTAGGGCGTGTCGTCAAATTGAATGTGGGGGCTTCCTAGCGTCCCTTTTCGTCGTTCCCGCGAAGGCGGGAACCTCGACCGGCAGTAGTTAAGATTCCTGCCTTCGCAGGAA